>CALRAI010000018.1 GCA_943350635.1 Candidatus Uhrbacteria bacterium
GTGCTGTGGGCGGCGCTCTCTATCCAAAACAAGCAGGAGCACAAACACTATTGTTCGCGAACAGTTGTGGGAGTGGTTATTCCGCCGGGGGAGAAAATGGCTGTGACCGTATTCGCACAACAATCGAACAAACACTGGTGATTGAATAAAAATGTGACGGAGTATTAAGGGAAAGCGCGAGTCCAGTTGGACTCGCGCTTTGGTATAATCGGATCATGAAATTTGAGATCGATCGCGCAAAAG
Source organism: Candidatus Uhrbacteria bacterium (assembly GCA_943350635.1). GTDB lineage: Bacteria > Patescibacteriota > Patescibacteriia > UBA9934 > UBA9934 > CAIKHN01. Next base: position 244 of record CALRAI010000018.1, read on the forward strand.
CGCAGTTTGATTTTGAACACGAACATCGTTTGCGGATTTTGCAATCGTCGAAAGGGATATCGCGTAAACGGGCATTTATTGATGCGTATTCTGGACTCTCTGCAGGAATTCAATCCGGTCGATTCCTGAATGAAGAGTCTGAGCCCGCAAAGAAAGCTATGCAAAAATAAGGAATACACCGTTACTACAGTTCGATACGCTCTATTGCGATCCAAGTTTCGTAAGGTTTTTTTTATGCCGGTGGAAAAGATAGGTACTATCGTGTTCCTGCATTTTCCCCTTTTAGCTGAGCTGATTCTTTTGAGTGGGTTGTGAAGTGCGAGTTGAAAACGCGCGAGAGTAGGGATATACAATTTCGGTTTTCGAAAGTGTAAAGTGGACGTTACACACCATTGTGTGAAATTGTTGGGGTTTTTTGTATGGAAAGTGTAAAGCGGAGTTGACGCGTGTATTTTCGAGAATTGAACTCCCGAGCTGAAAGAACTATCGCGGCCATTGTGCATTGTTTTTTACTTCAGTAAATGTGTCGCAGTGTAGGAGTATACGGCGGTGGACGTGCTGAGAATAATGCGGTTCTCGCTTTCGCGGACAGAGAACCCTACAGCGCCGGAAAGATTCGCGACGTATTGGGCCACAATGCCACCATTTTCCTTATCCATTACAACCACGCGGCCATCGGAACCGTCGAGAATATACAAATATTTACTCTCAAGGCTGGTCCAAATGTCGAGTGGTTTCACAATCGCAGGATCGACAGTCGCATGACTCCACGGGGTTTCACGTCCACTCTTGAAAACCACGATGCCGTTGTTCGCGGTAAGCACCCATACGCTTCCGTCCACGGTTAACGCCTTCGCTTGAGAAAGATCCGTCGTCTTTGCGCTAATCCATGGCGTACCAGCTTCAAATCCTAATCCTTGTGGTCGCATTTTGACGATTTGTCCGCTCGCGGCACTGAGCGCATAAAGGTTGTCGTTATATGAACAGATATCTTCAATGCTCGTCATGCCATCAATACCGCTCGTAAGCGCCGTAACCGCGGGAGTCGCAACCGTAGTACGCCACAGCCGCTTGTCCATATCGACGCTGAGGACGTCTTCGCCTTCCGCGGTGGTGATGCCGATATTCTGCGCCGGGCTTTGGCCAACATCAACACGTTCCAATGCTTTGCTAATCTCATTCACGCGCGAAATCGCTGCGTCTGCAGTAATACCGTAGAGCGCGCTTCCAGAAGTGGCTATTCCCACAAGCGGAAATGCGAATTGCGCTGGAAGCTCGGCAACTTTTGCAGCGGTTACGGTTTCCATTCCTCGTGTTTTTCCAAGAAGTTCTTGAAGTGCGCGATGCAATTCTTCAGCCTTGGCTTTCTGTGTTGTGGTGTCCTGTGGAAGCGTAGAGAGCAAGTTGGTTGCATCGGTAACTAACGTTTGTGCTTCTTGTGTGTTGCCGTAAATGATCGCGGCTTCAGCAGCAGTACGCTTTTCGTCAATTTTTGTAAGTGCAGATTGATACGCAACGCTTGCTTCTGCGGCCTGTTGTCCGGCTTGGCGATTGCTGACGCTCATGAAAACAATAACGACGAGAATAGCAATACTCACACCAATAACCTTTGTAGTGCGCGATGCACCATTGACTGCGGTAATACCGGCATGACGAAGCGTGTCCAGTTTTCCGGCGAATCCGCCAAGTTTGCTTCTGTGCTGCGTGCCACCGAGCCGGGCATTTCCACGAGCTTGTGGCGCGGATTTCGTTCCAATACGCTCCTGAATCTTTTCGAAGGCGGCTCGGATTGCGCGGTCGATCGTTCGCCAGGCATCGCTTGAACGAATGGTGTTTGCAATACGTTTTATTGCCACAAGCGCAACGGCGAGTTTCTTAGGAACGTCCGGCGACTGTTCGCTAAGCAAATCCGCAGTGCGCGATTTGGTTTCTTCCAAATGGGAAAGCGACGTCATGGGATTCACCTTTTTTTGTGGGCCAGGAGGTTCCTCGTCGCTCACATGAAAACAAATTCCACCAAACTGCGCCGTGGGTGGCACGAATTGTTGAATGCGCTCTAATGCACCCTGCGGCGGGAGCGTAACAAGGATGTCCTGAAGGTCGCCGAGCGAGAGCGCGTGAGGAGGGATCCGTCGCGCTGCATAAAAGACATCGCCTGGATGTAATTCGCCATCGAGTACGGTGACGAGGGGTTTATCTGGGGTGGCCTCGTCGCTAACGAGTTGCGCATCTAACTCATACACCACGTATCGACGTTCCGCAGTACGATGCAAGAACAATGCGTGGTTTGTGCCGATACCGCTAAAAAATACCTGACTCGTTGTAAGAACGCCCACTAAGATATTCGCTTTCTTCAACGGAATATTTTTCGTTGCAGCGAGTCGCGCAATGTCTGCATTCATGGTAACGAGCATCGCCTCAAAACGGCGAGGAATATTTCCGTCGTCTTTATCGATATCGGCGCGCAGTATTTCAAGATGACTTGCAAGGGTATGGAGAAATCGCTCGCGCGTTTCGCTATCCCGGTGCGTGATGTCGCACAATCCAAAAATGTATCCTTGGCCCAGCGCCAGTGGAAAAAGTACCGTGCGCATGCCCAAATGTTCCGGCGTTGTTCCGGGCACGTACAATTCAGCGGATTTCACGCGATAGGTTGTGGAAGTCATGATTGCGGGAAAGGGTCTCTTCTCGCTATAGTATACGGGAACACGCTCACTCCTAACAGGGGATAGCCTTTCTTCTATGGATAACGCGAGCGAACCAGAGGTAGTGGCAAAACCAGGAGAATTCCGTATTGAACAGCTTTTTGGTTCTCGAACTCGTGCCCGACTGCTGACGCTCTTCTTGGAAAATGCCGATCGATCATATTATGTTCGTGAACTTTCCCGAAGAATCGATGCACAATTGAACGCGGTTCGACGAGAATTAAAGAATCTTGTTGACGTGGGAATTGTGCTGGAAGTTGAAGGGAAAATTATTGCCACGGAAGCAAAGGACGACGAACCAGAAACAAAAGGCGAAAAAAAGAAATTTTATAAAGCGAATCCAGAATTTCCGTTGTTCGAGGATTTGCGAGGAGTTATGCGCAAGGCGGCAGTGTTGATGAATCGGGAAATTGTGCGTGTGCTCAAGGAAAAAGGAGATATCGATTGCATTATTCTTACCGGTCGATTCGTGGATGCGCCAAGCGTTCCTACGGACCTGCTCATCGTTGGCACGATCGATCCTACCGATCTTGCAGCAGCGATTCGTGAGTTTGAGCGAGACATTGCGCGCGAAGTGAACTTCACTGCCATGCCGAAGGAAGAGTTTTTGTATCGGAAGGACGTGGGGGATCGATTCCTTGCATCCATTTTAGATGCGAAGCGCGTGGTGTTGTGGAGCACATTTACCGATATATGATGCTGTACGTGAACGGATCAGATATTGCTCGGCTCACGATCGGAAGCATTGCCGGCGATCGTGGCTCGTTTGCGATTGCGCCAAAAACGCACACCGTTCGCCCCGAAGAATTTTTGCTCACCATCGACGGTTGGCTGAGGGAACAGCAGATCGATCTGAAGTCGATCTCCGCACTTGGTATGGTGATTGGTCCAGGATCTGCTACGGCACTTCGTACAAGCCTGGCATGGGCAAATACGTTTGCATTCGTACGATCGATTCCGATGTTTGGCATTGAACTCCCAGCGGGATCGGACGATCGCGCGGCACTCATCGACTTGGGATCAATGCAGTCAGTACCGATGCTTCGTCCGGTCTACGCGAATGCACCAACAATCACCGCAACAAAAAAAGACGCATTACGTCGAAGCCTATGAGTGTCCGCTTTGGTCAGTATGGCGAGCATCGATTTCTCGAAATGATTCCGGGCATGATTGCATGGGGCGTTCTTGCGTTTGCACTTTCCCTGGCGCTCTTTGCACCAATCGCCGGCATTATTTTTATCATCGTGTTTGATTTGTATTGGATGTTACGCGTGTACTACTTTGTGATTCACGTTATTGCCGCGTATCAATCGTATCGTACAACGCTTGCAACAGATTGGTATGCAAAGGTTCAAGAAATCAAAGGTTGGGAGCGGATCTATCATTTGATACTGTTGCCGACGCTGCACGAGGATGAATCGATTATCGACGAAGCAATTCAATCATTGCTGCGTGGCCCGTATCGCACGGATCGGATGATTGTTGCGCTTGGTGGGGAGGAACGCGATGCAGAAAACTTTTCACGATACGCGGCGTCGGTAAAGAAAAAGTACGCACACAAGTTTGCGGATTTTGTTGTAACGATTCATCCATTTGGCACGTCGGGGGAGATTCCGGGGAAAGGATCGAACTTGAAGCACATGGGGAAAGAGGTAAAAAAGATCATCGACGAGAAGGGGATTCCGTACGACGACATCATCGTATCCGCATTCGACATCGATACCGTGGCGCACCGTCAATATTTCGCAAAACTTTCTCATTTGTTTCTCACAATCCCGAATCCTACGCGAACATCGTTCCAGCCTGTTACTGTATTTTCAAATAACATCTGGTCGGCGACTGCTCCGGTACGTATCGCGGCGTTCGGTACCACATTTTGGTTGCTTGGAGAATTGGTTCGACCGGAACGCTTGTGGACGTTTTCGTCGCACTCCATGCCGTGGCGCATGCTTGTAGATGTGGGATTCCATGAGCCAGATTTGGTGAGTGAAGATTCCCGTATTTTCATGCAAGCCTTCTTGAAGTATGACGGCGACTATCGGGTAACTCCGGTATTTTTGCCAGTATCGATGGACGCTGTGGCTGGAGGAACGTATTGGGAAAGTTTAGTCGGACTGTATAAACAACAGCGCCGATGGGCATGGGGTGTAGAACACTTTCCGTACATGATCACGCAGTTCAAAAAACATCCAAATTTGCCGCGAGCAAAAAAACTCAATTACATCTTTAACCATCTGGAAGGAATGTTCACGTGGGCCGCAGCGCCACTCCTCATCTTTATTCTCGGCTATATTCCATTTTGGACCATTCAAGGTTCGCAGAACGCCATCGTCGTTAATTCGCCATACACGCTTGAGGCGATTATGCGGCTAGCAACATTCGGTGTGTTCGTTACCGGTGCGCTGAGTTTCTTTATGCTTCCGCCTCGTCCACAAAAGACTCCACGCTGGACATGGCTCATCATGCTCAGTCAATGGGCATTTCTTCCTATCACGTTCATCGTCTTTGGCGCCTTCCCAGCACTCGACGCTCAAACGCGCTTTATGTTGGGAAAATATCTTGGATTTAACGTGACCAAGAAACACTCGGCAGCACGGCACTAGAATTTGGGGATAAAATTCTTGTTCGTATTTTGTTCGCATAGTAAGATTGAACAATCCTTAATCTTCATCGAACAATTCTATGAACATCGCCATGTTTCAGGGAAAGAATATTCGGAAGGTTTTGCATAATGGCGAGTGGTGGTTTTCGGTGATTGATGTTGTAGCTGCGTTAACGGATAGTGAAAGTCCGAAAAAATATTGGTCGGCGATGAAAGTTCGTGTTGAGATTGAGGGTGCATTTCAGTTGTCTACAATTTGTAGACAACTGAAAATGCCTGGAGCTGATGGAAAGATGTATCTCACCGATTGCGCCGACACTGAGGCGATGTTTCGAATTATTCAGTCAATCCCATCACCGAAGGCCGAGCCAATGAAACGCTGGCTTGCGAAGGTTGGATTTGAACGTGTTCAGGAAATCGAACATCCGGAGCTGGCGGCGAAACGCATGCGAACGCTGTATAAATTAAAGGGTTACGACGAAGAATGGATTGCGCTTCGGATGCGTGGGATTGTAGTTCGGGAAGAACTCACTGATGAGTGGAAAGATCGTGGAGCTCAGGACCAGCAAGACTACGAAATTCTTACAGCAGAAATTTCGAAAGCAACGTTTGGGGTTACGCCAAGTCAGTATAAAAAGATGAAGGGCTTAAAACAGCAGAATCTTCGGGATCATATGGATGACTTTGAGCTCATTTTTTCGTTGCTGGGTGAAAAAGCAACGGCAGAAATTCATAAAGTGGAGGACTCAAAAGGAATGAAGAAGCTGAAAAACGACGCAGAGTTCGGGGGAAAGATTGCTGGTGATGCCCGGAAAAGTTTAGAAGAGAGAATCGGAAGACCAGTAGTAACAAAAGAAAATTATCTGAAAGGTGCACAAACACAAAAACGTTTGAAGAAATAGTGCTACGATCGTGACATCAATTATGCATGTCTCCATTAACATCGTCTCCTGGAACGACCGGCGGTATCTTCCGGAGCTGTTTGCGGCGATTCGTTCGCAGACGCATACGGACTATACAGTGCGCATTTTAGATAATGGGAATCCGGATGGGGAAGCGCTGCAATATATAATGCAGAACGAGCCGCATTGGCTTGCGGTGCGGAATACGAAAAATGTTGGGTATGCCGCTGGGCACAATCAACTCATGAGAATTGCGTTGGAACGGTACACTGGCGATAGTGCTGACCACGCGGTGTTGATCGCAAACTCGGACATGGACTGGGGCCCAACGATGCTCGCAGAGTTGGTAAAAGCGCTGGAAGAGCATCCGGAGATTGATGCAGTTCAGCCAAAGATTTTTCGCGCATATTCAGAATCGGGCGACGTTGAGGGAAATGCGGTAAAGTCGGATATTCTCGATTCAACGGGAATGCGTGTTCGGAGTGGTTGGCGTTTTGATGAGCGTGGTGCTGGAGAAATGGACAATGAGCAATACGACGCAAAGACCGATATTTTTTCACCATCTGGCGCGCTCATGCTTCTTCGGACATCGGCGGTACAAGACGTGATGATCAACGATGAAGTGTTCGACGCAGACTTTGTAATGTCGGGCGAGCATTGGGATTTTGGTTGGCGACTGTTGTTGGCTAGGCATCGATCGTTGCTGGTTCCGTTGGCACGAGCGCATCACTATCGCGGAATGTTGAGCACGGAACGACAATCATGGTGGAAATTCGCTCGTCGAGCGAAGCGAGCATATTCGCCAATGCACACGTATGCCATTCGCAACCTGTGGTTCAGTCTTCTCAAGAATTGCTCGCTGAGTGAAATGATTCGAAACGCGCCATCGACGATGTGGCATCTTGGATTTCGAACGATGCAAGGAGCAATCTTTTCCAGTGAGCAGCGGCGTCTGTATATGCGATCGATCATTGTGCTGCCATCGATGTTGCGAAAACGTAGGACAATACAAAGAAACATTCGGATATCGGCAGCAGATCTGCGCAGGAGCATTTACGAATCTCGAGGATGATGATTTTGGTATACTTCGTTTATGTTTTTAGAGCCATCCGAAGCCCAGCTTCCGCCAACCCATCACGCGGAGCCTTCTCCCGTAACTTCGGCGTATATTCCGCCTTCACGCCGATCACGTATACCGCATGTGGTGGTTGGTTTTTTTGCGGTGCTCCTTCTTGGTATGTGCATATATGGTGGTATCGCGGTCACGCGTATGATCAATGGTGGACTTACTGCAAAAGCTGGATTAGTTGCCGCAAAAGCGGATATTGCCGATGTGAATTTTGCGCAGGCATCCATGGATCTTTCTTCGGCTCACGTTGGCCTTGCAGAAGCGCAAAGTGGTGCAGCGATGCTCTCCGCAGTTGCATATGTGCCATGGCTTGGTGTGCGGTATCAAGCCGGAGTTGCGGTACTGGATGCAACAAACAACACCGTAGAAGTACTGACGGAAGCGATTGGCCTCGCACAAGATATTTATAGCGTTGTAGCCGAGGCTCGCGCTTCACTTGCGTGGCAGGATCCCGCAGAAGCAAATACGCCAATTCATGACTTGCCCACTGGGGTGAAGCACACGTTGTTCTCACGTCTTGCAACGTCGTTGCCGACACTGCGCACCATGCAGGTAAAATTGAATCTTGCCAGTGAAGACATGGCGCGGTTTCATGAGCTTTCGAACGTTGCCGGCATAGACGATATCGTCGCACCCTTTGAATCGGTGTTAGAGAAGCTCAAAGTCGGCATCGATTTTCTGGTGCCATTCGCTGGAATTACCAGAGAATTTGCGGGGTTAGATGGCGATCGTCAGTTCTTGATGATGTTTTTGAACGACACGGAACTGCGGCCAACAGGAGGATTTTTAGGAACGTACGGTTTAATGGTTATTCGTGACGGGGACATGAAGAGTATGAGCACGGACGACACGTACGCTATCGATGCATTAGTCTCTGGAAATTCTGAATATACTGCCACGCCACCAGCACCGATTCGCGACTATCTTGAGCAGTCCATTTGGTATTTCCGGGACAGCACCTGGTCTCCAGATTTTGGTGCTGGCGCAAAGGATGCAATAACGCTGATGCGACAAGAAATCGCAGCTTCTGGTCAGCCTGTTCCAGAGATTCATGGCGCGTTCGGAATGACGACGTCATTTTTGGAAGACCTGTTGGGTTTTGTTGGTCCGATTACCGTTGAAGGGCAAACATTTACCTCTGGAAATGCTGCGGACTTATTGGAATATCAAGTAGAGATTGCATTCGAACAGCAAGGCGTTGCACGAACGGATCGAAAAGATATTGTTGGGAAGCTCACCAACGCACTCCTCGACAAATTATTAGAAATTCCATCATCACGATTCGAGGAAGTATTTGATGTGCTCGCAACGTCGTTTCAGAGGAAGGAAATTGCATTATATAGCAATAATGCAGCAACACAGGCAGTGCTGAACGACGCAGGATGGTCTGGAAAAGTTTCGCAAGGAAGTGCGTCGGACGTGCTCATGGTGGTGGACGCCAACATGGCGTCGTTAAAATCAGATCCCGTCGTGCAGCGTACGATCGAGTATCGCATTACTCCGCGGAATGGGGGATATCAGGCGACGACGGCGATTACGTACAAACACACGGGTGGATTTGATTGGAAAACGTCGCGCTATAGAACGTACACACGAATCTATGTTCCGGAAGGATCGGAATTTCTCTCGGTGGAGGGGTCGTTACTGAATGATGCAATTCGGAATCCACAAGGCTTGCCTGGTGTGGTAACGACACAGTCCGAATTTGGACTGACGAGTTTTGGAACGTTTACTTCTGTTGAGCCTGGTCAGTCGAGGACGTTAACATTTACCTATCAGCTCCCAAAAACGGTTACTGATGCCGTTGCGGCAGGGTCGTATACATTAAACATGCTGAAGCAGATTGGCTCTAACGCTCATGACCTAAAGGTCCATCTCGATTTTAATCATGCGTTGCGCTCCGCAAATCCGGCAGAGAATGAATCCTTGTGGGGTGACGACATTTACGACGCCACCGCAACGCTTGATACGAACACGGAATTTCGTGTGAATTTTTAAACAACGCGCTGAATATTATTCACTCGCTGGTGGCTTGGGTACATTGTTCTGCACTCCGCGCGAATCCCCTACGCTGCGACGTCGAACAATGTTCGACTGCAGCTGTGGGGCGCGTGCTCGTTGGAAAAATGCACCCTCGCCACTGGCCGCGAGTGAATCACCTGACTAAAAGTACAAGACGCTGAACGTAGCGAAACGATTCAACGGGTGGCGCCAAGGGAGGCTCCCGTACGGAGCGCAACGAGCACAGCAGAAAGATGGTGATTCTCACGGGCTACCACGTGCGCGGTGAGCACCGTAACGGGGTCCGCGGCGACAGGGACCGTTGATGAGCGGAGCGGAGCAAAGAGAGAACTCCATGGGGATACTTCAGTCGTCTTTCCCGCCTTGATACGGTAGTCTGTTGAAGGAATCGACGCCCCGTATGATGTTCAATAAGAAAATTGGAATCGACCTTGGGACGACAACCGTCCTTGTTTACGTTCCCAAGCGCGGCATTATTATCAACGAGCCTTCCGTTGTTGCTATTTCAAAAATCGATAAAACTGTTCTCGCAGTTGGGAAAGAAGCGAAGGACATGCTTGGCCGTACGCCGGACACGATTATTGCGCGACGACCGTTGAAAGATGGCGTTATCGCGGACTACAAAACCACGGAGGCGATGTTGCGTTATTTCATGAACAAGGCGCTTGGAGGCATGCGTATTTTTCGTCCGGAAGTCATGATCGCGGTCCCTGGAGGAATTACTTCTACAGAGCGTCGTGCGGTGGTGGACGCCGCAATTTCTGCTGGCGCGAAAAGTGCATACATCATCAAACAGCCTATTGTTGCGGCGATTGGTGCCAATATTCCCATAGGTTCGCCAAACGGTCACATGATTGTAGAAATTGGTGGCGGAACCAGTGAAATGGCCGTTATCTCACTCGGCGGAATTGTTGCGTCAACATCAGTGCGTATTGGCGGAGTAAAAATGGATCAAGCCATCATGGAACATATTCGTCGAACATACGGACTCGCTATAGGAGAACGGACTGCAGAGGACATTAAGATTCGCTGTGGCTCAGCAATGTATCTCACGGAAAAACTGCGCATGGAGGTGAAGGGACGTGACATGATTACGGGACTTCCGAAGATCATCGAAGTCACTTCCGACGATGTTACGGAAGCCATTCAGCCGCTCCTCGAAGGAATTCTCTCAACACTCAAGGAAGTGCTCACCGTAACGCCGCCAGAATTATCGGCAGACGTGATGGATAAAGGTATTGTTATTTCTGGTGGATCGTCACAGCTCCGCAACCTCGATCGATTAATTGCAGAAGCTACTGGTGTGCCAACATATCTCGCAGAAGATCCGCAGCTTTGTGTTGCAAAAGGCACGGGCTTAGCACTGGAAAACCTTGAATCCTACAAGCGAAGTTTGTTTACGTCATAATGGGTAGGACTTCCTCAAATCTTTCTATGATTATTTACGGCATCGATGCAAATGCACTCACACGACCAAATCCAACCGGCGTTGAACGGTATGTTCGATGCTTGCTGGAAGCGATGATGAAAATTCCGCTGGAGACAGATGAACGCGTGGTGCTGTATGCGCGATCGATTCCGTCCGGTATCGACCTTCCAAAAGGTTGGTCGTGGAAACCGCTTTCGTTTGTTCTCTCAAAAGGCTGGACGCATGTACGCCTTGGGATTGAATTGATGCTGCATCGGCCAGATGTGTTGTTTGTTCCTGCACACGAAATTCCCATACTCACGCCAAAGAAGCTTTTCGTTGCAACGACAATTCACGATATTGCATTCCGAACACATCGAAGCGTGTACGATCCTGTTGCAGTTCGTCGTCAAGATTTTGCCGTGCAGCGCGCAATTGGTCGCGCGCAGATACTTACGGTGCCATCGGAAGCAACAAAGAACGACCTCGTGTTGCATTATCACGTTCCATCCGATCGGATTGTGGTAACGCCGCTTGCGCCCACAATGCCGATGTCACAAAAAGACGTCGCGGATGCTCTACGGAAGCTCGAAGTCACGAAGGGGCGATACGTTCTTTCTATCAGCCGATTAGAAAAGAAAAAGAACACCGCGTTGCTTATTCGATCGTTTGCGTTACTCAAGCGAAAACTTGGTGCAGGCAATTCGTTGGCACTGGTACTGGCAGGATCGTTCGGTTATGGCGAAGAAGAAATTCGTCGGGTCATCGATGAAGAAAAAATCGCGGATTCCATTCGATTGACAGGATATATTTCTGACGACGACGCATCGGTGCTTCTTGCGAACGCGATGTGCTTTGTGTTCCCGTCGGTGGCAGAGGGATTCGGTATTCCTGTTTTGGAAGCGATGGAACACGGCGCTCCAGTGATTGCGTCCAATATTCCGGTGATGCGCGAAGTGTGTGGCGATGCTGCTGTTCTGGTATCTCCGAACGATATCGCGGCGTGGTCCGCGGCAACGGAATCGATGTTCAGCGAAGATGTTCGCAACGAATATCGGCAGAAAGGACTGGCACAAGTGCAGAAATTTTCATGGAGCATTACTGCGGAACGTACGATGAGTGCGCTACGCTCTGCTAAAACCATTCGGTAAGTTCCGAATAGAAATGCGCGATTCATGCACAAGGGCCTCTCCGGCCCTTTTTGCATACTTGATGCATATGATCACCCAACTCGTTAGTGGACTCACCATGCTCGGGTTCTCTGAACGGATCGCGCAGGCGTATGTGATGCTCGCACAAAAAGGGGAAATTTCTGCACGGGAGATTGGCGAAGGATTTTCACTAACACGATCCACAGCACACGACGTGATGATGGCACTTGTGCAACATGGGTTGGCACGGCAAAAAATGGATGGAAAAGCAAAAACATTTGTGCTCGAATCGCCAACGGTGATTCGGGAAAAGTTAGCAGAGAAAAAACAGGAATGCGAATTACGTGTGGAACGATTTGATCGATTGCTCCCAAGCCTCCAGGCGCTCTCGGCGATTGGCGGGGGAGTATCGTCCGCAGTGAAATATGTGGAAGGAGAAATCGCGGTACGACAGTTGATAGAAGAGTTTGCACGCATTCCTGGGAATGTATTGTGTTTGCAACAGAGTGCAGATTGGCGATGTGGTACAGGGGAGGGCGATGCCGAGAAGCGCATTCGAACAATGATTGTTGGTAAAAAGACCATACGCATCGGTGAGTCGTTGGATACCGTACGAACAATCCCAGCATCTGTGCTGAACATTTCCGGAAACATTCATGTATGCGGCGACCGCGTGTTGCTCGTTGCCTCAGATGCCGCGATCGAAATCCGCTCCGTCTGCATGGCGAGCACCGTCCAAGCCGCGCTGGAGCTGGCATGGTGCGCGGCGGGAAAGGTGGAAGAGTGGATGAAATAAAAACCAAAACCCCCGACGGTGAAGTCGAGGGTTGGTTATGGAGCGCTCATTATTTTAGATCAATTTCGTTGCGCTAGGAGCAAAGTTCGTGAAACGTACTTCTTGGTACGTTGAACGAATTTGCGACGCGGCAAGACGAAAGTGGTCAAAATAATGAGCGCTCCCGTTCTCTAGAGAATACTGGAGGGGATCGGGCATAGTGATCAGCCGAAGTTGATGTACGCCATGACCCACCTCTGTGGAATAAGTAAGTCGAAACCTAGTTATCCGCTGGCGTGTCGGTTATAACTCACGAAGTTACTCGTGGGGAACAACCATCTCTCCGCCTCCAGAACTCTATAGACAACGTCCCCTGAGAACGTCCCACATTTGCCTATTTTCGACTTGCATCTGCACAAACTTCCTTCAACGTACCAAGAAGTACGTCTCGGAGCGTTTGTTTGACGCGCATCGAAACTAGTCGAAATGTGGAACGTTCTCTTAGGTCATCGCCTATAGAGTATTCTCAAAATTCTCTTGTAAAGCCTTGCGATTCATCGCTCTGAGAGTATGAATTGCTTCATGCACTCGGGGCGACGGAGATTCTCGTAGGATCTCCGTGCGTGATGGTTCGTGTGATGAACCGCGTTGTGGTGGTGGGTTAACGATAGATGGAGGTGCGCTACGCCTCGGGGGGCAGCTCGGCCGCCGCCTTCTTCGCTGCGGCCTTGCGCTGGCGAGCCGCCTTCTGCGCGAGCCGGCGCTTCTCGCGCTTGGTGACTTCGGCTGCGACCTTCGCTTCGGCTACGAGCTTCTCCTTGCGGAGCCGCCCGTGCTCCTTTCCGAGGATGGAGCGCGGGTTGCGCAGCTGATCGAAGCTGCAGTGCTCTTCGATGCACTGGTCGATGTCCCGCTGTCGATCCGCCCTTTCCTGCATGTCCGCGGCGGTCGGCCGCGCGAACTTCGGAGTCATGTGGAACCAGTCCGCGTCTCGCATTTCCTTCGCGGTGCGAGGTTTCCACTCCGGCTTCGGGGACTGCGGGGGGGCGATGACGGGGCGGCGGTCGTTCTGCTGATTGGGATTGTTCACGGGAACTCCGATGTCTGGGGCGGGGGTTGAAAAACATGCCTTTCGGCGGAAGAAGTAACCAGGTACAATAGCAGAAAATCGGCAAAAAGTCAAGCATATGATGGAACGTTTTTCGCATATTTCCGGGCATAAACATCAAATTTCGGCACTTTTGGGCATGCTTGAACGGGGAGCAGTTCCCCAGGGATTGGTGCTTTCTGGAGCCGAACATAGTGGAAAATCAATGGTCGCAAAGGCACTCGCAGCGGCACTTCTTGGGGCATTAGAGACCGATCTTTCACGTCATCCAGACTTTATATCGATGTCACCGATCATTCGCGACTCGGGGTCGAAAGCCTACGATCTCGATGATATTCGAGACATGCTCGGTCGGCTTGGCCAGTCCGCGCTTCATGGCCAAACCGTCGCCATCATCGACGACGCGAACATTCTTTCTGTTGCCGCGCAAAACGCGCTCCTCAAAACGCTCGAAGAACCTGCTGGAAAAACCGTCGTTATCCTCGTCGTCCACGAACTTGCATCTATGTTGCCGACGATTCTTTCACGCGTGGTCACGATTCCATTTTCTCCATCCGCCGACCACGCCGTATCCGAGGAACTTACCGACGACGTCAAAAATCTCTCTTCTTCATCGCTGGTAGACCGTCTTAAGGTGGCTCAGACACTCGGAAAACGGGACGCTGTGGATATCGACGTCCTGCTCGGCGCATTGCTCCAACAGCTGAAACACCAGCAAAAATACTCATCAAAAGCACTGAACGCTGTGCTCAAGGCACGGGAACGTATAGCAGCAAACGGCAATTTCACCATCGCCCTTGAACAACTTGTTATACAATTGGGGACATATGAATAAACTTTTCAGACTTGGTGCTGCATTCGCGGCATTAACATTGACGGGAGCAGGCTGTTTTGGTGGCAGCAGCACGGCGGTAACTACAGGGGGAATCTGGCAATCGGCAGATGCGGGAAAAACGTGGGAATCCACTTCCGTGGTGCCAACCGCAACAACATTGAGCTCGCTTGCAGACGTGGATGTAACTACATTCGCTATTGATCCGCAGGATTCATCAGCGATTTACGCTGGCACCGCATCGAACGGCATGTTCTATTCCCTGGACAATGGCGCAAGCTGGCAGCGACCAGAAGAAGCACTGGCGAAAACTGGTGGAATTGTGGCGATCGCGATCAGCTCGAAGGACGTGTGTACCTATTTCGTTGCAAAAGCAGATCGCGTGATGAAGACGGAAGATTGCGGACGGTCGTTTGCGACGGGAAGCTATATTGAAAGCCAAGCAAAGGACACTATCGCTGCTATGGCGCTCGATTGGTATGAGCCAAACACGGTATGGATCGGTACTACTGCCGGTGACGTAATCCGTTCGCTCGATGGTGGTGGGAGCTGGAGCACGGTTACACGAACCGACAGCGCAGTAACAGCGCTAGCAATCAGCGGCGCAGATAGTAGAATTGTCATGGTCGGTACCAAGAACAGTGGTTTGAGTCGCACAGAAGATGGTGGAACCACCTGGGTAAGTTTTGAAAAAATTCTCAACAAGGACTTTAAATCGTCGGATCGCGTGTACGGCTTTGCACAGAATACCGACGGATCCGTAGCGGTGATGAACACGCAATACGGACTGCTCGTGTCTAAGGACAAGGGTGCCACCTGGAGCGGCGTATCTCTCATCTCCGCAAGCGGCGAAGTACGCATCTACTCCGTGGCCGTGGCCCCAGACGACGGCGAGGTTATCTACTACGGCACAGACAGTACCGTGAACCGCTCCACCTCCGGCGGCAGTGCCTGGACCACGAGCGAACTCCCCTCAACCCGCGCCGCCAACGCCCTCCTCATCGATCCCGACGACAGCACCCACGTATATCTTGGATCGGCCACGATTGATTCGAAGTAAACCACGAGCCAAATCTCGCCAACATTCGCCAAATATCACCACACACTGCTTGCCGGTGTGTGGTGATTGGGTTAAAATACGATCTGAAGAATCTCGAATATATTTCGTCATTGCGAGGAAAAAGTAATCTTTTGACGCGGCAATCCAGGAAAACCTAGATTGCCGCGTCGGGATTACCCTCCTCACAATGACGAAAAAATCCTCTATGTCCATTATCGACGACACAAAGCCACAGTTCGCGAAGGTTCTTGAGCATTTGGTGAACGAGCTGGGGGCGATAAGGACAGGAAGAGCCTCTGCAGCAATTTTGGAACCGGTGCAGGTGGAGGCGTATGGCGCGTATCAGCCTATTAAGGCGTTAGCGACGATTACCACGCCAGATGCGAAGACGATTCTTATTGAGCCGTGGGATGCGTCGGTCATTAAACTTATCGAAGCGGCAATTACCAAGAGCGATGTGGGGATTAATCCTGTGGTCGATGGGAAGTCACTGAGACTCAACATGCCCATGATGACGGAAGAGACGCGGTTGAAAATGGTAAAGCTCGCCAAAGAGAAGCTCGAAGATGCTCGTGTGCAGGTGCGTCGAGTGCGCGAGGAAACACGAAAGGCTATGGGAAAGGTGGAAGGTGGGGAGGACGAGAAGCGTCGTCTTGAAGAACTTTTGGAAAAAGCAGTGAAAGAGTGCACGGCAAAGATTGAGGAAATGGGGGAGAAGAAGGAGAAGGAGATTACCACCATCTAAATTGATTATCGACGTTGCCGCCTATGTCTTTTTCACAATCGAACTTGAAGAATGGTGCGAAAGTGGTGTTGGCGCCGTTTAGTGGCACAGATGCTGCGGCAATTTTAGTTGCGTTTCAGGTCGGCTCTCGGAATGAGGTCGATGCAGTCTGGGGTGGTTCACATTTTGTGGAACATCTCATGTTCAAAGGCACCGCTCGTCGTCCGCAAACCGTCGATATCTCGAAGGAGCTTGATCGTTACGGCGCACAATACAATGCCTACACCGGAAAGGATCTTACGGGATATTGGGTGAAGATTGCGGGAGAAAAACTTCCGGTTGCGGTGGATTTGCTCAACGACATGATTTTTCATTCCGTGTTCAATGCGGAAGAGATGGAACGTGAGAAGAACGTCATCGTAGAAGAGATTAAGATGTATGAGGAAAACCCAATCATGCACAT
>CALRAI010000019.1 GCA_943350635.1 Candidatus Uhrbacteria bacterium
ACCGCCACCGCCCGACGACGGAACCGTTGCGCCTACCGATGCTGCACCAGCGGTGGTAGTTTTTAAAATTAACGATCCCGAATTACCGCTCGTCCCAGAAATATTCACGAAATACGACGTTACCACGCTCGGATTCACAATACGATGCGTTCCAAGGCCCGATGCAGCTGCATTTGTTCCAATTTCAATCACTACAACGCTTGCCGAGGCGATTGCACCACCGTCACCAGCACAAATGGTTATCGTGACCGTTTGCGAGGATACGGAAACAGAAGCCTGTTCTGATCCGCTACAATCCGCTGCAGTAGTCAAATCCACACCATCATCGGTAACATCGATGTCGTCCTCAATAATGGTAGAAAGGTCGAATCCTGTAGGGAATACAATAGTTAAGGTCTCTGTTAGTGCCATGTCGTCCGAAAGCGTTGCGGTAATTTTATGATTCGAAGCAACGGAGATCTGCGTTGAAGTTGACTGATCAAAAACGTCGGTAATTGTTGTTGCAGAAACAGAAAAAGGAAATGAAACCGCGATCGCAGTGGAAAAAACAATAAAGAATTTCAGCGCTCGATTCATCATGAATGTTTTAAACGAGATCCTCTAACACCTACGCCGCCAAGAATCGTCACAAGAACTAAGACGATGCCAACAGACAGCCATCGCTGCGATACGACAATCTCTTCACAATTGCTCACGGAAAAATTATCGGACTCCACTGTGGCAACTATCGAACCGATCGCCCACCACGGAGGCGAGGGAAGATCCACATTCCACGAGCGTGTCTGACCCGGAAGCACACGATGATGCAGCGAGTTCATCGCGGCCTCTCCAAACCGCCAACCAAAAAGCCCACGAAGCACAATCTGTCCGCTCGGAACAAGTATACCGCTTCCAGAATTCTCAATCGCGATGTCTACAGCCTGGGACGAACTCGTAGTGTCAGACGCTGCATGCGACCGTAAAAATCCTTTGCACGCACCTTTTGCGTCCCCATTTCCAATCGTAATAAAAATAAGCGTCGCGGACCCATGGGACAACGAAATTTGCCCTGGAAGAATCGTTGTTTCCACGAGTGCGATTGCAAGAACTTGATGTGCAACAGTTGACGGAGGCGCAACCGTAAGCATTAGCGAAGACGACGCTCCTGCAGCAAGATTCATAGATGACTGCGATAACGAGAGCCACGACAGTACATCTGGATCGATTGCTGCAAGCTCGGGCTGATCTCGCTCATCGGAAAACGTCGCAGACATCAACGAAAACGAAAAAGACTCAGACAACTCCGACGCATTAGAAACTGGAATTTCTAAAAATTCCTTTGCACCAGGATACACCTGAATATCACGAGCAGACGGTAACGCAGCAGCAAACGACGAAACAGGAAAAAAGAGCATTCCCAAAAAAAGTACGCGAACACACAAAAACAATCGCTGCATACGACTATAGTTTATCATCAACCAACAGAATCAGCACCGTTCTATTGTTTCCGCGCCATTCGAAGCACAACTATATATTCCATTGTAAAAATTGGAGAGAGAATTTTAGTAATCCCCCACAAAAATCGTCGTCAGTGTTTGCGCGTATGTTCCAGCAACTTGAGAGGAAGCAATCGCGGTTTTCAACGTAACGAAGCCGCTCGAAGAAAAGGCGGTCGACGACGTGCTACCCACCAGTACAGGCTCCGTCGTAAACGCCGTATCGACGGTATCGAACGTTGACGTGGCAAGCGTCGAATCAGACGATCGTCCGCCGTATTCGTTTACTCCAACAGACACCGCGCCGTCGGCAACGCCAGGAATTGTATTCACACCATCGGTAAATTCACCATTCGCAAACATGTACATCGAAAACCCTTGTGGAACATCTGCGGTAGAAACCCAGCCAATAATGTGTGTTGTTACCGATGAAGTCGACAATGTTCCAAGACTAATTGATGCCGTTGGAGACATACGATATACATAATCATTTGAACCATCGATTACAGGAGTAGAACCAGAATACGAGGATCGAAGCGTGAGAACTGATCCGGCGATATTTGAAATTTGTGCCATTGCGGTAGCCTGCGAGGCTCCTTCATCCTGAACAATGACGATCCAATCGTTAACCGCGAACCCCGATGCAGTAGTAACGGTTACAACAAGAGGCAGGGTCGTAAACGCCGTTGCAGCAACCTGAGTGGATCGATCCTCAACATACGGAACAAAGTCGACGACGGAATCATAAACGCCGGCACGGAATCCTTGGTCGATTGCATAACTTGCAGAAGAGGATCGAGTGGCGGCGCCAGAACTAGAAGCGCTGTCTCGAAGTTGATACGAAGCCGATGCACCAGTTCCGCCACCCGACGAAAATTCGTCCCAATTGATCTTGTAATTCGTTGAGGTCATCGCTGCAAGCGCAACATGAGAACGAAATACAAATAATATCGCTAATGTTAGCCAAAATATTTGCCTTGAAGCCTGTAGCATACGTAAGGAGTATACCGCACAAAATATCAGACGTCGCTCGTAAAAATCAAAAAATACTTTTAAATTTGTGCAACTGTGGATAAACGATGGATAAGTATGTTTATAAATGGAAACTTATCCTCATTTTCAAGGTTTGTGTAGACTAGCGTAGACAAAACAACCAGGGAAATCGAGTGCTTATCAACAGCTTCGAGTTATTTTTTTGTTTCACGTGAAACATTTCATATAAAAGATAGATTCGATAAAGTCGATCAATAACGATATGCCATGCGGCTTCCTACTATTTTGTTTCACGTGAAACAATTCCACATTATAGTCGGTCTAAGCAATGGAATGGCTATATCAGATAATATGAAGCCAGTCGTGAGCAATGAGAAAAATGTGTCGAAGCACAAAACTGTTTCACGTGAAACAATCCTTTACGATTGAAATCACAAAATCAGAACAATATATAAAAACTGTTTCACGTGAAACAGTTTTAAAACAATAAAATATACAAATCGTAAATGTAAATAGTCCACTTCAGAATGAAGAGGAGCCTATAACTAAAAATATAGGAAATGTTTCACGTGAAACAAAATAAAAAGACCATCATCCCAGTCCGGTATCGGCAAAGACTTAAAATCTCTGCGATATAAACAAAACGACAATGGTTTGGTGGACCTGGGCGGATTCGAACCGCCGACCTCTGCAATGCGAATGCAGCGCTCTACCAACTGAGCTACAGGCCCATGTAACGTCTAATGAAACTTGAAATTGTTTCACGTGAAACAATTTTGATATCAGACGAGACTAACAAGGAAAACCCAGCAAAGATCGCCAAGAGAACAGAGAAAAATTTGAAATTGTTTCACGTGAAACAATTATTAAAAACTATCTGGTGACCTCGGCAGGAGTTGAACCTGCAACCTTGTCCTTAGGACGGACCTGCTCTATCCAGTTGAGCTACGAGGTCATAAAAACGGACGAGAAATTGTTTCACGTGAAACAATATATCATGAGCAGGCCAATAACGATGAAAAAAATGTTTCACGTGAAACATTATTCAAAAGTAAACTAGATCACCGCAATAAAACAAGAATCATAATTGTTTCACGTGAAACAATGCACTCCAAGTGATACTGAACAGAGGATTCGCACAATATTGAACCGAAAAACCACGCGAAGAAACTGATAAATTATTGCAGAAAATGCTGTGTACAGCTCATTATCATCAACATTATCAACGTATTTCATCATTATGTGTCGTAAAATATTACATTCAACTATGCTATACTTTACGAACGCAGGAGAAGTATACGTCGAGTCATGTCTGCGTCAAACAAACCTATGGACACATCTCTCATCATCGTTCTCGTGCTCGGCTTTGGAATAGTCATCGGAATACTTATCTGGCTTCAAAAACACAATGCAGACAATTCTGGAGTGTCGCAAAATCTATTAATCGAAATTGCACGTATTCGCGAGGAATTATTGAAGTCTTCCACGGAACAGCGCCAGGAGCTCCAGCAAAAACTCGATCGGGTTAACGATCAGCTCTATCGCGGACTCGCCGATTCTCAAAAGACGCTACAAACACAACAGGAACTTTCACAAAAAAATATCACTGCGCAATTTGCGGAAACCTCAAAAATCATTCAAGCCGTCACAGAAAAACTCACCACGCTCGACGCCACGAACAAACAGGTTTTAGACTTTTCATCACAACTTCGAAATCTTCAAGATATTCTCAAGAACCCAAAGCACCGCGGAATCCTTGGCGAATATTATCTCGAAACACTTCTCAAGAACGCCATGGAGCCCGGAAGTTACGCCATGCAATATCGGCTCGGTAAAGATGAAAGCGATAAAGACCTCATTCCCGATGCTGTCGTCTTCGTTAAGGACAAAATTATTCCGATCGATTCGAAATTTTCACTTGAAAACTACAATCGTATTTCCGAAACTGACGACGCAACTGAGCGCGAACGCCTAGAAAAACTGTTCGTGAACGATCTCAAAAATCGCATTCTCGAAACATCAAAATATATTCAGCCAAGCAAAGGAACCATGGACTTCGCCTTCATGTTTATTCCGCACGAAGCCATTTATTATGATCTTCTCGTAAATAAAATCGGATCAACACAAGAAGACAATGAAAATCTCATTCAACGTGCCGCGAGCAAATACCACGTAATTATCGTATCGCCAACATCGTTCCTCGCATACCTCCAGACCGTCCTCCAAGCCCTACACGCAATGAAAATAGAGGAAAAGGCACAAGACATTATTAAGCGCGTCGCAGATCTTGGAAAACACTTCCGAACGTATTCGGAATACCATGGCAAACTTGGTAACGCTATGAGCACAGTGGTAAATCATTACAATTCTTCTAGCGGGGAACTACGAAAGATGAGTAAGGACGTCGCAAAGATCACCGACGGCCCCGCAGACGGCATAATTGAAATTACGCCGGTAGAGCGACCAACACTTGAGTAAAAGAAAAGCCTCACCAATCGGTGAGGCTTTTCAATGCATTATTTTGCTTTTGCAACCTTCTCTTTCTTGACTACCGGTTCTTTCTTTGGCGCTTTCACCGCCTTATTCAGCGCAATCATTGTTCGGGACTTCACACGAGCTGCAGTATTTGCCTTAAAAACATGCTTCGTGACAGCCTTGTCCATTGCCTGATCGAGCTCACGAACCAACTTTTGTGCATCCTCCACCTTTCCTGCTTCCAAAAGCTTACGGAATGCACGGCGCATTGTATCGATATGACCCTTTACATTCGCATTACGAATGCGGCGAACGTCACTTTGTTTCATGGCTTTCTTAGCATTGCGAAGATTTGGCATAATTTCTGTAGGAACTTTTCAATAAGAATAGGCGAATGTTAGCGAAGTATACTCGAATCGTCAAGCATCATAGCTACTAATCGATCTACAGCAACGTCGGCTGCAAGCCCACGTTTCATGGCACTATCGAGTTCAGCAGCAAGGCCATGCCACGCCATCATCTGCAAAAAAGACCGTCGCCGAGCCTCTCCTAGCACTTTTTGTGCCACAAACGGATGCAATCCAAGCACTTCAGCAACATCACCTTTCCCTATGTTTGATCGCTCGTCGCACAACGCTCGTACCTGAAGCAATATGCGAATCTGTCGCACAAGCATGCCAAACAACGGAAACTCATCTGCTCCAGCAACTCGTTCTTCATGAAGCTTTTGCAGGGCATATGGGGCACGATCCGCACTCATTGCATCCATCAACACAAAGATATCTTCTCTGTACTCACTCACCACAAGTTTCGTAATCATCGCCTCGGTTACCGGAGCGTCACCGGCATACGCGGCAAGCTTTCCAATTTCAGTCTCAAGCCTCCACGAATCATTCCCAACGCGATCAACAAGCACAGAAATCACATTCGGTACCATTGTTACTCCATGGATTTTCGCGCGACCAACAACCCATGCTTGAAGATCCAATCCAGACAGCGCAGGCAATGGATACACGTGAACATCTTTCATCCCAGAAACTCGCTTCCATAATTCTGTCTTCTCAACCTTCTCCTTTGATACCGTATCAACCAACACCACAATCGTTGATTCCGGCACTCTACTAAACATCGCAATCCACGGCTCAGCATCCGGTTTTGTTGTTACTGTTGAAAAAATACCATCAACACGAACCATGCGTTTTGGAGAAAGAAACGGACTCGCAGCAATAGCTTCAGAAACCCGAGGCAACTGTGCATCATCTTTTTTTCCAAATACAAATTCATCAATATTCATCCGCGTAGGATCAAACTTCTCCGCAAACTTCATCACAAATTCTTTCGCGCGCTCTTTCACACGAAATGCATCATCGCCATACACCAAAAGAATCATAATTATTCCATGTCACCCCAAGACTTCGCCGTCGCAACATCCACAACAAGTGGTACGTCACATTGTGCTATCGATCCCATAATTGATCGAATGTGCAATCCAAGCTCATCAGCATCAGACTCTTTTACTTCAAAAACTAACTCATCATGAACTTGTGCGATCATTTTTGCATCAATCTTCGACGACCGGAGATATTCAGCAACAGCATTCATCGCCATCTTAATAATATCGGCTTGTGTGGCCTGAATTGGCATATTAATTGCCATACGCTCTGCTGCAGCCACAAGTTGTGGCATACCGGAATTCACATCAGGAAGATACCGACGTCTACCAAACAGGGAAGTAACGAATCCATCCATGTGTGCCTGCAGTTTTGTTGCATCAAGGTACGATCGAATCCCTGGGTGTGCCACAAAATATCGATCAATAAAATCCTTCGCTTCTTCAAATCGCACATTCGCGCTTTTTGCTAACGCTCTCGCACCAATGCCGTAAAGAATGCCGAAGTTAATCGCTTTTGCCGCATACCGTTGCTCCTTCGTAACATCTTTCTCATCGATTCCCCACATTTCTGCAGCAGTTCGTTTATGAATATCAGCGCCATCGTTAAATGCATCAATAAACGATTTATCTTTTGATATCGACGCAGCAAGCCGCAACTCAATCTGCGAATAGTCAGCGCTCAGCAAAACATATCCCGGTGCCGCAACAAAGGCTTTTCGAATCTCACGTCCAAGATCTGATCGAATGGGAATATTCTGAAGATTTGGGTCGGAACCGGACAATCGACCCGTCGCAGCAACACACTGATTAAATCGCGCATGGATTCTCCCATCGTGTTGTACAAGCCTTGGCAGTGCATCTGCATACGTTCCTTTCAATTTTGCCAGCTCACGATATTCCGAAATGCGATTGACTATCGGATTCAGATCAACAATCTTTTCTAATTCTGGTGCCGCAGTAGAAAATCCACTTTTTGTCTTTTTAATTCCCTTTGTAGGAATTGCAAGATCAACAAACAACACATCAGCAAGTTGCGATGGGGAATTAATGTTAAATTCTCGTCCCGCATCGGCATGAATCGATGTTGTAAGCTCTTGCAATCGATCATCAAACTTTTTCGACAATGTTCCCAAGTGGTGACTATCAACAGCGAATCCATTTTTTTCCATCGTGAATAATACTGGAATCAAAGGCATTTCGATTTCATCAGAGAGCTTTTTCATCCCCTCAGTCTCGAGCTTTCGATCAAGCACCGTCGCGAGCGGCAGCAGTGCACCAATCATCTCTTGCGCCGATGCATCGTCTGAAAAAGAAACTCCAAGCATTGATCGAACAATATCCGCAAACACAAACTCACGATCCGCCGACGACAAAAGATACGCCGCAACCTGCGTATCAAAAAACTTTTGACGTAGCATGAACGCAACACCAACACCAAGGTCATCAATACTATGCAACACCGCCTTCACGTCATGCATCACTAAAAGTTTCGCGTTACATATAATACTCACGATCTTTTTCACTTCATCAACGCCCGGATCGATCATTGAAACAACATTTCGGCCATCCGTAAGAACAATCGCCGCAATGCTTCCACCAAAGAGATCCTTCTCTTTTGATTCAACGACGATTCCAATTCTCTCAAGCTCCAGATCGGTAAGTTTTCCTGCAGGAAGGGAAGCGTGACGCTTATTCGGCATTTTTTGCACGATTGATGGTTCTGTTTTTGTGACATGCGCAATCGGTACCATCGATTTCTCTGATCGCTCCTCGTATTTCTTCAAAATCGTTTTGAACTCAAAATCATTCAACATTGCAACTAACGCAGCACGATCGGCCTCACGTGTTCTTGCGTCATCTCGCACAAAATCTTTCAACGGAACATCACGAACCACAGTGACCATCCGTTTCATTTGCGCCGCATGCGTTTCTTGATCCTCAAACTTTTTCACAAATTTCTCTGGCAAATCCCCACGTTTCAACGCATCAAAAATACCATCAACGGTCTTAAACGTCGTAATAAGCTCAACAGCACCTTTTTCGCCGATACCACGAATACCAGGAAGATTATCCGACGTATCGCCGACCAATGTTTTATAATCGATCAGCTGACTTGGCGTCAGTCCGTACCGTTCCTTCACCGCAATCTCGTCGTACTTCTTGGTTTGCGATAATCCTTTTACAAAAAACAACACATCAGTCATCGATGATACTAACTGCAACGCATCAAGATCCCCAGTCACGATTAACGTTCGAATACCATCGGATTCATTCATTGCACTAATCGTTCCGAGAATATCATCGCCTTCAAATCCGGGAGCAGAAAGGGAAGGGATGCCGTAAATTTTCAAAAACTCCTGAATCATCGGAATCTGATCATACAATTCCTGTGCTTTCTTTTCACGTTGCGCTTTATACTCCGCGTACTCCTCATGACGAAACGTGCCACCAGGCAAATCCCATGCCACAGCCATGAAATCTGGCTTTAAATCCGTACGCATTTTTTCAATCACCATCACAAAACCATACACCGCATTCACCATTCTGCCATCCTTCGTAGAAAGTGGGGGAATGGCATGCCATGCGCGATGAAGCAATGCATTTCCATCAAGGATCAAAAACGTTTTTTGTGTGCTCATATTTGCACGCAGTGTATCGAAAAATCGCCCAAAACGAAACCGAGGCCCCAGCGCGTGCTGAAGCCTCGGTCGTAGTGCCCGTCCCGCCGAAGCGGGGGCGTGTTGCCCTGGCCGTGAGGCCTAGGGCGTCGGGTAGCCGGAGTCGATGCCCGCGGTCGTGTCCTTCGTGTCGTCCTTCTGGAGGAAGCCGGCCATGGATTGGCGGCTGACCGTGAACGTCTCGGCACCGTTCTTCGCCTCGTCCACCGTGTGGCTGACGAAGACGAGGTTCTTGCCGTCATGCGACGGGGTGGCGTAGTTGCCATCGAAGGCCTTGGTGGCGATCGTCTTGAGCGAGTCCTTGTCCAAGAAGTAGATGTTCGTCTGCTTCCCGTCTTCGGACTGCTGGGTGTAGGCCCAGGCCTTCTTCTGCACGCCGCCGATGTCGATGGTGCAGGCCCGCGCCATCTTCGCGTCGTTGCCGATGGAGTCGACGGCGAGCGCGTTGTTGTCGATGCTCAGCGTGTCGTCACGGAGGTTCTCGAGGAGGTCGTCCGTGTTCAGGAGGATCGCCTGGTCGTTCGCGTAGACCATCGCCTTGTCGCCGTCGATGACGTAGCCCTGGAGCTTCGCCGCGACTTCGGTGACCTTGTAGCCGCCGTCGATGAGGTCGAAGAAGAGCACCGTGGTCTGGTCGTTCAGCTCGTCGTCCGCCAAGGCGGAGAACTTCACGTCGCCCGCGCCCTTGTAGTAGCCGTCGAAAGCCTTGCCGATCTGGTTGAACTCGTCGTCGTCGATCTTGCCCAGCATGTCCGTGGGCTTCTGCATCGTGACGAGCATCGAGGAATCGGTCTTGTCCTTCTTCGGGAACACTACGAGGTCGATGACCTCGGTGAGGCCGTCGCGCTGCGGGCCCTGGTTAGTGTCGAACGTCATTTCGAGCTTCCCTTCCGCGTTGCGCCCGAGGGCGTTGCGCGTGAGGTGCTCGGGCTGACCGAACTCCGCCTTGAGGTTCTTGTCGTTGTCGAGGATGCGCTTGCTGATGAGCGCGAGGGTGATGATCATGTCAAAACTCCGAACAGGTACAGGGTGGAAACACCGGCGATCATGCCGGACTACCGCGAACCCGGGGTGGGCCCGAAACAGCGGGGTAAAATATGCCTGAGGTACAAAAACCTGTCAAGTATTAGCCAATATTTAAAACGAAACCGAGGCCCCAGCGTGTGCTAGGACCCCAGCGTGTCGGCCGGGAGTGAACTCCCGACCGACTGGTCACTCGTGTTGTTGGCTGCTCGCCGATGGGGTATCTCTCCCCGTCAGCTAGCCGCCGTCACCAGCGCCACCGTCACCGGCTTGCTCCACGGCTTCTTCGGAGCCACCGCCATCAGGCGCAGAGCTTTCGCCCGCACCGTCGCCAGCGTCACCGCCGCCTTCGTCCGCAGCCGCGCCATCGCCAGCGCTGCCGTCTCCGCTACCTTCACCTTCCGCCTTGTCCTTGTCTTCCGGGTCGTTGTTCATGAAAAGCCCTCCGGGCTTAGCATCAGGGTTTGTGAAAGGCCCCTAGCGCAAAGCAGTATACCTGTGAAAGAACAAAAGCGAAAGGAATTCCCTTTCCAAGTCATGAAAAAAATGCTAGAATCTGCACGTTCAACAACCATCCCGCTCCGATAGCTCAGTTGGATAGAGCAGGGGACTTCTAAGCCCAAGGTCGGTGGTTCGATTCCACCTCGGAGCACCAGTCTTTTCAAAAACACCAAAAACCTCCCAGTCGGGAGATTTTTGCTAAAAAAGTAGGGCCGCCCCGAAATCCCGTGTGGGACTTCGGAACGGCCTCGTTGTGGCGTTGTGACGACGTGGGAAAAATCACCCTCGTCTGTATCACTCCGCCGTGGTCAGCTCGCGCCGCCCAGGTGTTTCAATACTCGTAAATGAAGTTCATGCTGACCATCAGCACCTCCTGTGTGGCACAATAATGCAACATTCTTGAGGTTTTATCAATAAAAATGACATATTTTATTATGAATATGGTATTATTAAGCGTACATCACAAACACTTAATCGCCCCGGTATCTATGCCAAATGTTTCTTGTAAGGTTTGCGCAAAACCATTTCAAGACAAAATTTCTCGCATCAAAAAAGGATGGGGAGATTACTGTTCAAATTCCTGTAAATATTTAGGAATGAAAACGGGACGACTGTATCAATGTAGTACATGCAATAAATCGCTCTATCGAACTGCTGGCCAACAAAAGAAATCAAAAGATGGGAAGTTTTTCTGCAACAAATCCTGTTTTGCGCGCTGGAAGAATACGCTTTGGTCGTTTGGAAAAAAACATTTCAACTGGCGCGGTGGGGAATCCGTGTATCGCGACATCATGCTGCGAAACAATATTCCTGCAACTTGCTCGAATTGCAGCATTCACGATCTTCGCGTTCTCGTCGTCCATCACATCGACGAAAATCGAAAGAATAATATAATAGAAAATCTCAAATGGCTGTGCAGAAATTGCCATTACCTCGTGCACAATCGCAAAACCTTCTAAAGTTGCAATCGTGCAAAAATCCTGGTATTCTAGCATCCGTTACGCAAATACGGTGCCTATAGCACAGTGGTTAGTGCACCTGGTTGTGGTCCAGGCTACGAGGGTCCGATTCCCTCTAGGCACCCCATAAAACATCCTCTCAAGCGGAGGATGTTTTTATTTCGTATACGAATACTCCTTTCCAAAAGAAAACAACGCATCAAATGTGGCCTGAAACGAATCCGCAATACCCTGATGCTTCATTGTAATCACAATATCTTTCCCAGGAATAAGATGCGCGACCGTATTGCCATACATAAGTGTTAAGCCCTGAAAAGGAAGGATCGATTCCGCATGAATTCGAATATCAACCTTACGCTGCTGAAACAAAGCAAAATTCTCCTTCGTCATCAAATTGTTAGGAATCTGCAGCGCTTCCTCTGTCAAAACAAGTCTCACGGCAATTCGTCGTTCAACCATCTTTGAATAAAACCGATGTGCGAGTTCCGGAGTTAAAAGGGTCAGCTCATTCCGCAGCGCTTCAGCACCTTCAATCGCATAAAATGTGGAATCCTCAGGAAGCGACGAAATCTCATCGTACACCGCAAAATATCCGGATCGAGACTCAGAAACAGCCACGCGCGGCGTTTCAATCTCCATCGCTTGCAACGACTCCAATTGCGGCACGATGCTCTTAAAATCTGTGGAAATCCGGTCGAATCGCGCAGCAAGTTCTGCAGGGGGAACTGCACGAAACACAAACGTTCGGCCACGCTTCGTCAAATCAAGCAATTTCTTATCGACAAGCTTTTTTAAATGAAAATGCGTCGCAGTCCGGTTTTTCTTGGCCTTTGCCGAAATCTCCGTTGCCGTAGACGTGCCTATCCGTAATACCGTGAGATAAATCTCCGCCTCCTCCTCTGTCACGGAAAAATGCGTCAACAATTCCTTTGGATTCATCATATATCAGAAGAATATCCGCAAAACCCTCACATGTCAACTATTTTAGATAACAGATAGAATTATATGGATTATTATGTATAACAATAATCAAAAACTATTATCCATTTATATTGACAGAATAAAGAAATTATGATACAGTTCTTTGTCGAGGTGATGAAGGGCATATCGCCTAACGCACTCGATTAACAAACGCAAAGGAAGGTTCTCATGTCCGATTCTCTTCGCATTCTCGTCATCGACGACAACGCCGCCCACCGCCAGTCCGCTATCGAGTCCCTTGCTTATCACGAGATCACCGTCATCGACTCGTTCGATGCGCTGGTCAAGCTCATCGAGCCATACTGGGACCACGATCTTAAAAAAACCGTCGAGCCTTCATTCCCATACGACGCCGTCCTGACCGACATGCTCATGCCCATGAGCAAGCGCAACCTCGGGGAGAACTACAACCCAGAGGTAGAGATGCCCTACGGCTACGTCATCGCCCTCCTCGTTGCGCGACGTGGCGCCAAGTTCGTAGCGATGCTCACGGACGCCAGCCACCACCATCACGCCATGGCAGCCACGATCGACCTCATGGGTCCGTACTCGTGCTACGAGAAGGTGGAGATCGAGAAGATGAAGATCTTCACAATCGACGGCGCGAAGGTCACCTTCATCCACGCCCCGATGGTCACCCACGTCTACCCGAACAGCGACTGCGATCAATGCAAGAGTGGGGAGTGCACGAAATGCGACGGAACGCTCGTCGGGACGACACATTGGAACCGCGGACAGAAGTGTGAGTGTACGCGTGAAGATCAAAAGCACCGGACGGGGAAGTGTTTCTTCTGCAAAGGAACGCGCAAGTACACGAAAAAGGAACGGGGTGGGAAGGACTGGGGGCGCATCCTCAACGCCCTGATGACGGGAACGGATGTTCCCACAATCGTCACCCACGACAGTGGTTATACGGCCGAAAACGTGTGAACTCGGGGAAGCAGAGCCTCACTCGCGCGAGGAGAGACACACTCGTCTCTCCTCGCGCCCAGCCTCGAGACGTCGAAATTCATCGACAGATCGAACTCTGGGAGAAGAAATGGAAGTCAGCATCTTCGTGAATACGAATCAAAACTGTGCGCTCGTTGGAAAATGGGATTGCACCATCATGTTGAGAAATAACAAGTTGCAATGGACATCAGACAAGTACGCCTACAAATTCGTCGTCACGCAAAGCCATTTCATCATCGGAACAATCAGCAATCACTCACAGCTCTACGGTGTATTCCGTACACAGCATCTGTGTATTGCGGAGGCAAGGAAGCAGATCGAGAAAATCGCCAAAGATCCACGTGCACACCGTCATCACATCATTGCTGCCGGCATGGTGAAGGCAAACGGTGAAGTAACAGAATGGGAATCCGAAGGCTTTGGCGTAAAAACCCCACCCGAACGCCAGCAAGAGATTCAAACGATCGTCACCGAGTTATATCAATTTGGAAAACTCACGCCACTATAATTTACACGGTGACGAAAAAAACATTCATACGCGAGGGTTGAACAATACAACGCGTTCCTCTCGCGTCTTGTCCCGAACCATTAAAATTTTTTGATGGCTCGACGAAAGAAAACAAAACCGCAGGAACAATCATGCTCAATTTTACACTCAACGATCAGCCCTACGAACTGAAGAAAAAAGATTTTGTTTTTCTTGATTTTCCAACTGCAACGTTCATTACCAGTGAAGGAGAGTCATTGAAATTGTATGGCAACGTCGGGGAAATTGGGGAAGAAGATATCTACCGAAACCTGAAACAGCTATTAACGGTAATCTGCTTATCAACCGGATACCGCACCGTCTTTGGTGGGTTTAGTTTCAATTTCGAGTAACCTCACCACCCACGGAGCCGCACGCGCTTCGCGGGCGGTTCTTTATTTTCATTTTTATCCCTTGGATTCTCCCTTCCCATGAAACTTCTGATGCACTCTCTTCAGCTCCTTATCGGTAATATGCGTGTACACCTGGGTTGTGGTGATTGATTCATGGCCAAGGAGCGATTGAACCGAGCGAATATCAGCGCCGTTGCGTAAAAGGTCAGTAGCGAAGGTATGGCGGAGGGTGTGAGGAGTGACGGTTTTTGTGATGCCGGCCAAGCGAGCATAGCGGTCGACGATGCGCTGCACCGATCGCGGAGTGAGTGGGGCAGGGGATTCAACGTTATGACGGGCTCTGTCGTGACGAACAAAAAGATAATCAGAAACATCGCGCCGGCGATCAACGTAACTCTTTAGCGCACGCTTCGCATCGTCCGCCAAAAAAACAACACGGTGTTTGCTTCCTTTTCCTTTTACTGTGAACTCATCGCGCTTCAAATTGACCTGATCGATGCGGAGCCCAGCGCATTCGGAAACACGAAGACCGGTGGAAAAAAGAAGCTCAAGAATCGCTTTATCGCGTAGACCAACCAACGAATCGTCATTATCGGGACCTGTCAAAAATCGCGTCAGTTCTTCCGGCTCAAGAAACGTCACATGCCTCGTGCCCTGTTTTGCAAGCTCAATCTTATCCGCAGACAATGTCTTTACATCACGCTTTGCTAAATACTTCAAAAATGCTCGCAAAGCGATAAGATGATAGTTTTGCGTATTCTTTTGCAACGATTCCTCATCTCGCCCCGCAATCTCCCGATTCAAATACAGCCGATACTTTCGCACCATTTCCAACTCAATCTCCCCTGGGTTCGGCCATTTGGCCCATTCGGCGAAACGATGAAGGTAGAAGTTGTAATTTTTAGTCGTCTTGTCCGATCGCCCTCTCTCAATCTCAAGATACTCACAAAACTCCCTCATCAAATCCTTCAGCGCCTTTGCCATATTCGAGGAGTATAGCAAATTTTTGCGACACATCGATATATCAAAAACACAATACGTATGTTATCGTTTTCATACTCACTGGAGCCTTCATGTTCTTGTTTATTCTATTCTTCTGCAGCTCCGCCATCGCTCGCGGCATGGGGTCGCATCCGTACCCACCAAAACAAGAGGCCATCCCGCCATACATCTGGTTCCTCGCAGTATGGTCCTGCTACGCAATCGTCATATGCACGGTCGCGATCTTCCACAAGTCCTCCAAGGCACCGTCTTCAGGAGGAAGTACGCCATAGTCACGCCGCGTCCGTGCCGTTCGAAGCCCGCCTGGGCCTCACGGTCCGGACGCGCTTTCGTTTTGAGGTCTTCTTCACTCCAACATGACAAATCAACCAATATCTGCTATAATTTTCTGTCGATTGATTTCCAATCGACGTGTGACGAAATGGCCTGATATCTATACCCGGAGGCATCATGAACGCTCGAGCTACACATTCTGAATCTTTGAGGCGCATTCGATCCATACTCCGCGCGGAAGGCGCACTCAAAAAGAAGGCAACAGCTTTCGATAACCTCGAAGACGAATCACCTGGCCTCCGACACAAAGGCGAATACGTCAAACGCGGTCAGCTCTATCTTGTCTGGTACTCGAGTTGTGATGATGTCGTCATCACCGTCACCTCGGCCCCACCTGACCTCACCGAAGAACAAGATCTCGAGCGAAATGATGACGGAGAGGACAACATCATGATTGCACTGGAAAACAGTGGAAAATTCGGAATTCAGGACTCCAAACGAAAAGATTTTTTACCCTTATTCACAAAAACTCCACCGGATGAGAATCGAAAAAAAACGTTTGAAGAATGGGTAAAATTGCTCGCGATGGCGTTCATGAATCACCCATTGACATAGCCAACCACTCCGCGTCCGTCCGCTCGAAGCCGCCCAGGCCTCACGGTCGGGCGCGCTTTTCGTTTGAGAGTGCTTTTACGTGGCAATCTTGCCCTTTCTCCCCCAATCTGCTACACTTTCCCCGTTATTTACCCACCGTTTTTCGTGGTTTCGGGGTTCAGCTCCCGTTACTCCGATGATCGGCTAATCATTTTGAATCTATGCTGGACAAGTCCGCAAAGGAAAAGCTCATTAAAAAGTTCCGAACGCATGATTCGGACACGGGTTCTCCACAAGTGCAG
>CALRAI010000020.1 GCA_943350635.1 Candidatus Uhrbacteria bacterium
TCTCGTGACCAAGTTCCAGCAGACGTGATCGACCGTGAAAAGGCAGTGTATCGTGAGCAGCTCACGCAAGAAGGCAAGCCAGCTGAAATGATCGAGAAGATTCTCGACGGCAAGCTGAACAAGTTTTTTGCAGACATTTGCTTGATGGAGCAAATCTTCATCAAAGACGACGAAAAGACGATTCAAACATTGCTTACCGAAAACATCACCGCCATCGGTGAAAACCTCCGCATCGGCCGCATGGTTCGCATGCAGTTGGGAGCGTAAGATGTAAAAAAACATGACCGAGCCTTGACGGCTCGGTTTTGTTGTACAATAGAGATGCATTTTCTATGATCGAATTCGAATCCTATCGCGAACTCAAAAAGCACCCCGAAGCTCGGGATTATCGCGATGCCATGGCGAAGGCATTGAACATTGCACGATCGTACGATGGATCGGAACAAAGCTATCTCAATCTTCTCGAGTCTCTCGAAACAGTTGAAGAGGGTATCACTACCTCGCCGAGTCTCCAAGAGACGACTTCTACCGAGCGTGACATGGAGGCCGCACTCACCTTCGCGCCAAAACGTCCAAGAGAAATCAACGACGTTCTCGCACTTGCTGTTGAATCGTTACATCATACAATCCATAACGCCGTCGAGCATCCTGAAACAAGCGATAAAATCGTCATGAATCGGATCGAAGGCGTGTTGCTGCCATCGGGAACCGGAGCGATCATTCCCGGTGGTGTGTCACCGTTCAAAGAGGCTCGTTTTGAACCCCGAATCGAAGAGGTGATCGCAATCCTGAAAAAACTTGAGCTCTATTCCGACGACATCATCGTTACCATCGGCGATACACCCGAAGGAACAATGCGCGAGACAAGTTACGTCGCCATCGACATCCCCCGAATCGATCGGATGATCCTTGTCTGCAATCAAGTCGGCGAAGCAACATTTGTCATCACCGGGCGCGTGTCAGTGAAAACCCTTCTCACCACAGCAAAAGAGAACCTCTCCGATGCAATCCCAGGCCACGTCACAAAAATTATCCGCAATGCCCAATGGGAAGGAAGGTTGACCCATACGTTGACTCATGAGATGGGTGGGGAGGTGAACAGACGAAAAGAAAAAATCAATGTTCGAGAGGTTGATCAAGACGAGTTGCGCGCAGCACTGTTCGAGAAGTATCCGACATTTTCCGATTGGTATGCTGCGTTTCGATCCAGTGATCAAGGAATAGAATGCGGAACTGAGATCGAGGTTACTGGCCGAAAACTCGTTGCACTTGCAACACGGTTCGGTTTTTCTGAGCGTCCATACGCGCCGAGCTCTTTTCTTCGCTTGAGTCGAATTATTTATGGGGACGATCCGGTGCTCCTTGCGGAAGCGGAAAAATATGAAACAAAGGATCCTGAGGTGTGGCGAGCAGCGATTCTGAAAAAATATCCAACTGCGAAAGTAATGTTCGACACCTTTCATTCCGGAAAGAGAGACGGATGGAACATTGAAGTCGAAGGAAAAAAATTGAATTATCTGTGTACTCAATTTGGAATTTCTCGTAAGCAATCGCGAAAAAAAATCATAGTCTTACTTGCGGAAGCGATGTATGGTGTACAGGATGACACTGTGCAGGTTGAGCGCAACAAAGTCGCTGAACGAAGTCTCGACGAGTGGCGTGTATTGATTATAGAAAAATTTCCAACATCAGAAGCATGGATGATGGCATACCGGGGTGAAAATGGGAGTCAGCAAGGGGCTGGTATCGAGGTCGCAGGACGACGAATCAAGCTTCTCGCTCATCACTTTGGAGTAGTTATAAATACCAATAGGCAAGTCCTGCTTCCTGAGTTTATTCAATTGGGATTACAGATTTATGGGGAGCGTGATGAGCTATTGCTTCGAGAAATGCTCATCGCTGCAGGAAGTGTTGAGGAATGGAGAAACGAAATTCTCAAGCAATATCCCACGTCAGCTGACTGGATTCTTGGATTCAGGGGCGACGATGGCAATCGTGCACCGGGATCGGGTATTACTGTTCTCGGAAGAAGAATAAACGCAATTGCAGCGCGATTTGGATTTGAAACACCGACGAGTTCTAAAAACTTTCTGCGTATAGGAATGAGGATTTACGGAGAAAACGATCCGGCATTGAGGCATGAACTTGCGCGACTAGAGGGTCTTGGATCAGCATTTTGGACGCAGCGCATTCTTGAAAAATATCCAACATCAGCCGAATGGATGAAAGAATTTCGCGATACACGACAAGGAGAAGGTCTAAACGTTGATGGTAAAGCGTTAACGTTTCTTGCAAAACAATTCGGTATCGGCAAAGATGCAAGACGTGTTGTAGGCGCCATCGCGCTTGGCTTCAAGATTTACGGTGAAAATGATGCGCTATTACTTAAAGAGCTCGCGAACTTGAAGAGGGAATAGGCGATTCGTGATAAAATACTCTCATCTATGCCTCGAATTGCTATCAACGGCTTTGGCCGAATTGGTCGGACCGTATTCAAAGTAGGGTGGGAGAAGAAAGAGTTTGATGTTGTGGCGATCAACGACCTTACGGACTCGAAGACGTTGGCATATTTGTTGAAGCACGATACGAATTATGGAACGTGGAATGTGGACGTGAGTTACACAGCGGATTCGTTGGTGGTTGGCGGAAAGACAATTAAACTTTTGGCGCAGAAGGATCCGGCACAGTTGCCGTGGAAGGATTTGGATATCGATATCGTGATTGAATCGACGGGATTCTTCGTTACGGAGGAAAAGGCGGGCGTGCATTGCACGGCTGGTGCAAAGCGGGTGATTATTTCTGCGCCAGGAAAAGGTGGGAACGTGCCAACGTTTGTGATGAGTGTGAACGACGAAAAGGTAAAGGGGGAGAAGGCAAAAGTATTGAGTAATGCTTCCTGTACCACGAATTGTGTGGCTCCAGTTTCCGCAATTATCGAAGAGGCGTTCGGTATTGAGAAGGCAATGATGACCACGATTCATGGGTACACCGCATCACAGTCCTTGGTGGATTCGCCAAAGAAAGATATGCGCGAAGGCCGTGCTGCAGCAGAAAATATTGTGCCAACGTCAACGGGAGCCGCTATTGCGGTGGCGCTCACCATTCCATCGCTCAAAGGAAAGTTCGACGGTTTGTCGATCCGTGTTCCGGTGCCAACAGTGTCGTTGTCCGACATGACATTTTTGTTGAAAAAGAACGTCACCATCGACGAAGTAAACGCAGCTATTCTTGCCGCCATCAAAACTCCTCGCTTCGCATCGATTGTTGCTGCAACAGACGAGCCGCTCGTCTCCTCGGACTTTATTGGGGATCCGCATTCGGCAACCGTCGATCTTTCGCTTACCAATGTTGTTGATGGAAATTTAGTAAAAGTGGTTGCGTGGTACGATAACGAATGGGGATATTCGCATAGCCTTGTAGAGCTGTGCATAGCATCAGCAAAATAATATGCGCACACAATCAATACTGGGAAAGATTTCTGAGGCCACGCATGAACAGAGTTTTGGTGTTGCGTATCTTGTGCTCCGTTTTGCGGTTGGAGGAATGTTTCTTGCAACAGGATGGTCGAAGATCACATCTGGCTGGAGTGCTTCGTCGTATCTTGCGGTCGCCAACGGTCCGTTTGCAGAGTGGTTTCGATCGTTAGCAGGGAATGGCGTTATCGACATGCTCAATGCATGGGGATTATTTTTCCTTGGCGTTGCATTGATTGTTGGTTTGCTCACTCGTCCTGCCGCGATGCTTGGCATACTGTTGATGACGCTGTATTACCTTGCGCATTTTGTAGATAACACCGCACGCGGATATATCGACCAGCACGTTATTTACGCGGCAATTCTTGCGCTCTTTGCTGCTGGCGGCGCTGGTCATGCGCTAGGATTGAATGCAATAGTTCTTGGAAATATTCGAAAGCCAAACGCGGTAGTAAAGTTTCTGTTCGGATAATGTATGAAACACACGCGGGTTGTTATTGTTGGTGGAGGATTCGGGGGGTTTAGTGTTGCGCGCCGGCTGATGCGATCAGCAAACGCGGATCAGTTCGCAATAACCATCGTCGACCCTTCTTCGGTGTCGGTATACACACCGTGGTTATACGAAGTTGCTTCAGGAGGACTTCTCGACGTCTCGCTTCGTGGGGACTTGGTTCATGCCACCGATATTTCACTGGATCAGTGGAAGGGGATTCGCTTCCACAAAACAGCTATGACGGGAATGGACGTTGCGTCTCGGCATATTGCGTGCGCCGATGGTACAGCGGTCCCATACGATATTTGTGTGTTAGCCATGGGGAGCGTGTCCAACGACTTTGGGATTGCAGGCGTGAAGCAGTTTGCGGCGGATCTGAAGCGCACCAGTGACGCACTCATGATCCGAACCGAACTTTCCAGCATTATTCACAGTGCATCACAATCAGCAAAGCGGATTGTGGTGGTGGGCGGCGGACCAAACGGTGTGGAATTTTCTGCAGAATGTGCGGCAACGATTCGTGCGCTGGAACGATCCGGTAAGATTGCTCATCGATCCATAGAAATAATGCTCATCGATTCAGGCGCAGATCCATTGATGGTGCTATCACCTCGATTACGAGAGGTAGCACGAAATCGGTTGCGCGATCTTGGCATTGTGATTCGATCAAACACGGCGTTGGCACACGTTTCCGATGGGGCCGTTGGACTTCGAGCAATTCATAACGGTATTCCAACGGAGTCTATCGAGATTATATCGTCCGAGTATTGCGTGACCGCGATTGGGGTGAAAATGCCGGCGATTGTTGGAACGCTTCCGTTTACAAAACACGAAAAGGGAAGAATCCTCGTCGATGCATCATTACGAGCCATCGATCATCCGGAGATTTTTGTGCTTGGCGATATTGCAGCAGTCGATGGCGCAGAAAAACTCGATCCACAAACCGCGCAAGTTGCAGTGCGACAATCCATAACGGTTGCGAAAAATATTTGCGCAACAATCAATCGCGCTCCAATGAAGACGTATCGATCGAAACGGAGTTGGGACGTTGTGGTGGCTCTTGGGGGGAAATATGCCATTGGAACCGCGCTCGGCATTCCATTGGTAGGGTATACTGCCTACATACTTCGACGATGTGTCGATGCTCGATATTTCTTTTCCGTCCTTCCGTTCCGCGATGCCCTGCGTCGCGTGATCAAAGGCGTTACATTGTATGGCAAAAATGAAAACACAGAAACTTATTAAGTCGTGGGTTGCAAAAGATATTCCAAAGGACAGCCGTGTGCTGTTGCGTATCGACGCGAACGTTCCTCTCGCAAATGGCCGCGTGTCGATGAACGGACGACATCGATTGCGATCGGTACTTCCGGAAATTGAACGGTTGAAGGCGCGCGGCGCACGCATTGTGATTATTGCGCATCTTGGGGAACCAAACGGAAAGGTGGTGAAAGATTTGTCGCTTGCTCCAGTTGCTCGAGCGCTCGCACACGCAATAAAACACCCGATTCGATTCGTGGCTGGTTCGATCGACGATGCCGCAAAAGTGATCGATCGTATGGCGCCAGGGTCTATCGTGATGCTCGAGAATCTTCGGTTTACAAAAGGAGAGGAAAAGAACGATGCAAAATTTGCAAAACACTTAGCAACACTTGGCGACGTGTACGTGAATAACGCGTTTAGCGTGTGCCATCGAAAGCACGCGTCGATAGCGGCAATCACAAAATTCCTCCCAAGTTTTGCTGGAGAGTTAATCGTGAAAGAAGTCCGCGCATTGTCCGCGATTCCGAAACATCCATTTGTGCTGATTCTTGGAGGGATGAAAATTTCCACAAAAATTCCACTCATCAAAAAACTTGGCGCACACGCAGATGCAATTTTAGTTGGCGGTGCGTCGTCGCTTACGATGTTGAAGGCGAGCATTGGATCGTTGCCGGTACCAGCGAAAGAGTTTACGAAAGCGAAGGACGTTGCCGACGCGAAAGCAGTTGCAAAGAAATTTGGAGAGGTCATTCATTTGCCGTGCGACGTCGTGGTGTCCAAAGGTATTGTTACCGACATCGGTCCGGTAACTTCAGACGCATTTGCGCAACACATCGCACATGCAAAATATATTGTGTGGAATGGCCCAATGGGAATAACAACGCATCGTGATGGATTCAAAGGAACGCTTGCGGTGGCCCGTGCCATCGCAAAGAACAAAAATGCAACGAGTATTATTGGCGGAGGAGAAACGGTGGAATGTATTGAGGAATTCGATCTCACCGATTTCTTCTCTCACATCTCTACCGGCGGCGGCGCAATGCTCGCATTTCTGGGGGGAGACAAAATGCCGGGATTGGAAGTGTTGACGTAGCGATGAATTGGAGTTGAGATGGATGATGGGATTGTGATGCTTGGATTTGGTTGGGAGGGCGTAACGGAGCGTTGCGATTATTTGCGATGGTTGGTGTTGGCTGTTGTTTTTTTGCCGAGAGTGGGGGTACGCGTTTTTAAAACAGGGGTTCTACTAATGCAACTGAGTTGCAATAAGAAACCAACAATGGTTTTGGCGATGGGTGTGGATGTCGATGACCCCTTGTACGATCGATGTTCGCACGTTGTGAAGTTCATGATCAAATCCTGCGTATTTCACGATCATGCAGCCTTCCAGATGCCATGTTTTTAAACCCCAATCTCGGTAGGAGCTCTTTGAAAACGCAACAGCCGATGCTCGCGTCCACTTCACCCCATCCTCCCAACCAAATCCAAGAATCCCCTCACGCGCCAACTCGCCTCAACACCCTCTAAAGAAGATCAGTTCATGTCAGAAACATATTCACTCGCTGGTGGCTCGGGTACATTGTTCTGCACTCCGCGCGAATCCCCTACGTTGCGACGGTTCACTTCGTTCACCTGCAACTGTGGGGCGCGTGCTCGTTGGAAAAATGTACCACTCGCCACTGGCGCGAGCGAAAAATATAGCCGTGTTATACTTTCCTTATCTAACCGTATTTTTTATGGCTTCTTGGGAAAAAAATAGTTCGAGTATCTGGCCAACGTGGGAAGATAATAAGGTGTTTACCGTATTGCTCGCAATTTTTTTGGTGTACGGAACGGTGTGGCTTGGTGTGCAGATAAAAAAATCCATGCGCGAAACTGTGCGTGTAGGGTTTAGCGACAACGCCGCGCCAACCATTACCGTAACCGCAACAGGGAAGGCAAGCGTGGTGCCCGATATTGCCACCACGGATATTTCGGTGACGAAAACGGCGGATACTGCGGCAGAAGCACAGAGTGCAGCGTCCAAAACAATGACGACGGTGCTTACGGCAATCAAGGCATTGGGCGTTGCGGAAGCGGATCTACAGACATCGTCGTTTAACACGTCGGAAGTCTACGACTACGATCAGAGTCCTGCAGTGGTAACGGGCTATCAGTCCTCTCAGACACTCACAATAAAAATTCGGAAGACGGACAATATTGCTGCAGTGCTTGATGCTGGTCCAAAAAATGGCGCAACATCGGTATCGAGTATTCGATACAGCGTCGACGACGACGCGGTAGTGCTTGCATCTGCACGAGGCGAGGCTATTGCGAAAGCTGAGGCACAAGCAAAAGCAATCGCATCGTCATTGCATGAACGTCTTGGTGCGGTAGTGAACTACAGCGAGAGTAGCGGTGGAAATTATCCAATGATGTACGGAATAATGGCAGATAGCGCAAAGTCCGTTGAGTCTATTGCACCATCAATAGAAGTAGGCGAACAAGAAACGCAAATGACGGTGTACATCACCTATTCCTTGAAGTAAGCCTATGCTCGAACGTATCGACGCGATTCATGCTCACGAAATTCTCGATTCTCGCGGGAACCCAACGATTGCCGTTTCCGTCATGCTCAAGGACGGTACGCGTGGTCATGCCGCGGTGCCTTCCGGCGCGTCTACGGGAATTCATGAAGCCGTAGAACTGCGGGATGGCGATAAGAAACGGTATCGTGGTCTTGGTGTACGCAAGGCCGTCCGTAATGTGAACGACATTATCGGACCTTCGCTTCGCCGTCGTGATGTTTCGGATCAGCGAGGCATCGATGAGGCGATGTGTATTATCGACGGCACAGAGAACAAAAGCCGACTTGGCGCGAACGCAATTCTTGGTGTTTCCCTTGCGCTTGCGCATGCGGGCGCTCGTCGTGCGCGCATGCCGCTCTATGCATATTTACGCGAAACATTCGACATCGGTCTATCAAAGTTTAAACTTCCTACGCCGCTTTTGAATGTGTTTAATGGCGGAAAACATGCATCCACAAACCTGGACATGCAGGAGTTCATCATTATTCCGCACGGATTTTCCACGTTCTCCAGAAAGCTCCAGGCGGGAAGCGAAATCTTCCACATGCTTGGAGACGTTCTTCATGCTGACGGTCTCGACACCGATGTTGGAAACGAGGGTGGCTATGCGCCAGACGTTGGCCGAACAGAATCTGCGCTTGAATACTTAGTGGAAGCAACAAAAAAGGCAAAATACAAACTGGGAAAAGAAATCGGCTTTGGCATCGACGTTGCCTCGAGTGAGTTTTTTAATGTAAAGACGAAAAAGTACGAACTTTCTACAGACAAACGAAAGTGTTCGCCAAAACAGATGATCGCGCTGTATGCCGAATGGGCAAAGAAATATCCAATGATCTCTATCGAGGACGGTTTAGCGGAGGATGCGTGGAGCGATTGGGAGCTGATGACGAAGGAACTCGGCAAGAAGATGCTGTTGATTGGCGACGATCTCTTTGTAACAAACGTGAAATATCTCCAACGCGGAATCGACTCCCACGTAGCAAACGCGATTCTCATTAAGCCAAACCAAATCGGAACACTTACCGAAACCATGGAAACCATTGGTCTCGCACGCGAAAATAATTACAAAGTGGTTATCTCCCACCGTTCAGGCGAAACCACAGACACTACCATTGCAGACATCGCCGTTGCCGTGAATGCTGAATACATCAAATCCGGTGCACCATCGCGGTCCGAACGTTTGTGTAAATACAATCGATTGTTGGAGATTGAGGAGGAGATTTGATGTGAATAACTTTGACGTAAATCATATTTTATGATTTACTTAAGATATCTGGGTGTGTTCGAAAGAACATTCTCTGAGATGACGGAAAAATATCTCGCTTTCAGCGGGGTATTTTTCTTTGTTCGTTTTCTGTTCGTGTTATAATGCGACGGTCGAATTGTTTTGGGCTGATGGTGTAACTGGTAACACACCCAGATTGTCATCTCGGAATTACGGGTTCGAGCCCCGTTCAGTCCACCACCCATCAATTCGACACCAATAATCGCTCAGCAATGGGCGATTTTGGTATCATATACGTGTATGAAGATTTCGAGCCAGGCATTTCAAAATGGAGAAATCATTCCTCAAAAGTACGGTCGCGATTTTGAGAATATTAATCCGCCACTGCGGATCGAAGATGTTCCCGAAGGAGCGATGTCGCTTGTATTAACGATGGATGACCCAGATATTCCAGAGTCCATCGGAATTCCTGTTTGGGATCATTGGGTAGTATTTAATATTGCACCAAATATTTTTGAGATTGCAGAAAATTGGAATGTGGAAGGAGTTCGAGGAAAAGGAACGCGAGGCGAACTTGAATACGGCGGGCCTCGTCCTCCGGATAAAGAGCATCGATATTTTTTTACCGTCTACGCAATCGATACGCTCCTTGATCTTCCGGAGGGATCAACGAAGGCTGAATGTCTCGATGCAATATCGAGTCATATTCTTGAGAAAGCTGAACTCATGGGGCGTTTTTCTCCATCGATTTAAAATTCTGAACTGTCTGGATCCCCGCCTACGCGGGGATGACCGGAATGAGTAGGCGGACGTATTATTCATGATCGTAATGCCAGCCGCTGACGCGTTCGAGAAAGATCGTGTTCAGTGTACTTGCGCGGTGCCAGGCGCCGGTGCCGAAGCGTTTTGCGACGGCATCGAGAGCGGTGATGCAGCGGCGATAGCGATCGGAGTGCTCGGGGATGAGAGAGGGAATGTGATGAGCGAAATGTGTCGCGCTGATGCCGAGCAAGCGAATGCCGCGATCGAGATCGAGGATTGGGAGAAGTGATCGGAGGCCGTACTCGAAGAGCGTTAAACCATCATTAGTTGCCTCGGGAAGCGTCGCTGATGTTCCGGAGCCACCACCATCCTCGTACCGCGCAAAAACGTTAACATGTGTTGCGAAAAGATTTTGATTGCGAAGGCGTTGCGCAACCATGTCCGCAAGCGCAAGAAGATTGTTATGGATTTCGTTTTCTGTTTCTAGGCCATGGGGGAACGTGTAGGAATGGCCGACCGATTTGGGATCGTCACCTTCGCTATCGGTAACGGTATCATCACCGATGCCTCGAGAAACATCCCAAAGAA
Organism: Candidatus Uhrbacteria bacterium; assembly: GCA_943350635.1. Classification (GTDB taxonomy): domain Bacteria; phylum Patescibacteriota; class Patescibacteriia; order UBA9934; family UBA9934; genus CAIKHN01. The sequence goes on from CALRAI010000020.1 coordinate 10,369, forward strand.
ACTGCCCAGTATGCGGGCCAAATTCGGCGATAAGTCGATCGATAGGTGCTGAACGCAGCTGAAGAATCGTGAATATTCCAAGACTTTTTAAGCGCTTCTCCGTTCTGCGCCCAATGCCACAAATGTCGGAAAGGGATCGCGATGCAACGAATATTTCTGCATCGCCGATATCGACGAAAGTAATTCCGTTCGGTTTCACCGACTCACTTGCAAGTTTTGCGAGAACTTTATTCGGCCCAATGCCAATGGATGCTGTGCACGTCTCACCGATACTTTTGATAATGTTCGATCGGAGGATTTGCGCAAAAAGAATGGCGCCAAATTTGTCTCCAGCAACAGTGGTGATGTCGGCGAATGCCTCGTCAACACTGAATTGTTCAACCGCATCACAATGCTCATGAAGGATTTTCAGAAATCGATGCGTAACCTCTGCATACTTGCGAGGATCCCCGGGAATAATCGGGAGATTCGGAATGATGCGTTGCGCTTCCCACGTGGTCATCGCCGTCTTTACTCCAAGGTTCTTGGCTTCGCGCGATGCGGTAGTCACCACCGAGCGCGAATGAGAAAGATCGGCAATCGATGTGCGCCTTCCTTGAATTGCCCCAGCCTCACGATCGATTCTTCCCTTGCCTTTACCTGCCACCGCAAATGCCTTTCCACGAAGAAATGGATTCGCCTGTGCCTCGACGGAGGCAAAGAAGGAATTAAAATCGATGTGGAGAATAAGTCGAGACATATGCGTCATTACACCTAACGTCTATTCAGTAGCGCGAGGGGCATTCGCAACCCCTGCTCAAACTTTCGAGCTTGTGCCCGAGGCTTAGCCATCGACGGCAACGATCGCGATTTAGGAATATAGGGGGAAAGAATTTCGCTCAAGGAAAAGGTAAAACGTGAGCCGGTCCTCCGACGGGTGTTCATAAAAAAATTATTCACTATAAAATTCAACGATGCGCCACTCTAAAGAACCAGTATCAAGTCGAAGCTTCATGAAGCAGGAGTCGTCAGAAACGGAGAAGTAATAGATGCGTTTTTCGCCCTCGTTCGTTGCGTGAACAAGATTGACTTTTTTCATCACATACTCACGTTTTCCCCAATGAACATGTGTTGGATGCACACGCTTTCCTGAAAATTCGACCTGAACATCGATGGATTCATTGAGAAGTTCATGGACGGGCATACGTATTGAGGATTCTCCCGCCGCTTCGTGGCGACTCGGGTAAAAATTTTCAGAACTGAAAAATTTTCACCACTCGTCCCCACTGCGCTGCGGTCGATTTAGATTATGCTAATCGCAATGGAGTGAACGATCGTAAATGTTTGCGGAAGCGGCGGAGATTCAGAAATTGGCGGATCTGTTTTGCAACTTCGTGACGCTTGGTGTTGAAAGGTGAGGCGCAATAAGCAACCGTCACATTATAGTGACGAACAGCAATCGAGTTCATAGATTTTGGGACTTCCGCATTTGGTCTATTTTCGATTCAGATCATCGGAAGCTTCTTCAACGTACCAAGAAGTACGTCTCAGAAGGTTTCCTTGATCTTCATCGAAACTAGCCTCAAATGTGAAAGTCCCAGGTTAATTGTTCATTTATAGAGTAGAAAATCGTCGCATGACGGCCCGTACAATTCCTTGAATGTTCAAATCTCCTTTGATGATGATTGGTTGCATGGTGCTATTGGCAGGTTGGAGACGGATGTGATCGCTTTCACGATAAAACCGTTTGAGTGTTGCGTATGCGTTGTCGAGTAGTGCGACGACGATATCGCCGTTTTTTGGTGAGGGGTTGCGTTCAACGACGACGTAGTCACCGTCGAAGATTCCGTCCTCGATCATGGATCGGCCTTTCACTTTGAGGATGTACGAATTCATGGGATCCACCACGAAGTCTGCGGGAATGGCCATTGCTTCATTCTGTTCCACGGCCTCGATTGGTTCGCCGGCAGTGATGAGCCCGGCCAAGGGGAGCATAATGGCAAGGGGCGACATGCGTTCCGGTTCTACAAGTTCGATGGATCGCGCCTCGCCTCGGTCACCCGTATTGATGATGCCTTTTTCGCACAGCGTTTTGATGTGCTGATGGATGGTGGCGGGGGACGAGAGGCCGAGCTGTTCCGCGATTTCGCGATAGGATGGTGTGTAGCCGTTATCCTTCACAAAGCCTTCGATACAGTCCAGAACTTCGCGCTGTTTTTTGGTAAGTGGTGGAAGAACGGGCATAGGCATTCGTGTTATGTTCGTATCATAGCCGAACAAAAAACGAACGCAAGGTGTGCGGTGTGGATAACGTTTTTGTGGTAGTCTTTTAGAGCTTTTTTATTTGGTCTATTTTCGACTCAGACCATCGGAAACTTCTTCAACGTACCAAGAAGTACGTCTCAGAAGGTTTCCTTGATCTTCATCGAAACTAGCCACAAATAAAAAAGCTCTAACTATGCTCAAGATTGTTGAGGCGCCGCTCGCGGGCCATCCGGACAAAGTCTGTGACCAAATTGTCGAATCCGTTGTCGATGAGTATTTGCGTCGGGATCCGTTAACGCGCATGGATATTCAGGCATTGGGGAGCAACGGCATGGTAATGCTTGGTGGTGTGGTGGATTCAAGAGCCGATTTTGATGCGGCAGCCGTTGGAAAATCGGTGTACGCCGCTGCGGGATATTCAGATCCCATCGAACTCTTTGTGAATTTGGAAAAACCCACAGAAGATTCTGCGCGAACCATGGTGCGTGGCGGTGCACAGGGCACGGCAATTGTTCATGGATACGCCACAAAGGAAACGCGAGAGATGTTGCCGCGAGCGGTGGTGTTTGCAAACGTGATTGCGCGACGAATCGACGTGCTTCGGCAAACAGATTCGCGATTCTCGTGGCTCAAGCCCGACGGAAAAGTACAACTCGCAACAGACGGGGATCGTGTTCGCGCAGTAACGGTCATTGTGGAACACGACTCGGGGATGGAGCTTTCTGTGGTGCAATCACAAATTGTGAGCGAAGCAATTGTGCCATCGTTACCGTCCATTGATGACGTGACAATTCTGGTGAATTCCGGTGGATCGTTTACAAAAGGCGGATTCGGCGCGAATGCAGGAGTGTCCGGAAGAAAGGTGCTTGCGGATTCGTATGGTGGATTATTGCCGCACGGTGGCATGGGGTTAGCGGGGAAGGATCCGTTAAAACCAGGGCGTTCGGGTACATACATGGCACGATTCGCGGCAAAAACATTGGTCCACGAAGGTGTCGCAGGGAATGTATTGATCACAGCGATGTATGCGCTTGGTGTGGCGGAACCGTTAGTGCTTTCTGCGCGATCGGGGAGCGGTGAAGATCTTACTGCACTCGTAAAACAGCGTTTTGATTTTCGTCCGGAAGCGATTGTAGAACGTTTACAGCTGCGCAAACCTATCTACGCGTCGTGTGCAGTATACGGAATGTTTGGCCGTTCCGGTTTGCCATGGGAAGACGTTGTATAATGATGCAATGAAATCTATTCGTAGTATTTTTAGTATATTTTCAGTGATCGTTTTGGGGATGACGATGTGGTGTATTGTGGCAAAAGAACCAGAAGCACGCGAAGTGCAAAGTAGCGACGGAGTGGTAACGGTGACGGGATTGTCCCGAACCAAAAACGACTTTGTCATTGCGGTTGACGAGAGCGCAACGGTAGCGACGCCGCTCATAAGCCACGTGTATCACATCACTCCATCTGGAACGCCGCACGACGCGCCGATCATTTTGTCGTTTGTACGATCGGCACTTTTAGGAACGCAGGGCGCCACAACGGTGTACTGGTGGAATACATCCCTCGGCATGTGGGAGCCGGTGCACGATGTGGTTGCAGATACGCAGGACGTCCTCGCGGTTCGCGTAGCAACGCTTGGTGATTTTGCTTTGGGTATTGCACCAAACATTACGGCGCCAACAATGCTTACCGCGTTTGATGCACTACGAGCTACGGCGCCAAAGGGTACGCGTGGGTACGGAATTTCGGTGGCATACATATTGCCGGATGGTGTGCCGGTGCGTTTGGAGCAGCACGGAGAACGTGGCGGATGCGGAGGGAATATTGGCGCGGGGGACCATGGAATGTATTCGTCGTCCCACGTTGCATTCTCTGTACCGGTTGACGACGTTGATACAAAAGTTTCATTTACGTTAGTTGCGGAGTGGCTGATATCCGCCGACGGCACGGGGTGTGGGACGCAAGAACCTCTCGTCGCACAACAGTGATATACTTTTAAAGACTTCTTCATTTGGCCTCTTTTCGACTTGTCGCGGCGTCGACTTGCTCAATGTACATCGTAGTACATCTCGCAAGATCTCCTTGCTCCGCATCGAAAATAGTCTCAAATGAAAAAGTCCTATCCTTGTAAAATACTTTATGGCTATTCGTCGAACAACAAAACGCGCAGCGGCGCCTCGTCGTGCACGAAGCTTTTCATCGTCATCACATGTGGTTCCAGTTGTATCACCAGCACGCCATCATAATCTGTGCCAAAGCTGCAATGCGCTTCCAGCGGGAAGTATGGAGGTGATGGCGTTATTGCTCGTTTTGGTATTTTCGCTTTCTGCGGTACTCTTTACTTCGGTGTACGCATTGCGCATTCAGCAAGCAAAAGTACAAACGCTCACGTCGAATATTAAGTAATCTCTTGTGAAATCATTCTCGCTTTTTGCGGTTTTTGGACTTTTGGTTTTGGCAGGTGCGGGTTGCGGAGCATCGGTTTCTTCTGATACAACTCCTGCAGCAACACAAGAATCTTCATCATCTACTCCCGCTGTGCAAACACAAACATGGGCATTTCCTGGTGCGCTTCCTGCAGAGCAAATTCACGGAAAGCAGATTCGTCTCACCACAACAAAAGGAGACATCGTCTTCAAACTTTACGACGACACTGCACCAAAAACCGTATCGAACTTTGTATACTTGGCAAGCGGCGGATATTACGATGGACTCATTTTTCATCGCGTCATTAAGGGATTCATGATTCAAGGCGGGGATCCAACAGGAACAGGATCCGGTGGCCCAGGATACAAGTTCGCAGACGAGTTGGCGGACAAGCGCACATACACTCGTGGCATAGTGGCTATGGCAAATGCTGGACCAAACACCAACGGAAGCCAGTTCTTCATTATGCACAAAGATGTTCCATTGCCGCACAGCTACAGTATTTTTGGTGAAGTTACTTCCGGAATGGACGTAGTGGACGCAATCGCCGAAACCGCAACAAGCAGTTCCGATCGTCCAATCGAAGAACAAGTGATGACGAAAGTCACCGTTGAGGACGCAAAATAAGAGCGAAAGAAAACACGAGGGAAGCCTCGTGTTTTTTTGTATCAATTATCGGCTCATTACTCGCTGGTGGCTCGGGTACATTGTTCTGCACTCCGCGCGAATCCCCTACGTTGCGACGGTTCACTTCGTTCACCTGCAACTGTGGGGCGCGTGCTCGTTGGAAAAATGTACCCTCGCCACTGGCGCGAGTGAATCAGGTGAGCCTGAG
>CALRAI010000021.1 GCA_943350635.1 Candidatus Uhrbacteria bacterium
CGCATAGATTATTCAAAGATAACAACATCTAAAAAGTCCTTAAGAATCTTCTTTTCGAAGTCTGTAAATTCAACATTCTCAAACAATTCCAGCCTATATTACCTCAACCACAAATTCTTGCGACAAAAGGTGTATTCGAAGTAGTCGGCTTTGGAGATGAGGAGGGGCATAGAGATGATATTATCCAAATCGCGAGAACCATTCTTGAAAATTCTTCGTATAAAAATCCGGAATCAAGAGATTTTCAATCTTTCGCATGGACCAACGCGTTGTAAGGGTATTACTTACAAATACCTTACCGTTTCTTGCAGCTTCACGTCGATCTTCAAAGTCCTTCTCAACTGCCTTCTTTAACTCATGAATGTGTATTCTCCTTTCATTCAAAGCAACTCGCGTTAATGATTTTCTTTCCGGTCGATAATATTTTTGATCTACTACCAGCAATATCGCATTCTTTCGTTGAAAAAAATTTCCACATTCTCGACATCCTACAGTTCCTGATCGTGAAATTTCCGACATCGGAAGAGCAAGCGATCTATTGCGTTGATATTCTTGAGAAACTGTAAAGGATTCATCAACTTCATCATCACACCGCGGACAACGCCATGTAACAGTATGAACTCTTGGAAGACGAATAAAAGTCATACGTGCTTCTTCTTAGGGATCTCAAAATACAACCAGAACTTCGAATGATCATTGTTCTCAATCTCTACACCCTGGTACATCGGCTTCCCGATATCCGACTCATCATAAATCTTTCTCCGTGGAAATGCATAAATAGCAGTCACATAATCCGTACCCAACTCCCCATAAAATCTTCGAATATATTCCTTAGTGCAATATATAAACACATCATGATTCTCAACTCCCTCTTCAAGAATCTCAATCACCTCAAACTCCTCCCCCACATCATTTAACACCATCTTTTTGAAGAAATTCTCAGGCAGAGCCGCGGTGACGGTGTAATCGTCATATTCACCTTGCGGAGAGGAATGGCTGGAGGAATCGAGCATAGTTTTATTCCGTAAACGCTCTAATACAATCCGTAAAACTTTTTGGGTGGTATTTTTCCCATTCATCCTGTTTTACATATAACATTTCGTAACTTACTTTATTTTGTAATGTATTTACATCCCTACACCATTGCTTCAATCGTTCAATCTTTCGTGGATCATCTAAATCTTCTCGCCCTTTCGTTTCAATGATATAGACCGTTTGATCATCTACTTTCACGAAAAAATCCGGATAATAATATGCAATGCTCCCGTCCGCATTCTTGTAATCGATTCGGAATTGAATTTCTATGTAGTTTTTCGCAAAGGAAACAATGTCTTCACAATCATCCAGAAATCTTCCAAATTCTAATTCCAACCCACTATCGCCAACAATCTTATTGAACACGCTCTTTTTTGGAGTGAGATATTCGTTCTTATCACTCACAAAAGGCCGAGCCTGACTAATCTTAATTATGTTTCGTATCTCAGCATCGCCTTTATCGATCACCGTCAATTCATTGATCGCCTTTTTAAATGATTCATCAATGGTCCGACGGCACTCAATCTCGGAAAGGTTTCTCACCGTGTTCGGATCCTCAAGCTCGATGACTTTTCCAAATAATTCGTTTTGCACAAAATCACGAACGAGTGGGAATAACTGTTCAAAGCCGCTCACCATTCGAAGTTCCCTCATGATGCTCTGTGTATAGAAGCCGATAGCATTGCGCCAGTCCGGAAGCGAGCCTTCAGCAAAATCAATCACGTGATCAATCTCCCCAGTGACGATTTTTTTAAAGACAATCTGACGCTGTTCTTGAGGCGAAAAAGTTTTGTACTCTACCGTTTTATAATCAAGGCTATCAAGGTCGATATCCGAAATATTTTTATATTCCCGGAAGATTCTTGGTGAAAGAATCGGCAATTCAATATCGAGTTTCTCAATATCTTTCTTGAGATTCTCTCGATCTACCTCAACAATAACAGGCGCAACAGCATGAGAGTCTCGATCCATTTTTCTTGTTTCTAACTCAACCCCTTCTGCTTTAATAGATTCAACGAAATCCATAAATGCCGGTGTACCAATGACGCTCACATATTCGGCAACACCTTGACCGAAATACATCAAACGCAGACCACGACCAAGCGTTTGTTCGGGAAGAATTTTACTTTTAGAATTATACTCACGAAGCCCTATAATTGTTGTTACGTTTCTTACGTCCCAACCCTCCTTCAACATAAGAACGGAAACAACGGCAAGATATGGGCTACCAAAATCATCTAAACTATTTGATTCTTTTCGTAATCGATTCAATTCATCCGCATCTTTACGCTGAGCAACTCCTTCCTTTATTTCTCCAGATTTATTTGTGTGAATTGTTAAAACCTTACCGAAAAGTTCTGGACAATTTTTTTCCAATTCCTTGGCCACTTCATCGCAGTTTGTAGTGTCATCAACCATCACAAATAGCACCGCCTTTTTCCCAGTTTTTAAGTGTTCTAAATAAGCTTTCTGCCATTCAAGAATTCCGAGATGAATATATTCGCGCCAGCGTTCTACAAAATTACTACTTTCAACAGCATGTAATTTCGCACGACTTGCTTGATCCGGAAGCACGGGATGCTTTACGACATTCTGCTGAATCGCTTCAACCAACGGATAATCACAAACCGTTTGCACAAAAATTTCACCACGGTCGTTCTTTGGCGTTGCCGTCACATCCAGTTGCAAAGACAATTTGCGATCCTTTAATTTCAAACGGTTCGAGATGTCCTCGATAGATTTAAACCACGCAAGCTTTTCATCATGAATGTGATGAGCCTCATCGTTCAGAATCATGAGTTCATCAACTTCTCGGACGATGTCCCCAAGATCAATCGAGGAATCCGTTGTTTTAGTGACAGGTTTATCCCCTAAAAAGTACTCCATTGAATTCTCATCTTCAGCGCTTGCTATTCGGACATCCTTATCATAAACACGATGAATATTCGTTAAGAAGATGTTTCCGTATTTTGAAACCCCGCCTACCTCGTCCTGCAAATGCACAGTAACCTGAAAATCATCCTGCCAATTCTGGCCTTCATATCCATTATCTGGAAGAATCGGATCGTTGAAAAATATTTTACAACCCTCAAAATCTCCTTTAATACGATCAAGAACAATAATATTCGGCGCGATTAATAAAAAGTTTCTCGCGAGCTCTGAATCTTTTTCGTACATCTTGTGGAAATAGCTCCAAGCAATGAGCAAACTCAAAACCTTTGTTTTTCCAGCACCGGTGGCCATCTTCAATACAAACCGTGGCCATGTTTCTGTAAACATTCCCGATGAAACCCGCCCCGAGCTATCATATCGCAGTAAATCATGCGGTTCGCGCACTCCAGCGACCTCATAAAGATAAATGGCCGTTTCTACCGCCTCACGTTGCGCGAAATAGTATCGAAACGTCTTCGCGACGCCATTATTCCAATCAACATGTTCCTCTAAAAACCACCATTTCAAAAGTGCTCGCGTCGTCTCACTCGCCCCCTCATAATTCTTCTCTCTCCATTCTCTTACCAACTCCCGAACTTTCGGAACCAAAGGCGGCATGAGCTTCTCCCATTTATTCTCTCATGATAGGGACGTGCTTTTCGAGCAGTTCTTTGTAGACATTTTTTGCGTCCTGTGGGGAATCGCCAATTTTAAAGCCGATGTGGTAGAGGCCTGGTTTTGCTCTTCCCTTTGGCTCTGCGGTTCCGCCAACCTCTAAGAGCAATAATTCATGATGGGTTCTGCCAGCAGAGAATGCGGCAACGCCGGGTTTACGAAAGATCTCTTGAAAACCAAGCGTAATTTTATAGAAATCTGCGGAGCGCTGCAGATTACTCACGTATAACACGATGTGGCCGAGTTCAAGAATTTTCATATCGAAATATGCGTGAAAATATCCGGGCTATTCCCCCACGACTCCTGCGGGACTGTTCGTGAACGCATCAAGATCGAAGCCGACCATTTGGAGTACCTTTGCAGAGCCAAAAAGGACGAGGGAGGCAATGATTGAGGCGCCGATTGCGGTTCCAACACCGAAAACGATACCGAGAATGAATCGTGCTCCTGGATTGTTTTGTTTTTCAAGCGCTGCTGCAGTGCGAGAAATTTCCTTTATAAGCTTCGCGTTGTTGTCGCTATCGGAGTTCGTCATAATGCAGTCTGTATTTTTTAATAAAGACACTTTACCAAGTTTATGTTTGAAAATGCATTCTGGACTTTAGTACCGCAACAATAAGGATCACAATTGTCGCTAGTGGTGCGCCCCATTGCGGGAGATGGATACCGAAAGCTTCAAACAACATAAACGACCCGAGAATAAGCAATGAATACATTGCGCCGTTCTTGAGGTATTTATATTTCTTAATGGTTTCGATGTTGCTGACGGTGAGTTGACGAACGACGAGCGCGCCTATTCCGTTTCCAAGAAGAATTAACGGAACGGAAAGGGTGAAGGCGAAGGCACCAAGAACGCCGTCGATGGAAAAGGTGGTGTCGATCGCTTCGAGGTAGAGAATCTTGCTGATATCGCTGCGTTGAGTATTGCCAGACAACAACTCTTGCTCTGCGCGCTCGGCGTTGTCTTTGAACCCGTGGGTAATGAAAAAGGCGGTCGAACCGACCACAGCACCAAAAGCCATCATCGGGTTGATTCCGATAGAGAGCCAGACAATCGCCGCAAGCAGGATCGAGACAACGGCGTAGAACCACAGGCCCTGACGATGAAAGAACTTTTCGTGGGGCAGGCCGAAGTGCTTCTCCTCCAAGAATAACCAATGGAAAAACAAGAAGAGTAAAAATGTTCCACCACCAGCAAAAAGCACCGGCGATGCGGATTCGACGGCAAGATGAACAAGAGGATCGCTGCTCATCGTCGACATCAGTGCGCCAACCGGACCAAGGCTCGGTACCACACCCCACACGATCAACCACGGCAGCAATCCACGAACGATGAACACTGCAAAAAGCATTCCCCAAAGCAAAAACCACTTTCTGCCTCTTGGACTCATCGTCTGCAATACCTCGGCGTTGATCACGGCGTTGTCGATACTGGAAACCACCTCGAACGCCACAAGCCCAATAACGGTAAAAAACATGGTAAACATAATACTATTTTAAATACTTCCGCTTATTTTCCAAGTGTTGATCATATGTTTTTGCGTAGTAGATTTCGCCAGCGTTCGTGGTGAGAAAGTAATAATAGTCGTTCCGAGCAGGGTGGAGCACTGCGTTGAGTGCGTTCAGGCCCGATGCGGAAATGGGGCCCGGTGGAAGGCCGGAGTGTTTGTACGTATTGTACGGAGATTCTACTTCAAGATCCGAGTACAACGGACTTGGATTGTCGCCGTCGATAATGTAGTTAATTGTGGCATCGGATTGCAGCGGCATGCCGATATCGAGACGTTTCAAGAAAACATCCGCCACGTTCTTCATGGTTTCGGCCGTACGCACTTCCTTTTCCACAATCGATGCGAGCGTGAGTATTTCATGCATACTCATCCCTTCGGCATCGCCGGTCGCGGCACCGATAGCGTTCAAACGTGTTTCCATTGTGCGTAGCATTTTCTCCGCAATTTCTTCCGCCGTCACATCGACCAAAAATTCGTAGGTATCTGGAAACAAATATCCTTCAAAGTCAACGGTCGCCGGTTTTCCAGATGCCACAACAAACGGATCGTTCGCGAGTGCACTTTTTGCGAACGTTGCTGCAGCCCATTCCTCGATCGAGATCTCTGGAAGCACCGTGTGAATACGTTCTCCCATTTCAATCAACGAGAACCCTTCAGGAATCGTGATACGTACAGAATCCGCATCATGACCATGAAGTTCGGCAAGAATCGCAGAATAACTCATACCTGACATGAGCACATAATTCCCTGGATACACTGTCGGGTCGTCAAAAAGTTTAGTGTATAGGCGAATCCAAAATGCGTTTGCGATCTTCGCGTTCTCAAGATCGGCGGCAACCTGAGCAAAACCTGAACCTTCGTTCACCGTAATTGCGACATCGGCCGCGCCATCCTTCACCACCGACCTCCACGCTGCATTGGTAAAACAATATCCAGCGATCACGACAATCGATAAACCGACGCCCACCAGAACGGAAATAATCTTCAGGAGTCCAAAGGAAACGGAACGGGAACGATGGTAGTAGTCGGGCATAGGGCTAGGAAGAAGGAGGAGCAATAGACGCAACGTGCGCAGAAACGCGAGCAAGTCGTTCGTGGGTGCCAGAATCGAACCAAGGCTCTGCGGCATGATAGAAACCAACGCGCCTTCCACTGTGCGCTATTGCTGGCCAAAGGTGCAATTCATTCGATATAGGAAGTTCAGTACCAACAATCATCAATCGAACTCCTTTATGCATAATGTACCAACCAGAGCTAATGAATCCCGTATTTTTGCCCGAAAGCTCAATCTCAGCTTGCGATCGATCGATATATGCATCAAGATTTCTATACGCACTATCTGGCCGAAGAATCTCATACTTTGCAATATCAGCGCTCGGCAACTCAATGCCCGCAATGGTAGCGATGTCGCCGTGCGATTGATGACGTGCGAGAAATTGCTCCACGTCGATCCAAAACAAATTATCCGCATTTGCAACAATGAAATTTTCTTCAAGCTGTTCCCAATCAACAAGCTTCGTCCATCCACCGGTTCCCATCGGTTCTGGTTCGATGAGATATGTTAACGTCATACCGAGCCTCGATCCATCACCAAACTCATCGATAATCATTTGGCCAAGATGCGCAACAGAAACAGCAACATTCGTGATGCCAGCAGCTCGAAGATGTTCCAGCACATATTGCATCATCGGCTTCCCGTGAATCTTCACCAACGGCTTTGGAAGATTATCCGTGAGCGGCGCAAGTCGCGTTCCCTTTCCGCCAGCTAAGAGAATGGCCTGGATCATAGTACGCAATACATTATCACGAAACGGTCGTTCGGAAAATAAAACACAGGCTCGTGATGAGCCTGTGTTCTTGGGAACGATCAATGACTATTTCGAGTTCAACGCATCGCGTGTTTGCATCTCTGTTCCATCGAGCGAGATGTCGGAGGAAGAATCGATGTCGGCACCAAACGTGAACTGGCTCCATGCGGTTACTGGGACGTCGATGACGTAATCTGCCCAGTTGCTGCCATAAATATCGGAAGCAACAGATTCAGAGCTAATCCAGCGAAGCTCACCGTCTTCACCAAGAGCATACACATTGTTCACGGAAACAATCTTGATCAGGACCGATCCTGCTTCTGGCAACATTGGTGCACCAATAGTGTAGTTCGCAAGATAGTCATCGGACGTGTCGATTACACTGTCAAAATTATCAGCATAGGTGAAGAAGGTTTGCGCATCCAAGAATGGACGACGGGTTGTGCCTTCTACGTAATACACCGTGGTCCACGATTCACCCTTCATGAAGGTTCCAGTTGGAAGAAGTGTGGTGGAGTCAGCGCTCGTATCCGTATCCTCGGCAGCATCGTCTGAAGAATCATCTTCAGTGTCTTCACTGGCATCTTCGTCAACATCCGTGTGACCAATGCTGAATGCATCGGAAGTGTCTGTTGCAAGCACAGTGATAAGATCAGTACCCTGAGCACGAATCGTTACACTCGCAGCATCAATATCTGGCGCAGTCCAGCTATAACTTCCGTCGTTCGTAGTTCCCGAAACAATCGCGGTGTACGTAATACCACCATCCGTGGAGTAGTCAAGGTTAACGGCACCTGGTGTTCCGGTTCCCGAAGCCGTCGACCATACAATAACAATCTCATCTCCAGCCTCATACGCAGCAGTAGCCTCTGGTGCAGAGACAACAATGCCGTAGGTGAGAGCAGTGGAGGTTGTAGAAGAAGTACTACTTGCAGAAGCCACGGTGAATGCCAATGCAGTCGTACCAGTTTCGACGAATCGATTGAACGCATTAGCCGCTGCATCCGGAGCAGTGAGAATTGTGAAGGTATTCGATCCAGCAATTTTTGTACCTGTTAATGCAACGGTTTCGGTAGAAAGACTTCCATTCGTTAATGTTGCGCCACTAATTGAATGAGTAAGCGAGGCAACAATCTCCGAAAATACTAGCGAAATAGTTGAAGTTCGTAATACTCCAGCAGCGTTGCTTGCTGGCGTTGAGGAAACAACTACCGGAGCCGCAGCATCAGTAAATGCTGGAGTAGAGGCAGACGTAATCGTCTTACTCGATGCGACATTCGTGCCATCAGTAACTGATGTTCCCGCAGTATATGCCAAACTAAGATCACCCACACTCGTCTTTGCTGTTGCTGTTGTAAAATTATAGTTACATGCATTTGCCGCAGCGGCACCACTATTACAAAACACCGTTCCCTCTACGATTGTGGAAAAATTCGCGGCAGAAGAAATTGCCCAATCGGCAGCACCGTTAGCAACTGCGCTAATATTTTCAGACCAAATCACGATAACTTTATCAAGCTTTCCATCATTACTCGTTGCATCATAAAATGTCGCGGTCAACACAGCAGGCTTCGCGCCATCAGTACCGACCACCGTTTCTCCGTTCAGCATTTCGTTCGCGCCAGGAGATCTATCCACAATACTTCCCGCACCTGCTGTTGCGTATGTAGGAGTAATGGTAAGAGCGGTATTACTCGAAACACTTGTAGTAATAGTATATGTAAGCGTCGTCGTATTCGTTGCACTGTAAACAGCTGCAGTAATAGTTGCCGTACCGCTAGAAGCAACGAGCGTGATGTCGTTATCCGTACCACCGTCAGTAACATCTACCGATTCGGAGAAGGTGAGAACAAGACGATCAACGGTTCCATTAGAGTCGTTATCACCCGTTACTGCGCTGATGATAACTGGCTTAGCACCATCAACGGTAGTAACCGCGCCAACCGTACCCAAATCACCATCAACATTTGAAATGGAGCCATCAGCATCATCATTATCATACGCAAGCGTGGGAACAGGATTTCCACCCGTCAGAACACTAGCTCCGGTAATAACAAAGGTAATAGTTGCAGAAGGCAAGTCACACGTTGCAGAGGCAAGCGTTCCTCCGTAGCCAGCTTGACCGTTATACGTCCAATCCGTACCAATCTCAGTAGAGTTAACAACGCAGGCATCAAGCGCGCCATTGTTTACCACCACAATCATACGATCAATTGTACCGTTGCTATCCGAATCAGAAAAAGTTGCCGTAAATGAAGTAGGTGCCGCTGCATGTACGACAGTTGGACGAACCGCTCCAATAACCAAAACAAACGAAGCTACCAGAGTAAACGCGACGAGTCGCGTAATCGTTAACGAAAATGGTCGAGTATCAGTCATAGGAAGAGTAGGTGAATAAATATTCCCTAGAATGATATCGCAAAAGTTTGATCGGCGCCGATATCTGTCCACACGTGCTGTGAAAAACCTACACACCACTCAAAAAAAGACCCGTCACCACAATACCGAAGAGAAATCCAACCACAACATCACTCAAATAATGAACGCCAACCATGATTCGTGAAATGCCAATGGAAAAGGCAAAAAGGAAAATGCCAATCATCCAGAGTGAACTGAAATTCGATTGCTCAACGAGCACAGTGCTCATCATCATCGCAAACGCCATACTTCCCGCAGAGTGCGCCGATGGAAAAGAGGGCGTGCGGCACCACATGTGAATGATGGCATCAACACTTGGCGGGCGAGGACGACCGATAAGTTTCTGTACTCCAAGCGCAAGAAACTGCGTCATCATCACCGGAATACACAACACAAGCCATGCGAAAGGATTCCCGATCCCGAAACACATCAACACCACAATAATCAACGGAAATCCCCACATGCCATAGCTCGCCAAAACAATCCAAAGTGGAAGCAATGGCTTTCCAACCCTTCGAAGATGCGCCGTGAGTTTTTCATCCAAGTTTTGCATGCAATTCTTCCTTTAATACTCGAATCCCCTCTCGCATTGCCCGGATTGTACCAAGAATTTTTTCCGCATTCGCAGGCGGTGTGAGATTCTTCTGCGCTAACGTACATTCGTTGACGAGTGGGCACGTCCAGCACCGAGGCTTCGCAATACATATCGTCCGACCAAACGGAACAAATACGCGATTCACGATCGCATACATCGATTCCGGCAGTATTCGAAGCAGCGCCTGTTCGGTGGCCTCCACCGTTTTCGTTTTCACCCAGCCCAATCGATTCACCACGCGATGAACGTGCGTATCCACCGCAATCGCAGGAACATCAAATGCCGCAACAAGGATAACGCTTGCGGTTTTTCGCCCAACTCCCGGTAAACGCACCAGTTCATCCATCGTGCGCGGCACCTTCCCGTCAAAATCGTCAACAATCATCTGCACCATCGCTTTCAGATTCTTGGCCTTTTGCTTGTACAGTCCAATCGTATTGATCCGATCGGTAATATCCTGAATCGATGCCGCCGCAAGCGACTGGACTGTGGGAAACGCCGTAAAGAATCCCGGCGCCAGCTTCAAAATCTGCTCATCTCGCGTACGCGCACTCAACGCCACCATCACAATCATGTGATACGACGTGCCGGCATGAAGAGCACCGGTTTCTGGGTACAATACAGAGAGATGTTGGAGGGTTTTTATGGGATCCACAAAAATCACAACAATGCCGTTCCGGTCATCTCAGGCGGCTGCTCTACGCCAAGAATCGCAAGAATTGTGGGTGCAACGTCCGCAAGCATGCCGCAAGGAGGCATAAGGGAAAGGTCGCCATTGGGAACGTCGCCACAAATGGAAGGTTTCCCTTCAAACTGTTTGCCGATAATCCAGAATGGAACAGGATTCGTACTGTGTTCCTTATCGATATCGTGCGTTTGCAAATTCAGCACTTCTTCCGCATTCCCATGATCCGCCGTAATCAACAGCGCCCCATCGGCCGCAAGCACGGCGTCGATAATTCGCGCCAAACACGCATCGATCGTTTCAATAGCCTTGATGGTTGCCGCTAAATTCCCCGTGTGGCCAACCATGTCTGCATTCGCAAAGTTTCCAAGAATCACGTCGTAATTTCCTCGCTTAATTTCCTGCACCACACGATCCGTAATAGCCACCGCACTCATTGCTGGCTCTTCCGCATAACTTGCCACATGCGGAGAAGGAATCAGCACACGATCCTCATGTGGAAATGGTTCTTCACGCGTTCCGTTCAAAAAGAATGTAACGTGTGCATACTTCTCTGTTTCTGCAATATGTAGCTGAACAAGCCCAGCGTTCGACAGCACCTCCGCCAACGGATTCGAAATCTTTTCCGGTCCATACCCAACAATCACCGGCAAACCCTCCTCATATTCCGTCATGGTGACAAACGTTAAACCCTTAATGTACTCACGAGGAAATTTATCGAACGCTGGCAGTGCAAACGCTTTGGTAATTTCTCGCGAACGATCCGGTCGAAAATTCCAACAAATCACCGCGTCGTTCGCACCAATCGTCGCAACAGGCTTTCCTTTTTTTGTGAGCACTGTAGGTACAAACTCTTCGTCGTACACTTCTCGCTCATAGGAAAGCTGCACGGCCTCCACCGCATCCTCCACCATCACGTCCGCTTTTCCCAGCGCCATCGCGTTATATGCCTTTTCTACTCTATCCCACCGATTGTCACGATCCATGGCAAAAAACCTGCCACACATCGTAGCAAGTTCGCCCACACCAATTTCCTTCATGTGCGCAATCGTATTCTTTACAAAATCTAAACCGGAATTGTACAACGTGTCACGACCATCCAACACCGCATGCACCGCAACCTTTGTGAGCCCATGCTCCTTAGCCATGCGCAACAACGCATAACAATGCTCGTCGAATCCATGTACCTTTCCAGAAGACAAAATTCCCATCAAGTGCAAGACGCCCCCACTTGCTTTCACTTTTTCAATAGCGTGCAACAGTGCTGCATTTGTCATGAATTCTCCACTCGCGATTGCCTTCGTCAGTCGCGGTAATGTTTGGTAATACACACGGCCAGCACCAATCGCCAAATGCCCAACCTCACTATTCCCCATTTCTCCCCAGTTCAAACCAACTTCTTCGCTGGAAGCACGAAGCGTCATAGAAGGATACCGAGCCGTCATCATATGAAACGTTGGGGTATTTGCTCGTGTAATGGCGTTTCCCTCTGCATCCGGCGCAATACCAAATCCATCTAAAACAAAAAGCACCACCGGTCGCGGACGCTTCATGGCACCAGACTGTTCAGCCGTCATAATGACGGTATGATAACACGCAAAGCTATCGCACTGCCACCACGTTTGCTACTGGCTTTACAAACGTTGCATGTTCTATTTTTTGCAATCCCAAAAACGATTCGCGCGCAGTAACACTGTCGATTGAGCGCAATTTCGCGATACGGATATCGAGCCGATCGCGTTCTTGACGAAGCTCGATATTCTTTTCCTTCAATGAACGAACCGCGTAGCCTTTTGTGGCCGCACTGTTCACCTGCCCCACATACAACACACCAAATGCGAGCATGCAGCCCACACTCAACACGCTTAACACGCGTGGATTTTTCAGTATTTTAATGAAAATATTTTTTCCTCCTCCTTGTACCTCCATACAAATAGTTAGATTTTTTCGACAATGCGTAACTTTGCACTCCGCGACCGAGAGTTTTCTTTCATCTCTTTTTCGGAAGCGATAATCGGCTTTTTTGTTATCGGTTTCAATCCTGGCTGAGTTTTAAAAAGTGTCTTCACTAACCGGTCCTCAAGCGAATGGAACGTAATCACAGCACATCGTCCGCCGGGATTCAGTTTCCCAATCGCGGCAAGAAGACCCCGCTCTACCTCTCCTAACTCGTCGTTCACCACAATACGCAACGCTTGAAATGTTTTGGTTGCCGGGTGAATTTTTCCCGAACGATGCACCACACTCGCCACAATTTCTGCCAACTGATACGTCGTTTCAATATGCATTTCTCGTCGCGCATCCACAATCGCTTTTGCGATAATGGCACTTCGCGGCTCTTCACCAAGTCTTCGGAGAATCGACGTAAGATCCTCACGAGTCCATGTGTTAACAATGACCGCTGCCGATAATTCCTGGCGCGTGTCATATCGCATATCGAGTGGCCCATCCTTCATAAAGGAGAATCCCCGCGATGCGTCGTCCACGTGTACCGATGAAAAACCAAGGTCGAACAACATCCCGTCGAACGTACCGATGTCCCGAGTACCGATCGATGCAAACGAGTCGTGAATGAATGTGACTCGATCACCGAATTCCGTACATCGCTCCTTCGCGACGATCAGATTTCGATCATCACGGTCGAACGCAACAAGTTCCCCGTTTGGCGACGTTGCCGCGAGCATAAGCTTGGCATGCCCGCCAAGGCCAACGGTACCGTCGAGCACACGACTGCCTGGCTTGAGCGCCAAACCGTCGAGAACTTCTTGAGCAAGCACCGGAATGTGGTCGAATGTCTCGGGGATCATAGGGCACTAAAGTCCCACAGAACCGAGCTGTTCGGCAATACTCTCGGCGTCTTTTTCAGAAGCCGCCACGTATGTTGCCCACTTCTCCGCGTCCCAAATTTCAAGACGCGTATTCACCCCTACGATGACGACGTCCTTCTGGAGCCCAGCATACTGCCGCAAATACTCCGGAACAACGCACCGTCCCTGCTTGTCCAACACCACATCCATTGCCCCAGCAAGCATGAGCCTGGCGAATGCACGTGCGTTAGCCTGCCCCAAGGGTAAATTCGCAAGCGATGTTGCCAATTTCCCCCACTCCTCCAAGGGCAGCAGGAATAATGAAGAGTCCAAGCCTCGCGTTACCACCGCGCCATACGCGAGTGCTTCTCGAAACTTCATTGGAACGGCGAGCCGTCCTTTGTCGTCGATAGAATGATTGTATTGACCAAGGAACATGGCGATGGCGTTAGCAGAACTTCCCTGTTTTGCCCATTTTCGGCTTGCTGCGTCGCAAAGTCGTTCAACGTACCGTGAAGTACGTCTCACAACATTTGCTCCTGGCGCACCGAAACTGGTCTAAAACAGGAAAGTCCTGCATGAGTTTACAGTAAGGAGAGATCCCCCCACTTTCCTCCTCATGCCCCCACTTTACACCACTTCACGGTTCAAAACGAGGAAAAGCAAGCCTTCATTGTGGATAAACGCCGTTTCTGCTATCCTTGACGCCGTTCCTGCCGATTCGTGTCCCTCACGAATCATTGTCCCGCCACACCCCCCCTCACTCCTCTCGGAGACCTCATGTCCGTACACGCTCAGTACACCACCGTCGTCATCTGTTCCATCGTTGCTTTGCTCAGCCTGGCCGTGCTCGCATACTGCGAGTTCGTCGCTACGCCGAACCTGGAAAAAGAGGTTCAGACGCTCGAAGTGCCCAAAGCGATCGTCAAAAAAACCTTCTTCAACCCTAGTGCATCGATCCCAGACACGGGAATGCCCATGGACGGAGACGGCGTTGATACTGCCGACGATGCTCAACGGGCTATCGACATCCTCCACGCGCTCCGCGAAGAAGAATTCGCAAAGTACCGCATTGCGGACAAGAACTTTCTGAGCCACAACACATGGATCCGCACCTGCATGAAGGTTCGATTCACATCCTCGCTCAAAACCTACGAAACCGTTCGCATGGAGTGCGAAAAAGGAATAGAATGACCGTTTTGTTCATCACCGGTAATCGCGAACCCATCGACATCGCACTGCGGTCACGACGCATCGCTGATTGGACAGTGGAAGTGATCGGGAATCAGCTTCCGTACCCGGAAGCAACGAAAGCGCTCATCACGCTCGGCGGTGCTCCGCTCAACAATTACCACGGCATCGTCCTCATCGGCGTCCATGGACTGATTCCCATGACCATCTTCACGGTGGCACGCATGCTCAGCGTTCGGGGCTACGAAGGAAAGCTCATCGCGGTTGCCAAACCCGACGACCTTCCTCGATTCTCGAGCGAAGCACGGAAATACTTCCGCAACGCCGGCATCCGAAACGATCAGTTCGTGCCCACCCTCGAGGACGCGATCTTCGACTTACAGCGCTAGGCACACCGCACCACGCCCACGAAATCTCCGCTTTCCCAACACGTGGGACAGCGGAGATTTTGCCTTTAGGATCGTCCCCTTTGGCCTCAAATGGAACAATCCTAGTAATTTCAGCTGCTCACCCAGTTTTACGAACTGCTTCGCGTGTTCTTCGTAGATTGGAACGAAGCAGACCGCATGGTGTACGAGCAGCGGAACAACGGTCGTCAGCGCGGCTACGGCCCGCTCGGCTGCGAACACGCCGCCGGCACGAACGCGTTCACGGAGTTCGACACGAAGTGTTTTCTCTCCACGGGAGTCGCACTCGAGCCGAATCATACCCGCTTCGCGGAAATCGCCGTCAACACGTATCCGGAAATTCCAACCTTCCGGCGCGTGAACGACGAGGTGTACCAGAACATCATGCGCGTGATGAACATCATCTTCGCCGCGGTGAGCGAGATCCTCGGAATGGGACCGGAATGGCTGCCGAACATCTG
>CALRAI010000022.1 GCA_943350635.1 Candidatus Uhrbacteria bacterium
GGCGGTGGTGGTGGCGGTAGTGGCGGAGGAGGCGGCGAAAGTGGTGGTGAAGGCGGAGGCGATGAGGGTGGTGGTGACGAAGGAGGAGATGAAGGCGGAAGCGATGAGGGTGGTGGTGACGAAGGAGGAGATGAAGGTGGGGGTGACGAGGGTGGAGGAGACGAGGGCGGCGGTGAGGGTGAAGGA
The DNA here is from genome assembly GCA_943350635.1 of Candidatus Uhrbacteria bacterium. GTDB lineage: Bacteria > Patescibacteriota > Patescibacteriia > UBA9934 > UBA9934 > CAIKHN01. The sequence goes on from CALRAI010000022.1 coordinate 187, forward strand.
GGCGGTGATGAGGGGGGTGGTGGAGAGAGCGGTGGAGGAGGAGAGAGCGGTGGGTCAAGCGGCGGTGGATCCTCTGGTGGAAGTGGCGGTGGTGGCAACAGTGGAGGTGGCGGTGGTTCTGGTGGGACAACGCCAACATTTCCTGTAGAGGAGGCATCTGAGGATGTTATTGAGGTTCCCGTAGAAGAAGGTGGTGGAGATACTGAGGCGCCTCTCGAAGAATCTTCGGACACACAAGCGGTAGATCAATCTCCAAGTGCGGTCGTTGCACCGTCCGTGAAAACTCCTGTGCAAAAGGCTGTACAAAAGCTCGTTTCCGTATCAACGGTGCGCGCAGCTTTTGCAGATGCCGTTGCGGTGATTGAAGAAATTCGTGCACTTCCCGAAATTCAACAAGCGGTAACGGTTGCAATTCCTGTTGCTGCAGCAGCCGCAGCAAGTACGGCGATCGTGCTTGCGTCGTCGTTCAATTTACTTTCCTATCTGCAGTTTCTTTTTACGTCGCCACTTTTATTTTTTGCTCGTCGAAAGCGAAAAGCATTTGGGATTGTGTACAACTCTGTAACAAAGGTCGCTGTAGATCTTGCAACTGTGCGATTGTATGACGTGATTACAAGCCGATTGATTCGATCAACGGTTACTGATTCTCAAGGAAAATATTTCTTTATTGCGAATCCCGGGCAATATCGGCTTACGGTAACAAAACATGGGTGGACGTTCCCGAGCACGTATTTGAATGGTGTAAAAGACGATGGCGTGTATCTTGATGTGTATTCTGGCCAGACAATTGCGGTAACCGAGAAAGACGCAACGATTGCGGCAAATATTCCACTTGATGCTACGGAGAGTGCCGCGATACAAACGAAGCACGGATTAGCGATAAAACGATTCTTGCGGAAGATGCAATTTGTATTGTCGTTTTCTGGTGTGGGTCTTTCTGCTGCTGTGTGGTTTTTTTCTCCATCGATTACAACGATGCTTATGGCGATCGGTCAAGGAATTGTTTTCATTTTCTTTTGGCGATTGGCACGAGCAAAGCGTCCGCGAGGCTGGGGAATCGTTTTTGATTCGACAAATCAGAAACCTGTGGGCAACGCCATCGTTCGGTTGTTCGAACCGAAGTATAATAAGCTTGTGGAATCCACGCTGACCGATACGCTCGGCAGATATAGTTTCCTTGTTGGTCCGAATGAATATTTTGTTCGCACTGACAAACCAGGATACGACGAGCACGTTGTGCGACCCATCGACTATCGGCAAAAAACGGAACCGGAAGCAATTGCTATCGACGTTCCCCTTACGCCGACCAAGCCCGTATGAGGAGAGAGGTTCGTTCTTCCAATTTTGTTTTTTCACTCGTAAAGCGAATCTTTGCGAGTATTGTGCTTTCTAGTACGGTGATTGCAACAGGATCGACGGGAATTCAGGTAGCGCATGCTGCTGCAGTTGCGCCAAGGGTGATTATGTATCAAGGTCGATTGCTTAATAGTAATAGTGTTCCGGTTTCTGATACTACGGCGTCGGTTTCCTTTGCTTTGTATAATGAGCTTTCAAGTGGTGCTCCTGGCGACACGTGTTTGTGGTCCAATAATTCCTCTACTTGTGCCTCGATTGTTGCAAGAACCGTTACATTGACTGCGGGTCTTTTTTCGGAAGCGCTTGGTGATACTGCTGCTGGAGTGCCGTATGCCGCAATCCCGGCATCGGTTTTTTCGGATGACGGAACGGTGTATCTTCAGGTCGTGGTGAATGGTGAGACGCTCACGCCACGAAAACAGATGCTCGCATCTGCGTACGCGATGAATTCTGATTCGGTTGACGGTTTTGATACATCAACTACCGGGGCAACATCATCGGTAGTTCCGGTAACAGATAGCAATGGTAATTTAGTTATTACTGGTGCCCCACAGGGACCAGGAGTACATCAAGGATCGGTATATCTCAATCCTGCATCGGCAGCAGCAAACCGTACACTTTTTGGCGTAGCAGTTGCGGGGGTTTCCAGATTTACTCTTGATGCCGAAGGAGATTCTTCTTTCTTGGGAGCAATGACGGTTACTGGAAGTATTGGCGCGGCAGACTTTACCTGTACGAATTGTCTCGATTTTACAGAATTGAATGATTCACTCGCGTTGGATGCGACGACGTCTTTGAATATTGGTACGTTCGATTTTAATACCAGTGGAACAGGGGCGTTGGGATTCGGTAGCACTGGCCAAGTGACGTTTGCCGGAAATGTGGATGCGAATAATGGTGCAGATGTTACGGTGGGTAATCTTACCGTTGGTGGCAACAAGCTTATTGTAAGCCCAACGTCAGGAAATATTTCGACTGCGGGCACGGGAACGGCGAGCTTTGGAAGCTCCGGACAAGTAACCTTTACTGGAAATATCGACGCGAATAGTGGCGTTGATATTGTTGGTGCAAACTTATCTGTTGGTGGCACAAATTTCGTCGTGGTTCCAGGATCGGGAAATGTTTCAACTGCAGGTACGGGTACTGCGAACTTTGCGAGCACCGGACAAGTGACGTTTGCAGGGAATGTCGATTCAACGAATGGCCTCGATGTTACTGGTGCAAACTTCACTGTTGGTGGCACCAAATTTACTATAGATCCAACAACAGGTAACGTTGGAACGACGGGATCGGGTACTGCAAACTTTGGAAGTTCCGGGCAGGTGACGTTTGCTGCAAACGTTGATGCCAATAATGGCCTTGATGTGATGGGTGCGGCACTTACCGTAGGTGGTGCGAACTTCAGTGTATCGAATGTGAACGGAAATGTGATCACTGCCGGTGATATTGGCGTGAACGGTGGTGACCTCACCTCTAGCGCCGCAACCTTTAATCTGCTCGACGCGAACGTGACAACCCTCACTATTGCTTCCGGAGCATCAACGATTAATTTTGGTGATAGCGTCGGAACAAAAACCATTGATATTGGTGGGAATGATAATAATGGCACGGACACAATTCGTATTGCTACACAGAATACGAACGCGGATACGGTGATGATTGGAAATAGTAATAGTTCGACAGCGCTTTCGTTATCTGGCGGTTCCGCGTGGTTTATCAATAGTTCGGGTTCGTTTACGACGAGTGGGAGCATTGCAACGAACGGATCAGGTACTGCGAATTTTGGAAGTAACGGTCAGGTAACGTTTGCAGGGAACGTCGATGCAAATAGTGGTGTCGATATCACTGGAGCGGCTTTAACGGTTGGTGGAGGAAACTTCAGTGTCTCGAACACGAACGGGAATATCATTACGAACGGTGATCTCGGTCTTAATGGAGGAGATGTTACGTCGACTGGATTTATTAAACTTACGTCTGGCGGTTCTGGAGATATTGTTTTTGATCCTGCAAGTGCCCTTGTTTCTATCACAGCGAACAAAGATCTTGCCGTTGGTGGGGCGAGCTTAAGCGGATCGAGTTTTTCCGTTGATAGTTCCGCAAATGCATTTCGATTTGGTACAGGATCGACGGCGAACGCGCTAATATCGCTGTACGGATCTGACGGGGATACTGGCGATCTTTCCTATCAAACAGACGATACTTTGCATTTTACTGGCGGATACTTTCAACATGACGGGCCAAATATTTTGCCATCTGGTATGGGGCAAGCAGTTGCATCGACGAATATTATTACAAGCCTTTCTGGTACATCAGGAAATAATTTACAAAATGTTCAAAATTTTGGGTTGATGTCGGACATGCAGTATGCCGCAATTGAGGGTTCCGGAACTACTGCTGAAGAGGCAGTAGGGATTCATGGTTCATTGAATATTTCTGGTGCCACTTCGGTATTGACGTTTGGTTCAGCAATTCGTGGGTCGTTGAATAATAATTCAACGAACGCGGCATTACTTGAGGCTGGTGGATTTTTGTCCGTTGTGAATGGCATTGGTACTCAAAATGCTGCTGCAACCACTGTTGCGGATATGCGAGGAATTACCGGTCAAATTGCCTCGAAGGCAGGAACAATTACTAATGGGTATGGATTGTATGGGGACATCGGCTCTGGATCTGGAACAATTACCAATTCTTATTCAGTTTTTGCTAAAAATACTGGTGCCGGGACATCGCGATATGGTGTGTTCAGTCAGGCTTCTGGTGGCACAAATAATTTTGCTGGGTATTTTACTGGAAGTCGTGTGCAGATTGATGCCGATCTTACTCCAGATGCTCCTTCCGTTGCCACGGGTAATGGCGATTTGTATGTTGCGGGGAATTTTGAAAATCGTAATCAGGCACGTTTTGGTGATGGAGGAGCTGGTGATGATTTCATCTTCTCTTCTGGTATACAAAATTCACCAGCAATTCAAATGCTAGTACCGAATCTTGTGGGTGGAATTGGTTTGGGTATTCAACGTACAGATGACGCTTCTGGTACAGCGTTTACTGGTGATCTTCTTCATGTGGAACAGGATGATGTGACGGCAGGAGCGAATAATGCGGTGAACATTATTCAAAAGGCTGGTGGAAACACTCTTGGACTTATCATTCAGCAGGATAATATTGCGAACCAGACAAATGGTGCTGGGGGTACAACCATTGGTGGTCAGGCGCTTGTTTTGGAAACGTCAGAAGCGGCGAGTAACGACGATATCATGCTTATTCGATCAAATGGTCAGCTTGTTCTTGCTATAGAGACGGATGGTTCGGTGCTCTCGGATAATGGCTATAGTGCTGCGGGTGCCGACTACGCGGAATATTTTCCAAGTAATGATTCTACGCTCGCGTTTTATGAAATGGTCTGTGCAGACACTGGTCGCCCGATGTCTGTAAAACGATGTGAGGCTGGGAACATGAATCCGATGGGAATTATGTCATCGGATCCTGGTTTTATTGGAAATATGCCAGAGGATGGCGATACGGGTAATGTGTTGGTGGGTATGGTTGGACAGATTGACACCTATGTAAATGCTGATGAGGGCGCGATTGCGGTTGGAGATCCTATTAGTACATCGTTGATTGTTGCCGGGTATGGTGCGAAGGCTCACGGGCCGGTGCGGATTATGGGTTTTGCGCTGGAGGCGTTGTCGTCTGGCCGTGGAACAATCAAGATTCTTGTGCAGCCTCAATGGTATGGTGGCGATGTATTAACCCGTGTTGGATCCGCAACCCAAGTTGCGGGAAGTCTCGCGATTGCGTCAACAACATCGGCAACGGCGTCGTCAACCGCAATCGATTCCGGAGCACTATTGCTTCGTGGATCTGCGTGGAGCGGGGGTGCGGCACAGCCGGTAGGGATGTCTATAAAAACGGTTGTGAGCGCGGTGAACGATTATAAACTTTCAGTAATGAATACTGCGGGAGCCGAAGTTGCCTCGGTTGGGTACAATGGTGACTTCGCGATTGCTGGAAAATTGTATCCATCGGATCGCGGTGCGACGCAGCGAAGTAAATATATTTACTACGATGGTTCGTCGGGTTCGGGTGGCGATTTTATGCGGACGAATGCTGCAGGATGGTCCACGGGATCGTACGATTTTGCGGAAATGTTCCCGTCGCCCGATACGCTCGTTGCGGGTGAAGTCGTTATGTTTGGTGATGCAAGTCAGCAAGTGAAGCGATCCACGGGCGAAACATATAATAGAAAAATCGCGGGCATCGTTTCTACACGACCGGGATTCTTGGCTGGAGAAAATCGTGCCGGTAATTATCCTATTGCACTTGCGGGGCGAGTGCCTACGCTGGTATCCACTGAGAATGGTGCGATTAGTATTGGTGATCCACTTACCACATCGTCTCGTCCGGGATACGCCATGAAAGCTACGGAGCCCGGACCGATTATCGGTTATGCTGCGGATTCCTTCTCTGGATCGATGGGGTCTGTAGTAGTGTTCGTGAATGTTTCTTATTACAGTGGAGCGCCAGTTGCAACCGGTCCAGCTGCACAGAATACTATTTCGCAACTTTCGCTCGATATTCAGAACTTTGATACTGCAGGGACGTTGAACTTCAATGGAGGCCGACTGCTCGCAGTAGGATCGATGACGAGTGCGAGCGGTGCGTGGAAATTGGAAGATACTGGTGACCTTGTTACGTCGGGACGTCTTATCGAACTTGTACGTTCCGCAACGGGAGAAAATGTAGAAACGTATGCTGCAACATCGCGTCAAATGACCGTACAACTTTCTGGAACGATTGTGCTCGATCGTGGTCATGCCGATGTGAAGTTTGCGGACATTGATCCTTCGTTCACGGGAATTATCGATCCTAATGCTACGTATCGAGCGTTGGTTACACCTTATGGTGCAACCGGTGCATTGTATGTAACGAATCGTACTGTTGATGGATTTATCATTACGGAATCTGGTGCGGCATCGACTGGTGTATCGGTAGACTGGTTGGTAGTGGCTGCGCGACGTGATTATGCTCCTGTTCCTGCTTCTGTCCCTGTTCTTGCACCGTCGGTTATTCCTACCACGGATGCTTCGGCAGGGTCGACTGATTCGGTGATAAGCCCACTTCCCGAGGTATCGGTGCCAACAGTACCTCTTGATGCTGTCGTAACACCGGATGATGGTCTTGAACCGGTCGTTGCACCGGTGGATGACGCAATCGACTCTGCCGATCCGGTACTTTCACCACAAGACGATGGTTCATCTGATATTATCGTATCATCGGACTCTGATAGTGGAGCTTCGGTATCGACTGATGCACCATCGGCGAGCTTGGATTCCTCTGTAACTCCGTAACATTTTTTTATGGTTTTTGATGCTGAGCGTGCGCTTCGAACGGTAGTTCGATCGTGTTTTGAGGCACTGGTGTTTTTCACCCCGATTCTTGCATTGCCTTGGACGGTAGATGTATTAGACGTGAATAAACAAACGTTTTTCTTTGTTGTCGTTGCGCTGATGTGTGTGGCGTGGTTGAGCGAGGCGTTATATTCTCGACGAATTTCATTGAAGCCAAGTGTGCTTTGGATTCCGTTTGTAGCGTTTCTATTTTGTGTTGCTGTTTCTTCTGGACTTTCTCATGAGTCGTACACGAGTCTTTTTGGTCAGGCGAATCAGGAATATACAAGCGCGGTAACGATTGCTCTTTTGTTGGGCATGGCGTGTGTTGGTGCGCATGTGTTAGATGCTCGCTCGCAGCATCGCGTGCTTCTTGCGGCGATTGTTGGCTCTGCTGTAACTGGTCTTTGTGCAATGAGTGCGTTTTTTGGAATAACGTTCGGCCGACTACCAACGAATCTTGTTGGCACGCCGAATGGATTGATTGTGTATTTGATTGTGATGAGCATTCTGAGTTGTGGTGTGATTATTGTTTCTGATGCTACGCGACGTCATTCGGAGCGGGTTGTGGCAATGATTGCAGCGTCTATCACTACAATAGCGACAATTATTGCGTTACTTGCAGTGGACTATGCGGTGCTTTGGGGCTTAGCGTTTTTTGGTTCGCTTTTGATATTTGCACTTGCGGTGGTGCGATCGGATCTACTCACAAAGCCCGCGCGATATATTTTACCAATGCTTCTTTGTGTTGCCTCGTTGTTCTTTCTTGTTCTTCCGAGCGTTATTTCCAATCCATTTCCATCGGAGATTTCATTGAGCGCCAAGAGTACGTGGGATATTGCAGTGAAGGCAGGGAAGGACGGTGCGTGGGCGTTTGGTACTGGTCCGGGAACGTTTTCCATGCTTTTTGCAAAGTATCACTCCACGGATCTGAATGGATCACAATTTTGGGATACACGATTTGACCGAGGCTCTTCCGCGCTGTTGACGATGCTTCCAACCATGGGAATATTCGCTGTTGTAGCATTGTTTGTTGCACTATCTTTTGTGACGATGCGGTCGGTAAAATTGTATGTCAAACATGCGCCAGCTGAAATGTTGCCGGTGTTTGCTGCATGGCTTGTGCTTGTGGTTGCGTTGTTCGTGTATCCACAAAACTTTACCCTTACGGTGATGTTTTGGGTGCTGACCGCGTGTGTGCTTCGATTCATTCTTCCTTCTGCAAAAACATTTTCATTTGAAAAATCGCCTCGTGCGGGATTTGGTGCGGCGTTCGCTTTTGTGCTGTGTGGAGTGTTCGCTTTAACTATTGCTTTTGCAACAATTTCTCGATATCGCGCGGAAATTGCCTTTGCGCAAGCGGTAACCATCGACCAGCAAGGAGGGGATATTGATGAGGTTATTGCGAAGCTCGACATTGCTGCGACGGCAAATCGATGGAGTGATGTGTATTATCGGAATCTTGGCAGCGCGTTGTTACAGAAGGTTGTTGTGCTTGCACAGGACGCTCATGCGGATCCGTCGCTGGTAAAATCCCTTATTGGGGCTGCGGTGAACGCAGGTGTTCGGGCAACAGATCTTGGGCCAACGAATGTTACAAATTGGGAACTTCGTGGAGATATTTACCGGCAGGTGTCGCCATTAATTTCCGATGCGGCACAGTTCGCAATTGCTTCCTATACTCAGGCGACTCTTCTCGCGCCGAATAATCCAAAACATCACGTTGGTGTTGCTCGGGGATACCTTGCGCTTGCTGATCTTTTAGCGCCGTTGGTGAAGGGTGATGATGCCGATATTGCGGGGAAAGCAAAAACTGCGCAGGATGCTTCGTTGCAAAGTGCGAATGATGCACTTATGACAGCGATAACGCTGAAGTCTGATTATGCTGAGGCTCGATATTATCTTGCGTTTGTGCAGGAGCGACAGGAAAAACTTGCTGAGGCTGTGACGAGTATGGAAATTGTGCGACTGGCTGCGCCGAACGATGTTGGTGTTGGGCTGCAGCTTGCATTGCTGTATCTGCGTCAGGGAAAAAACGATATTGCAAAACAGGAGCTTGAACGCATCATTGCCATTGCTCCAAACTTTGCGAATGCCCACTGGTATCTTTCGTCAATCTTGGAACAGAAAAAGGATCTTGACGGTGCGTTAATGGAGCTTGAAACTATTGCAAAGCTCGATCCAGGAAATGAAACGGTGCAGAAAAAAATTACGGAACTTCGTGCAGGTAAAACTGCTGCGTCGACACCGATTCCTGATCCTTTGCCAACAGAGTCAGATCCTGTATTACCTGATGCGCTAGTAACTCCGTAAAAACAATCACGACCCGATCCTCGTTGGAGGAATCGGGTCGTGTCGTATTCGTGGGGAACGTGAGGGCTAGAAGCTGCCGCTCACCACTGCACCGTTGCCGGTGGGAGTGATGGTCACGGTGTGCTTGCCGTGGTCCAGTACCGTCCAGGTAATCCCGCCAGCAAGAGCAAGCACGCCCACGCCGCCAAGGCTTGCGCCAAGGACGACGTTCGTGCGGTACGTGTTCGCTGCTGTGTCGAGCTCGTCCTGTGTTTCTCCTCCAACGGCGTCGTACTCCACGAGCGTTGAGTACGCGGTGCTTGCGTTCACGGCGCTGATGCTCCCGCCGATGAGGGCGAGCACACCCCCGCCGGCCATGTAGCAGCCGTTCGGGATCTTTCCCTTCCGGGTCGTGGCCGTGCTTTTCGGTAGCGTGGCGCTCGATGCCACCAACAGCGGTCCGCCGGGGAGGATCATGCGTTCGGTGTTTCCCGTCCACTGATCCTTCGGGTTCACGCCGGTGGAGAGTCCGAGCTCGAGAAGCGGCGCATTGCTACGCAACCCCACGAGCAGGCTTCCCATGCTCACCTTGCCGCCCTTCGAATCCAGGAGCGTCTTGGCGAGTGCGGCCATGAATCCGATGCCGGTGTACTTGCCTTCCGGTCCGGCGCTGATCGCGAACCCATCCGGCATGCCGGCGATGAGCCAGTCGTTCGCCGTCGGTCCGTAGGCGTTGCCGAGATCTGGAGCTACGCTGCTCATGTTCCACGATGCGTCGATGAGCGCGATGCTCGTGGTGGCGATGGGCTTCAGCTTGCTCGCGATGTCCGCGAAGGGAATGCCTTCGGCGGTGCGGCACAGCAATGTTTCCTCGTTCGTGTCTCCGCCCGTTGCCAGACCGGTGTACACGAAGAGCAGTTTGCCGTACTGCAGATCGCCCAACCCATCCGCGATGCCGTCGAGGGCGCTGAACATCTCGTCCTTGGACGGATTGTTCATCGCTACCAGGCTACCGATGTCGCTGCGCGCCGTGAGGCTCGCTACGACGGATGCGGAGTCCGTGACGAGGGCCTGAATCTCGTTGGTGTGCTTCAGCTGTGGAAGCGCTTCCGACGGCCAGCAGTTCACCACAATGGCAACGGTTGCCGATTCCGGCATGTCACCGGTGGTGCGCACCGTGGTGATGGTGGCGGGGTCGGCGGCGAAGGCGGTGGTGAGGAGGGAGAGAAGGAACATGTGATGTCTCCGAATGTGAAGGACGTTTCTGGGAAAATTTTACACGAATTTGCTCTCGTGCTGGAGGGCTAACCGTAGCCGAAAATTGCGAAAAAGTCAAAGAGAAGGTAGAATTCCGCAATATGTTGAATGTTGGAATTGTTGGTTTACCGAATGTAGGAAAATCGACGTTATTTACGGCGTTGACCAAGAAACAAGTGGATTGTGCGAACTTTCCATTTTGTACTATCGAGCCAAACGTGGGAACCGTGTCCGTTCCGGACGATCGAATTGCAACACTCGCGGCAATCTCCGGAACAACGAAGCTTATTCCAACTGCTATCGAATTTGTTGATATTGCTGGCTTAGTAAAGGGCGCACATAAAGGTGAGGGTTTGGGAAATAAGTTTTTAGCGAATATTCGAGAAACGGACATGATTGTGCATGTGGTTCGAGCGTTTCAGGACCCAAATGTCGTTCATGTTGATGGGAAAATTGATCCGAAGAGCGATGTTGAGGTTATCGAACTCGAGCTTGCTATGGCAGATCTTGCTACTGTCGAGAAAATGTTGAGCACGGTTACGGGAAAGATGAAGTCCGGAAAAAATGCGGATCTTGTGGCGCAGGCAAGTGCATTAGAAAAGTTGCAGGCGGCACTCGTCAAAGGAGAGTTGGCACGCTCGGTTGAATTTACGGACGATGAACAGCTTTTCATGAAGACAATGTCGTTGCTTACGGCAAAGCCGATTTTGTATGTTGTTAACGTTGACGAGACTGATGCAACGCGAGCAGATTGGGTGTCGCCACTTGGCCCAACACGAATGGCGATTCCTATTTCGGTAAAAATCGAAGCAGAGATTGCAGGACTATCGGCCGACGATGCCAAAATGTTTTTGGCAGATATTGGGCTGAAGGAATCCGGACTTGATCGGGTGATTCGTGAATGTTATACGCTCTTAAATCTTGCAACGTATTTTACGACGGGTGTGCAAGAAACGCGGGCATGGACGATTAATGTTGGTATGAAGGCACCGCAAGCTGCGGCAGTGATTCATACGGATTTTGAAAAGAATTTTATTCGTGCGGAAGTTATCGCGTATACTGACTTTGTGGCATGTAATGGAGAGTCTGGAGCTCGGGATACTGGAAAGCTACGTATCGAAGGGAAAGAATATATTGTGAAGGACGGTGATGTGTGTCATTTCCGAGTAAACGTTTAATAGAAAATCGATTATGCCAAATTCTGTTGTCATGCGATCGGAGCGCAAAGCATTTGATCGGCTCAAGTCCGGTAAGACGTTGTGGGAAGTTCGATTGAACGACGAAAAGCGAAAATGTATTGGAGTAGGGGATGAAATTGTTTTTATGCGACGACCGGAGCTTGAAGAGCGCTTCCCAATGATCGTGGAGGAAAAGGTACCGTTTACGAATGTGCAGCGATTGCTTGATAAGATCGATTTAGCTGAGATCGGCGACTACGCAACGGAGCTCGAGTTTATCCAACAGCTGATGACGCATTACACACCGGGGGAGATGACAGAAAAGGGGTTGCTCGCATTTAAGGTGCGGAAGGCATAAACGATGAACGCCCGGAGCCTCCTAGGAGACTTCCGGGCGTTTGCGTTAGTGGGTGACGACGGTGACGGTCCGCATCTCGCGACCAATCCCGAGTGCCTTCCGAAGCTTGGGAAGATACTTGAGATCTTTTTCATGGCCCTTGGGTGGATCTGCATCCTTGCCGAAGTACCAGTCGAAGACTTTGGTTCCCGTGTACCGTTCGTTCATGTAATCAACGACGGTGCAGGTTCCAAGGCCTGCGATTTTCACGCGGGTGCCGAGCCGTACATCTCGTGGAGCGGCACAGAGTAGTTCACCCTTGAGCTTACGCTCGCAGATGTTGCTTCCGTCTGCCGCTTCGCACGGGCGAGAGTCGGTTTGACCAACTTCACTCGTGTAGCCCGACACTTCGTAGAGCCCACTTTCCGGTACTTTTTTCGTCACCTTTTTCTTGGTGACGACTTTGGTAGGGGTGGGGATCGACTTGGTGGCTGGAGCAACCACGGTGATGGGCGTTGCGACCTGATCGGTGACGACCGGATCTACGACGACTATCTGAGTGGTCGGAGCAGCGCTGATGACGCAGCCACGACGACTGGTGGTGGACACATTTGCGTTGGCGTCAGAACAACCATGAAGGAGAAAAATGAACAGGGAGACGAGGCTTGCAAGGGCAGCAAGTTTCAGCATGAGAATGCCTCGGGGTGGAGTGAAGTTACCTAAGGTAGCATAGCATAAAAATAGGAAAAAATCAAGTATTTTGCCGAAGATTAGCGAAGATTTGATGGTATTGAAAACAAAACACCACCCGCTAACCAGGATCATCGAGGGATGTCTTGGTTGGGGTGGTTGGCGTGCTCAGCGACGTATCGCCGAGCGAGAATGGCGCCGTTTCAGGCGCCGGGGTGACTCCAGTCGAACCAGACGCGTCCGGTCTTTTCCGTCATGTCACCCTTCAGGCGACCGACGGGAATGCCGGGGTACATGGTGCGAATCACCACGCGGCGAAGCCAGCGGTGGGTGTTGTGGAGTGTGCGGGGTGCGTACACCGTGGCTGCCACGGTGAGTACGTTGGTACGCGGGGACTTGAGGTAGCGGAACGTGGGCTGCACGCGCAGCGCTGTGGCGTTCCGGCCGATCGGCCACAACTCGAGCATCTCGTCGGCGTAGCGCTCCTTCTCGTCCGTGGATTCCCAGCCGATGTTGCGATCGGCGTTGAGGGAGATCGCGACGTCCTGCAGTTCGCGGTCCGGATTCGTGGCGGTGTGAATCGCCATCACGAACTTGGAAGCAATGCTGCGGTGTTGGAGGAGGGACTCGGGGTTGCCAGCGAGGAAGAACTCGCCTGCGCACTCTTCGATACTCGAGCGGAACGCTTTGCCGAGCATGCGTTCCTCCACAAGTGCGGGAACGACGACGTTGATGCCGGGGAGACCGGCAGAATCGAGGGAGAACGGATGGTTCATGAGTGGGGAACTCCGAGGGTTGTTGCTGGGGACTATCACGACGTCACGATGGGAATCGGACTATCGATAATAGCACAAAAATCAAGATTTTACAAATCTCCACATTCTTCGTCCAACCAATTGATCGTTATGTTTGTATACAACGGGTTCGTAGGGAAGTGGAGAGTGGGTGTAGCCGAGAGGTTCGAGGATTGTTCGGGCGTCGAAGGCGATCTCAGCGTTTTTGAATGTGTGAACTGGAGCCGCAATGAGAAGAACTGCACCAGGTTTGAGACTTGGGTACAGAGCGCTGAATGCTTCTTTGTAGAGGTTCGCCACGTAGGCAACGGCGTCATCCACTTCGGATCGCGTTTCGGTCCCTTTGCGAGGACGACCAAGATATGTTTCGGTAACGATCGCATCGATCGACTCTGGTTTGAGATGTTCGTTCACGGTTTGTGCAGAGTTCGGGAAGAGTTGATATGGCGGAAGGGACATGTGTTGCGTGCGCATCCATTCAAGGTTTTCTTTGGTATCGGCAACTGCCTCTGCGCTGATGTCGCTTCCGATTAATGATTCGGCACCGAGGAGCGCAGCTTCCATTAATATCGTGCCGGATCCGCAGAACGGATCATGAATCGTTGCTGATCCGATCGAAGCACCAGACAAATTCACCATCATACGTGCGAGCTTTGGCGGAAGCATTCCTTGTTTTGCGTTTCTGCGTGGGCGACCGAAATCTCGTCCTGCCCAGGCGTCTACGTCTTGAACGCCAACAGTTTTTCCAATGAGGATTTCGGTTTGACCAACGAAAAAACAATACTCTGCGCCACGTTCGAGAAGATGATTTTTGGTGATGACGACGGATGAAAGAGTCGGTGATGAAGAAATAACGTAGCGTGCTGGATGATCGGTTCCTTG
>CALRAI010000023.1 GCA_943350635.1 Candidatus Uhrbacteria bacterium
TTTCTGAATCCATCGGCATGCGTCCACGATAGACGTCTGGAATGATTGTCCTTCTTTCTTCTTGATACCACACCATCAGAAAAAGCACCTACCCAAGGGAAGGTGCTTTTTTGGTGACCCCGAGGAGGGCTGTCATGAACTACCTCAAGCAGGCGCGGGAGCTCATGCCTGTCATGATGGGTTGGAACGGCGAGGTTGCGCGGTTTTTGGAGCGTCCGCGTGGTGTTCAGACCCTTGCCGTGACGTACTGACGCGGCGTATCATTGAGGTATCAATCTGAACAAAAATCTATGGGAACGGAACGAAAAGACGCATTGACCGACGTGGTGCAAAATCTACCTGCGGCGGCGCAACGTCCAGCGGATAAGCCAGCGGGCACGGTTGTCACGAGCAACGGCGAGCGCGTCACGTTGGGCGAGAAGCCCAGCCACAACGCTGCCATTCTCTCTCCTCAACGTGGCATGAACATGAAGGAGCAGGAATAATGCGGTAAGCATAGCCATTTTGTGATAGACCCAACCGTCAAAACCCAGTTCGTGGAGCTCCGAGCGCAAGGCGTAAGTTTTGCGTCTATTTCGACGCGGTTGAACGTCTCGAAGGGCACGCTCGTCGCGTGGAGCAAGGATTTGAAGGACGAGCTCGGCAACATGCGGCAAATCCAGATGGAAGCCATGCGTGAGAAGTTTCGCATGGGCTCGGAACGGCGCATGGAGCTGTTCGCCAAACAGTTGGAGGCCGTGGAAGGCGAGCTCGCCACCCGCCAGCTCAACACCGTCCCAACAGAAAAGCTGTTTGACATGCTCGTGAAGCTCGGCCATGAACTGAACGTCACCGACGCACCGCTCACGTTCAAGGAGCGGCCGAAGGAGTTTGTCCTCGACGACATCGCGCCCATGTCCGTGTGGGAGGCGTAGAAAACACGACCGTTCCTGTACCAAAAATGACCACCCTTGCGGCGGCCATTTTTGATTCAATCGAGATTTTCAATCAGTTCTATGACATCGCGGCGCACAACTCCTCTTTTTCGGAATCGGTGAAGCCCATTTCGTGAACGTCAATAGGGTCAAAACCCGATTCCTTGTACCCCCTTGCCATGAGCTGTTGTGCCGCTACAAGGTCGGCGTCCTTCATGGCTTCAATACTCTCCTTCACACGGTTATTCAGAGCTTCAAGTTTTGCATCAACGGTTCCGTCCTGCGTTTCAAGCTGTTCGGCCTTCAAATGTTTGAGTTCGGAAAGCGCAGAAACAAGTGCGTCGGCGTCCCGAATCAAGTCCTTTTTTTCGTCCTTGTCTGCTGCCGCTTCCATGCTGGCCGCTATCGCCTCTCGGTCGCCTTCACCTCGGTTGCCCATAGTCGTTTTTGTTATGAGTAATACCGATAGTGTAGCTCTTCCCACCCGAAGACCGCAACCGTCTGACGTGATAACATAACCGCATTGCTATGGAACAGCCCGCCAACGACATGCAGAGGGTCACGGAGCTCGTAGCGCGCCTACAAGCTAGTTTTGGGGCGAAGGACGCCACGAGCGGGGCGGAGGGAGCGGAACACCTGAAATACGTCATCTACGTCCGCAAGAGCACGGACACGGCGGAGAAGCAGGAACGCTCCATCGGCGACCAAATCGGGGAGTGCAAGACGCTCGCCGACCGCCTCGGTTTGCGTTGGGTCGAGGTCATCCACGAGGAGCAGTCCGCCATGGTGTCCGACGGCCGCCCGAAGTTCCGCGCGATGCTGAACGACATCAAGGCGGGCGAGAAGTACCAAGGCATCATTGCGTGGTCGCCAGACCGCCTCTCGCGCAACATGCGGGAGGGCGGCGAGATTATCGACATGCTCGACCACGGCGACATCATGGACATCAAGTTTGCCAACGGGTTCGTGTTCTCAAACGACCCGTCGGGCAAGATGCTCCTCGGCATCACGTTCGTCATGGCGAAGCAGTACAGCGACCAGCACTCCCAGAACGTCACCCGCGCCAACCGCCGCAAAACCGCCGAGGGGAAATGGGCGGGGAGCCATTTGAAGCACGGTTATTACAAGAATAACGCGCACTACCTGCTCCCCGACGGCGAGAACCATGGGCTCATCATGGACGTGTTCCGCCTACGTCTTGAAGGCACGCCCCAAAAGAACATCGCGGCGCATTTGCGCGAGCGTGGGTATCCCGTCCCGACGGAGCACACGAAGCACCGCACGCTCGTCATCGACGACAAGTTCGTCTCGGACATCCTTCACGACGCCTTCTACGTCGGGGCGATGAAGTTTGGCGGCCAGTACGTCAACCTGTTTGAGAAGTACGATTTCACGCCCGCCGTCTCCATCGAGGATTTCGAGCGTCTGTTCAAGAACGACGGTGAGAAGATGGGCATCGACCTCAAAAAGATTATCAACCCACGCACGGACACCAAGGCCGCGCTCATGCGGCAGTTCGTGATTTGCGGGCGTTGCGGCAAGTTCATGTCCACGGGCATCACCAAGGGCAAGTATTATTTCCGTTGCGACACCCCGAAAAAGGTTTGTCCGATGCACGGCAAATCCACCCGCGCGAAGGTGGTACTCGACGCCCTGTACGATTTCCTGAATCGTCACCCGATCGCCACCGAGAAGGGATACACCCGCTACGTCGCCGAGATGGGTCGCGTCCTGTCCGAGCGGGGCAAGGAGGCCGAGCGCGAGCTCCGTTCGCTTGTGGCGCAACGACAGCACGCGGAGGAACGGGCGGAGGACATGAAGGAGCTCGCACGCGGAGCGAAGGGCGACAAGGTGCTCGTGAAGGAGTATCAGGCGGACATGAAGAAGCACCTCGACAAGGCGAGGGAGCTGGCCGAGCAAATCACGAAAATCAAATCCGAGCGGCTGAACGCGAGCGACACCATTGCCACCTACGAGGATTTTCATGAACTGTTCGGAAACCTCGCCAACCTCATACAAAAAATCGATAGCATGGCCGACCTTGATTACATCATTAGAAAAATCTTCATGAACGTCACCGTCACCGACCAAAATGTCGCTGACATAACACAAAACTCCCCGTTCAGGGAGCTGTGTGTGGACGCCGAATCGGCGATGGTGACTCCAGGGGGAGTCGAACCCCCGTTACAGGCTTGAAAAGCCCGTGTCCTAACCATTAGACGATGGAGCCGGATTTGTGCGGAAGTAGTGTATCAAAAAATGGGGTTTCGTCAAAAGATGAACGTCCGTGCATTCTTTTATGATAAAATCACCTTATCATGATTAATCCTTGTGTATGACGGACGGAATAATGGATTTGAATTATCCAGAACGAAGAATTGAGCCTCGGCTTGCTGACGGATCTCCTTTGTATCATGCATTTTTGGAAGATGCGGTGCACGTTGATCCCAGCGTTGCTCAGGCGGCTCAACAGCGTATGAGAATGTTGGAAAATTTTGATCCAGAAGCGGTGGCGCAGTGCGGCGGACTCTCGGCGAGCGAGGCGCGAAATGTTCTTGAGAGTATTGAGTCACGAATGCACTAAAATTTATGCAAAATTTTAATATTCCAGCAGTTTTTCCGGTGGATCGATCGCAGAAAAAGGTGAATCCCCTGGGGCGCGTGCTTCCCGGGAAACGCTGGAAGCTCGGGAGCAGATAGAGAAGGATATGCGGAGTGGCACGGAAAGTCTTCAAACTGTTGTCGACACACAAGCGCGTAAGGAACGAAATGCGCTTGCGCTGCAGCAACAGGAGTCGGAAAAGCAGAAGAATTTCGATGCAATGATGTTTGCAACGTCACCAGAGGTATTTTTGGAATGCATCGATTCTCTTAATCTCGCAAAGCTTGATGAAGCACATGCGCAACGCTACAATGAAAAATTGAAGCAATTTGTTCCTGAACAACAGGATTTTCCGTACACCGATCAACAATACGATATTCTTCGTGCGGTTTTTGGGAATGGTCGCGGAGGAACAGATGCTATTATTCCTGAAATGTATAGTGAAACTGTACAGGCTATTTATGATCGAGCCATGCGGACGTTGAATGCTCGATATCGTCCTTCTGCACCAAGACCACCAGCGGGTTTAAAGAGCGCAACGGTTCGTGAGGCTTCATCTTCAGTGTAGAAGCCCCTTGTTTGTAAGGTCAAAACCCCACGCTCCGGCTTTCACGGATTCGTGGGGTTTCGTGTTTGGCGTTGTGCGTCTGTTTACGTGCTCATGAGGTACATCCCCACGGCTACTACGCCGATACCGACGATGTGCCGAAGGGGGAGAGGGTCGCTGAAGAACGCGTATCCAAGGAGAACGGTCACTACCGGCATGAGCACTTGTGCTACCGGAATGAGCTGCGGTTGATGCGTCATGAGCTTTGCGCCGAAAAGGTACATCGCAAGGCTGTTTGCGAGTCCGCCAACAATCACGATGCCTACTCCACGAGTGGTGGGCGCAGGATCGGTACTGAGCGTGTTCCACTGTGCGGCAAGCACGGTAACGGCGGTGGTGATGATGAGGATGGTGGTGGACCATGCGCTCGTGAGGCCGGAGAAGCGTGCGAGCTGAGGCCAGCCGCCAAAGCCAAGGGCAACGATGAGAACGTACACAAAACCGAGATTCATGAAGGCTCCAGACGTATACGAGGTGAATAGCGGACGAGGAATGGTAGCGCAAAAGTGCATGGTCGTCCATTATCCACAGCAAAAGTGAGATTCTTTGATAAGATACGTTCATTATGGCAGCAGATCTTGTTGCGTTGCTCACCGCTGCAACGTTCAGTACGTCGGAGGCAAAGGTGTATCTTGCTGGTTTGGAATTGGGGGCAGCGACGTTGTTGGATATAGCGCGACGAAGCGGAGTATCGAAAACATCGACATTTGAAGCGTTAGAGTCGCTGGAATGTCAAAAACTCGTTCGTGGCACTAAACGAAAGGGAAGAGCGATTTATCGTTTTGCAGATGCGGAACATGTTGTGAATACGTTGCGATCTCGTGTTGCCGACCAAGCTGCAACAATCGACAACGTGGTGCGTGCGTTGCCACTTTTTTCCGCGTTGTGTGGAAATGGTGCGTCTTCTACGATTATTCACGAAGGGATTGACGCCATCCATGGATATTTCTCGCATCTTGAGAAATCGCAGCCAGAATCTATTGACGAGATTGCGAATCCTGACGATGTGTATGCGTGGATTGATGCAAAGGAGCTTTTGAAGGCACGAAAGGCATATAAATGGATGCCAAAGAAGGCGAGAGCGTTGTTTGTGGGAACGCCAAAAAACAAAAATCCACGATTCGTCCACCGACTGTTGAATCCAGCGTGGGGAACGTTTCGCGGAAATTTGGCGATGTACGGAGACTTTGTGTCGGTCCTCACGTTTACCACGAGGCCGATCACGATTATTATCGAGAGCAAACCGTTAGCAGACTCGTTGCGATTACTTTTTAATGTGGCGTGGCGAGCGAGTAACGATTCGGAATAGCATTCTCGCTTCGTGGCGACTCGGGTAAAAGTTTTTCTGCTGCGTCACAAGTCGTCACGCCACGACGGCTTGCTTCGCTCGCCTGTGGCTGGACTCCTGGAAGCCTCGCTGAAAAACTTTCACCACTCGTCCTCACTGCGCTCGATTCCTATTTCGTGTAGCGTTCTTCTACTGCACTCCATTTTAGGTTCGCGAATACTGCGGCAACGTAGTCAGCGCGTTGGGCGGGGAGATAGTCGAGGAGGTATGCGTGTTCCCAAACGTCGAGAGCAAAGAGCACGTCGCATCCAGCCAGGTGGCCAACCTCATGATCG
Source organism: Candidatus Uhrbacteria bacterium (assembly GCA_943350635.1). Lineage (GTDB taxonomy): Bacteria > Patescibacteriota > Patescibacteriia > UBA9934 > UBA9934 > CAIKHN01. Next base: position 5,747 of record CALRAI010000023.1, read on the forward strand.
CTTACCCAGATGTTTTTCATGGTGTTTGTAGCACGATCGAGCACCAAAAGGACCCACCCAATACCGCGCATCATTGCCATGGCCTTTACTTCGTTCTTCCAGAGCTCGATATTGCCGTAATATGAGGCGATTGTATCGGCGAGTGGGCCAGTAATAGCGCCATCGCCACCAAGAGCGGCAAAGTAGGTTTCGTGCAATCGCATGCCGTTCCATTCAAAGGCGTAGCGACGGGTAAGTTCGGAAAGCGCAATGGCATTTATTTCTGAATCCTTTTTGTATTCATCAACTTTTGCAGCGAGCGTATTCACGTTTTTGACGTACCCCGCGTATAGCTTGAGATGCGCTTCGATTTGTTTCTGTGATAACCCGGTCATTTCTGGGAACGTGAACGATTGTTCGGTGTAGGTCATAGAGACAGTTTTTTATAGGTTTGAAGATATTCAAGGTCTTCTCTGCATGTTTTATGTGTTGATGTTGTTACCTTTCGGGAAAGTCCGAAGTCAATAATCACCATGGTTCCGTCTTTCTGCATCATGATGTTCGATGGGTGAAAATCTGCGTGGCTTATGGTATTTGCGTGAAGGAGTGCGATTGTTCGTTCGAGTTGACGATGTTGCTTATGAGAAAGTAAGGGAATTTCGTTATTTCTTTTTCCTCCCGCAGCAACGATTTCTTCAAAATGTTCTTCAGTAAGCGCAGGAATCGTTCTGCTGGGTTGACGAAGCGCGAAGCGAATATCGTTTTGCGTTTCTGAGGAAAAGATATCGATGTAATTTTCGCTTACGGCGAGATTGACCAGCTCCTCTCGATTCCCCGTTGCGATGTTTTGTTCGTCTTCCTCGCTAGCAGCATATCGTAGGAGAAGGAACCGCAATGCGCGCTCAAAAAGTGTTTCACCTTCTATGTACTCGAGAATTGATTGGTGTGACGTTGCGCTTTCAAGGGTGCCGATGGGTTTTGGGATCCTTGTGAACTGTCCTGGTGCTTTTTCTGCGGCATCGGTTATGAGTGTGTATGCCTGTTGATGCATTTGCCATTCGGTTTTGAATGTTCGTTTCGTCGTCGCGTGAGAAGGAGGTTCCGCGATTCGTGTTTTTACCACCCAGGGGGTTTCTCCACCGGAATCCTTTTTGGAAATAATGCGAACATGGCCGGTGCTTCCTTCCCCAACACTGCGGTACCGATGATCGGCGAATGCGGATTCAATTTGTTGTTGCATGCGGATGTGTGGCTCATGCGCTTCATGCCCTGCTTCGTCGAAACTTTCTGCAAAGTGCATCATAGCGTTATCCGATAAATGCAAATATTCCTGGGGCAATGGTTTTGACGTCGCTGAGATATTCCACTTTATCTGAGACCGTTTCCCATGCGGCTTCTGCGCGTTCACGTGCGTGATCTCCTTGATAGCACCATGCAGTCATTTTTCCAGCGCCGAGTGAAATGGCGACGCTAAAATCGGGGTATCCGCTCTTTGCGTGCTCAAGGATTTCCTTGCGGACGCTTTCGGAAAGAGTAAATACGGAATCGGACATTGGTTTGTATTCAGCCATAGATGAATATAGAGTATCATGAGGCACGATGTATGCGAATATTGGCAATTGAGACGAGTTGTGACGAAACAGCAATTGCGATCCTGCAGGGGACCGGCAATGATATTGCGATTGAAGTATCGCTAGTTCGGAGTCAGATTGATATTCATGCTGCGTATGGTGGAGTTATTCCTGAAGTTGCTGCGCGTGAGCATTTGGAAATGATTTCTTCGATGTTGGCACGAACGGCACGCGCTGACGGCGAAGGAATTGATGCCATTGCTGTTACCGCGGGGCCAGGATTGGCTCCGGCGCTTCGTGTGGGTGTTGAGGTTGCGAAAACATTGGCATGGGCGTGGAAGAAACCGCTCATTCCGGTGTGTCATCTTGAGGGTCATATTTACGCGAGTTGGATTTCTTCAAAACCTCCGCAGTTTCCCGTTCTCGCACTTATTGTTTCTGGTGGTCATACAGAATTGGTGCTGATGCACGATCATGGCAATTTTGAGCGACTTGGTGAAACGTTGGACGATGCAGCAGGCGAGGCCTTCGATAAGGTGGCGAAGATGTTTGGGCTACCGTATCCGGGTGGGCCGGCTATTGCAGCACTTGCGGAACGAGGAGATTCGAAGGTGTTTCATTTCCCACGCCCGATGCTGGATCGTGACGACGCGATGTTTAGTTTTTCAGGTTTGAAGACTGCGGTGTTATACGAATTACGAAAGAATGATGCGCGTATACATGACGAAACGTTTCGATCGAATATTGCTGCGAGTTTTCAAGAAGCGATTGTGGAAACGTTGGTGGAAAAAACAATGCGAGCTGCAGGAAAGTTGGCGCCGAAGTCGATTGTGCTTGCTGGGGGAGTTGCGGCGAATACTGTTTTACGAGATCGACTGAAAGAGGCGGGGGAGCATCGAGGGATTCCGGTGTATGTTCCGGCGCTTCAACACACTCTTGATAACGCTGCGATGATTGCGGTGGCTGGGTATTATCGAGCACAACATGGGGAAAATGCGGTGGATCCACTAACCCTCGTGGTGAATCCCAATCAAGATATATGACAGAAGTAACGAATTCTTTTCAAGAAACACAGGCGGTTGCAGCTTTGCTCGCTCAGCGACTCGTTGGCGGCGAGTTTGTGGCGCTTATTGGCGATCTTGGCGCAGGAAAGACCACGTTTACGCAGGGGCTTGTCGCTGCGCTTGGATCCACGGCTCGTGTAAAATCTCCAACATTTACCGTAATGAATATCTACGATGTTCCAGGGCATTCGTCGATCCGTCGCGTTGTTCATTGTGACTTTTATCGATTTACGAAGGAGGAAGAGCTTGGTGCGCTGGAGCTTGATGCATATCGAGGGTCTGATACCGTGATTATCGCGGAATGGCCTGACGCACTGCCAACGGTGGAGTGGAATCCAACCTATATCGTTAAAATTGAGCATGCCGGGGAGAATTCCCGTTCGATTTCGATCGAGGATGGGGTGTGATACATTATTGAGATATGCGAACTGCACGTTTTTTTGTGCCAGCAGACTGGATCGCCAAAAGCGCGGATGCGTTTTCTATTCCCGCGGGAGCAATGCATAAACAGATTGTTTCGGTGTTGCGCATGAAGATTGGGGATACCGTTGGCTTGTGTCCAAACGATGGAACAGAGATTGAATGCACTATTACGGAAATGACGAAGGCTGCGATTTTGGGAACGATCGTGAATATTCGTAAAGGATCTGCTCTTCGGCCGACGATTACTATTTGTGCGGCGATTACGAAGCGGGATACATTTGAATGGATGTTACAGAAATGTACCGAACTTGGTGTAACGACTATTGTTCCAATGATTACTGATCGTGTGGTGAAAAAAACAAAAGATGTTCCTGCGCGTTGGATTGATATTGTTCGTGAGGCAAGCGAACAATCGGGTAGGACGATATTGCCGATAGTGTGTGAACCAATGTCGTTGAAAGCGACAATTGAACGCACAGAAAACAATGATCGTGTTGTGCTTCATGAGTCTGTTGGAGAATCGTCGTCGATGCCTGTGGTTCGGCAGATGGATCGGGTTGCGTTGTTTGTTGGGCCGGAAGGTGGATTTTCGGAACAGGAGATTGATGTATTGCGTACGGTAGGATCGACGATTGTTCAGATAGGAGACACAGTGATGCGCGCAGAAACTGCTGCGATTGTGGGCACGGCGATGATTCGATTTGGTACGAGGGTGTAAAATGGGTGTAAGATTTTTTGAGGATTTTTATGTTTGGCGAACCAAAAACCGTAGCGAAAAACATTCCGCCACCACCACGAAAGCGTATTGAGAGCCTGGTGCAGGTTACGCAGGATTTCCCAGAAAAACTTCCAAAGAAAATTGCGTCGATCACTAAGCGTGTTACACCGTTTGAGGACATGGCGCTTGCGGCAGGAAAGGATCAAATTGCGGGATTAGATTTAAACGATCTCATGGAAGCAGAAGGTGTTTTGAATGAAGATCTTGTTCGTGAGATTGAATCGGGTGGAAGAATGATGCGTGCGTATTGGCGAACGCAGGAGGCATTGCTTCTTCGACCTCGGCACGAGGAGTTTGAAGGAGGCGGTCGTTTTATTTTGGACGAGGCTGTGGTGCAGAAATGGGAACGGTTCGGAAAGCGCGTTGACGCGAATATGAATGGAATTATTGCGCGTCTTGATGCGGATCGTCGACCAATTGCGCTGAATTTTACTTCAGAGATGATGCAATACTCTTTATTGATTTCATTAGCGCAGCAAGCGCAGTCGAACGGACTTGATGCCGCGGCTGATGTTCATCGGAAGCGGACTGAATTACCGGTGCATCAGCAGATTTTGATACAGTCGGTGATTGCCGCGGCGAAGTATCAGGCGGTGGGTGAGGCCCCGATACGGGAGTATTCTGCAAAGGATGCGTTTGAGCTGCTGAGAGACGGCGCGTATGAGGCTACGGAAGATTGGGGGGTTCCTATTGATTTGCCGGGCGTGCAATGTTCTGGAAAAGCCATGAAGGCAACGTTGCAAACGTTTTCCACACAGAACCCACTTATTCTTGGATGTATCGAGCTTCATTCACCGGTTACCGGGGGAGTGCTCGCGCGTTTTGTGCTTTCTCGAATTACTGGGGAATTGGTTCCCGATGGTATGCAGTTGGTGAGTGGACGTGAAATATTTGCGATCATGGGAAATCCTGGTGCGTATGATCGCATTCGTGATGCGGCATTTTGTGGGCTTTTGCAGGCGGTAGAGGAAGGGAAGATCAAAGAAATGCCGTTTGTGAGCTTAACCAAGGACGAGCAAACGCAGGTTGCATTTCGTCCCCCAAAGGCGCGCTTGAAGGCTCCGCCGGTACCGCCTGTGGGCGCTGATTCTGATGTTGTCTTGAAGGAAGAAGAGAGTGGTATCTCACAAAATATCGATCAGATATCGGTTGATAGTCTAGATTTGCAAGCCGTGCAACCAAAAATTCGTGAGCTTTCTATCGCGGAACAGATTGCAGAGATGAATCGGACGAATACCCAAGAAAAGCGTGATCGTGTGGTGTGGCTGGAAAGTCGTATTACTTGGCGACGGGTGATTCGTGCCCTGAAACGCATCGGCGTTACTATAGAAATGGGTGGCGCCCATCCAAAGCTTAAGTTTCAATCCAAAACCACCCGCTATTTGAATTCTCACGAAGGCGATTCTGCCCGAAACAAGCACGAACTCTACCGCGTTCTCGACGAACTCTTTATTCCAAAAGATGCCTTCTTCGCTGCATTGAAGTGATTTTTGTTCTTTTGAGTCTGAAATATTGCGAACGTGATATTTGCGACAAGTTTGGACGCGCAGTGAGAAAACTTTTGAGGCGTACATCATGGTACGGTGAAAAAGTTTTCGATACTGCAAGTTCAAAATTGGCCAAATAGCACGTCCGCAAACTAAAAAGTGCGATCTCCTTCGACAGAGATCGCACTACCACCATCACCAGGGCGATTCGAGAAGCACAGGCATGGAGTGCTTCTCGTGTTTCGCTTCCGTATCCCATAACCGAAGTTACGAAGTACGGAAGCCCCGCGACACGATCGACGTATCGATCGTTCACGAGGGCGTGAGATGTTTCGGACGGCGCCGAAACTCGCCGTGGTTGGTCACGACCCTCCGAGGTATTCCGCGCATTTGTAGCGCAGACGTTTTCCGACCTCGTACGACGCTTGACCGATCTGCCGGAATGCCACTTCCTCTGCCGTCATTGGTGTGACGGTAAGGGTTTGCTTTCCGCGTTCGCTGCCGTTGTAGTCTTCGGGAAACTCCACGTCGAAGGTGCAGGTTCGCGCTTTCGCGCTCAGCTCCACTTTCGTGATTGCGTATTCCCAGCTGCCACAGCCGGTGAGAAGGGTTGATGCGATGACGAGGGCGAGTGATTTGGTGATGGTCATGATGGTAGATTCTCCCGACTGTTGGCCAGTGATTGGTCAAAAGACGGGAGAATACCATCGATGAGGTTGAGCTTTCGCTCTCGTTGCCCACGATTGAAATCATGAGAAACGAGAGCCCCGGAACTTCATCGCGTGCGACGAGTTCCGAGTACGTTCGTGGCGACTGTCGCCGCTTCTACCGCCCGTGCACCCAGGCCGACACCCACATCGCTGCGAACGCCGGCCACGAAAGCACGAGGGTGACGAAGCTTGCGATCGTCCGCCACGGGGAATCCATGCCGAGCCGCACAGTCTGCTGGACGTAGTATGCCCAGCAGTCGGCGCCGATCATCGACATTCCGACCGACGCCACGATCAGGATCGCGGTAAAAACGCAGCGGAAGAGGAGGGTGATATTGGCCATGGTGGCTCCGGGATGGTTGTGAAGGTGAAATGGGAGGTTGCATGTGAGTCGGATTGTTCCGTTTCGGAATCTCACATGCTTCTTGTACGCATCAGACGGACCCTCATTGTGCAGGGCAACGTAGCTGAGCCGATTACGGTGATGAACCGTTCGTACAAGTATTCGTGCGTTCTACCGCACGCTCGGTACGCATGATCCTTCACGCGTATGCTCCGATCATCCCCGGGTTTGGGTGTGCCTCCAATGGTCCGAAGACCATGTTGTGAATGTCCGCCGTTCAGCGAACCGAGTACTCTATCATAGCCAAATATTTATGTCAAGCATGTGCCGGACGTGAATTTTCAATTTTACGATAATTTCGCTAAGTTTAAACAAAAAAGGCGCTCTTCTTGCGCCGGATTATCTGTATTTTGCTTTGGTATAACATTGACAACTCGTCACTGTTATGGTAGAGTTCTCGGTCGATTTCTTGCACGCCGTCCTGGCTTGTAAGTGCGACGCCCACAGCTACGGAGGACACGGACGATGGGATCCTGCTAAAAACAGATCGTATCACCCGGGGAATTCATTGCGACGCCGCGAGCTTAGCTCGCATTTCAAAGGATGGACAACGTCATGATCAAGAGCATTGCCGTTTGCAAAAAGCAGGCATTCACCGATCTCGACGCTCGTCCTCATCCTGAGGATACGTGTCGTAATCAATAACCCCGAGGTGACCCATGGGAGGCGTATAGACGAGCGGCGCGTTAACCTTTCGAGGTTAGCGCGCCGCCTGCATTTCAGAAACTATTTTTCTTTTTCCGCTGACTCCCACGCTGCCCAGAAGAGTGTTCGCATTGTTTGGGCGAGAATCGGACTTTCGACAAGTACTGCAATGACTTTTCCAACGTATGTAATGAGTGCTAGATGATCGCCGTATATAGAGATATTGCCATGAAAGTTTCCGTACGAATCTGGTAATTTTGCAAAATTTGCACCGGCACGAGGATTTTTTCTTGTGCCTCGATAAAGAAGATAAATTCGACTTGCTGGAATAGTTTGAAGAGATTTCCGTGCCTTCAGCAGTGTCTGTTCATCAATTTGGTCGTAAACATTATCGGCGTTTGTCATTTCGAGCCACTCCTTTGGATTAACAAGGGCGACATGATCAAAATACGCATGGAGTGCCTCTTCTCCTTCGTACACTTTCATGGTTGGTCGAGTCCCTCCGGAAAGTAGCCGGAGTGCATCGACTGAGCGTTCAATATCTTGTAACGTGTTTTGCGATTTTTCTTGTTCTTTTTTGAGATACGAAACAATACGATCTGGATCCTCCGCAATGAAGAGCTTCTTTTTTCCTACTGTCGAAATCGCAATCAATCCACGTTTGCGCAAAAGCTCGATCGCTTCGTAGGTAGCGGTGCGAGAAATTTTTGCTTTGTCCGCAATGTGTTGCGCGGTGCTGGAACCAAGCTCACGAGCGGCAAGATAGACTTTTGCCTCACTCGGAAGCAGTCCTGCCGAAATTAATAACGCACGAAAATCGGTTGCCATAGGAAAGGGATTTTCCTGCATTGTACCTTATAACCCAAGGTTTCGTTTTACTTCGTCTACCGATGTTACACCGTCCACGGCTTTGAGTAGGCCGTCTTGAATCATCGTCACCATACCTTGGGCTTTTCCGAGTTCTCGCATGTCGTATTCGCTGATGGCGCCTTTTTCGATGATTGTTTTTTCTAGATCCACCGTTTTGATAAGAATTTCGTATGCAC
>CALRAI010000024.1 GCA_943350635.1 Candidatus Uhrbacteria bacterium
GACTTCATCGATGAACGGATTCGGCGCGGAATATCGATTCGTGTGATTGCGACTGACTCTGAGTCGGCGCGGAACGAACTCGCCACCGATCGCACACAGCTTCGTCAAACACGCATCGTCGTCAAAAATGCATTCAATGCGGAAACGTACATTTACGGCAATACCGTGGCGATGCTGGATCACAACCGCGAAATTATCGGATTCATTATGCGAAGCGCAGCCTTTGCCGACTCGCAACGATTTATGTTCGAACAACTCTGGACCACCTGTGGAGCAAATCATGAAAGAGTTTCTCATTACTAGCATGCGGGAAAATCCCGAACGCTTCTACGTTCCGCAAATCGAGCCTCGTGAGAACATTGAGGACTGGATCAACGCCGAATGGACGCCGGAACGCTGGCGACTTCCGGAAAGCAACTGGTGCGCGCTGTGCTGCGTGCGATCGTATTGCTTGAGCCTCGGCCTCATCGTGCCGAGCCTCGAGGAACTGTACGATCGTGCGATGAAATACCTCGTTTACCGCGATATCGACAACCGCATCATTGGCGCCTACCACGCGAGCCTCGCTACGTTCATCGAGCTCGAGTTCGGACTTTTTGCCGAAGCACGGCGAGATATGACGGCCGCTGGTGTTGCGAAGGCAATGATGACCAATGAGTGTGCGGTGTTCGCGAGTGTGTCGCCACAAATTCGGAGCACCGATATTGCAGAGGCGCCAAAGATCCCTTCGGGACACTTTGTGTTTCTCTACGGTCTGTGTCTCGATTCGGTGATTCTCCATAACTCAGCAGGCTTTGCGAGCAACGAGACGCAGTCTCATGTTGTCACGCCCTGGTGGAAATTCATGGAGTGCTTCTCTGGTCGAGCAATCGTCGTGCACCCAAAGAATCGAACGTAACGAATCAGGTTTGTGGGATTACGTCCTGTGAGCCTGATTTTGTGTTTTGGCATTCGAGTTTTTTGAGGATCATCGATATACTTTTTTTATGGAACTTCCTAACCACATTCGTAATTTGTATCGTCACTGGGATCGGCATGTTGGTGAGCTCGAATCGATCCCCTCCTTGCTCTCGTCCTCCTCGCCCAGCCTCAGGCTCGTCAAACGCCTTGGCAGGGGGAGGGCCATTGCGGTGACTCCGACCGTGGAGGAGGTTTGTAATTTTGCACATGAACGCATCGAAATATGGAAGAAGAAAGCTTCTGGGTCGAGCGCGCCGTACACCAGCGATCCGATTTTGCTGAAGTATCGGTTTTGTAATGTATTTCGGGAGTTTGATCGGCAGACGATCGAGATTCATACGATACTGAATCCATTACGAGATGACTTCGCATTGTGGCTGTTGAATATGTTTTATTGCAGGATGGTAGCGAGGCCGGAGACGGTTGAGCATGTTGGATTGTTATCGTTTGATCCAATTCAAAATCGGGACCTCTACGATCGACTCATGATGTCGTCGAGGCCGCGATATGGCACGCCGTATGTGTTTCCGGTGAGTACGATTATGAAAAGTGCGACGCCGAATCGGGAGCGATTCATTTGCGAGTATTTGCCGTCGATTATGGAGTCGATTGTGTGCGAGATCGAATCATGGGAGTCGATGAATGTGGTTGATGGAGTTAAAAAGATTCTTTCGATGTTTGGATTTAATCTGGAGTTTCTTTGGACCGAAGTGCTCATCGATGTTGCGTATCAATTTCCCGATCGTATCGATCTGTTTGATCGATTCCCTATTGGCCCTGGATCAATGCCAACGATGAAGATGGTAGATGCAAAATCGGAGCCCGTCGATGTTGCAGTAAGGCTCACGTCGATTCCATTTGATGCGGGGATCACTATTGATGGCGCTTCGCTCCGATTGTCTGCAGAAAATTGGGAAGGCATTGGATGTGAGTTTCGAAAGTATACGAATTTGAAGAATGGAACGGGTCGGCGACGATTATATCGGTAATGTACTTTATAGAGTGGTTATCCCCGCGCAGGCGGGGATCCATCGTTGAAATGTTCTGGATCCCCGCCTGCGCGGGGATGACTGAGGGTGAAATCAAAAACGGAATCAAGGGATTCCGTTTTTGTGTTTGATGTTATTTCACCATTACTCCCATGATGTGATCGACCACGGCGCGGTTGCGCATTTGGGATTCTACGAAGTCGCGGTATTCTGGTTCGTAGACTTTTGCGCGATGTTCGTTGTTCTCCCCAAGACGATCCGCGATGATGTCGAGTTCGGCATCAACTTTTGCTGAGTCGACGCTGATGTTTTCTTTTTTGCCGATCTCGCGAATGAGAAGAGCAACTTTTACGCGAGTAATTGCCGTTGGTGCGAAGTCGAGTTTTGTTTCTGCAATCGTCTTCCCCACCGACTTCAGGTAGTCCTTCAGCTCCATGCCGTTTTCGCCTACGGAGTGTTCAAGCTCGCGGAGCATGCGTTCGAGCTCTTGATTCACGAGAACTTCAGGAATGGTGTCGAATTCCGATTTCTTTGCAAGGAGATCGAGACATTCACGCTCTTGTCGGCGACGTTCCTCTACCACATTTTCTCCTGCAAGATTTTCCTTGAGCTTTTCTTCAAGATTCGCTGCATTCTCGAGTCCAAGACGCTTTGCAAATTCATCATCGATTTCTGGGGTTTCGATGGTGAAGATTTCGTTCAAGCGGACGGTGAAGTCGATGTCATGATCTGCAAGATGCTTTTGGTAGTGATCTTTTGGAAATTTCAGCGTGAAGGTTTTCTCGTCGCCTTCTGCAAGGCCAAGAATTTGCGTCACAAATCCGTCGATGTAATGTGGTTCGTTGGTGTACACGCCGTGATTTTGACTCTCACCACCTTCAAGAACAACGCCTTCTTTTTTCATGGTGAGATTCACAACAGCTTTGTTTCCTTCCGTGAGTTTCGATCCAGCGCCCGCGCGAGTTTCCTTGGTTTGCATTCGAGCAAGGTCTTTCTTTGCAGTATCGATCATCTCTTGTGTTGGCTCGGTTGGCTTCTTCTCGATGCTCAATAACTTGTAATCCGCGAGCTTCTTTACCTTTGGCATGAGGGCAACCTCTGCGCTATAAATGAGATCTTCCCCAGGAATCATGACGTCCATAGCGAAGTGCGGGGCGCCGACGATGTCGAGATCCTCCTCAAGGAGCGCTGCGGCAAGCGATGCGCGAATAAGTTCTTCCGTTGCTTCTTCGAGGATTTTCATTTCACCAACGCGTTGTTTCACGACGTCGTAACTTGCGGCACCTGGGCGGAAGCCTGGAATGTTCATGACGCGAGAAAGTTCTTCCGCGGCAACGTGCATGGCTGCAACGACCTTTTCCTTTGGGACAACGACAGTAATTTTGATGAGATTATCAGAAACATTTTCGATGGTATGCGACATAGAAGGAAAAATCGAATGAAGTTTGCGTAGTATATCGAGTATGCGGGCGGCGTCAATAATCGTGCGAAGGTTAGCCAAATATATCGTTATTTCGTTGTCATGGAACCTGAAATTTGCTACGCTGTGTTTGTTGTGAGTACCTCTTTTTCTCGATTTTTTGTTCGTTGCGGATTGGTGGTTGTCCGCTTTCTTTTGAAGTTGAAGTTTCTCATTTTCCGGGGCGTGCGGCTTTTTGCGGTAGTGTTTCGGCCAGTAGCTCGTCTTGCACTGTTGGTTGGTGTGCTACCGGTGTATCGCGTGGGGTTTGCGTCACGAAAGCACGTTTCGCATTGGTACAGGCCAGTGAAGAGCAGATTTATGTTTTTTATGACAAATCGCGCCATGATGCATGTGGCGATTTTGAGTGTTGTTGGCGGCACTGTCGCGATCAATCTTGGTATGGACACGGTTCGTGCCGAAACGCTTGAGGCGTTCAATAAGAGTTTGATTTATGCGGTTATTACGCAGGAAGAGTCTCCAATGGTTGAAGAATACGCAGACATGGATCCTGCAGCATTGCGTGGAAGCGCGATGAATTATTTGTCTGACGCATCGTTGTCTCCAATTCCTGGCGCAACAGACGGACAAGACTCGATGTTTGTGAATACGGCGTCTTTGGCTGGCGGCGGCGCTCTGGAAGTTGCCGTGCCTTCTGGTTCCAGTGCGAGTGTTGCGCCACGAGATGGTGTTGAGACCTATATTGTTGCTGAGGGTGACACACTTTCTACTATTGCTGCTCGGTTCGGTATTTCGATGAATACGGTGCTATGGGCAAACAATTTAAGCTCACGGAGCGTGTTAAAACTTGGGCAGTCGCTAACGATTCTTCCTGTTTCTGGCGTTGTTCATACGGTGAAGAATGGCGATAATCTTACGAAGATTGCAGCCATGTACAACAGTGATGCTGCAGGCGTTTTGACCGCAAATACGCTTGCTGATGCTGGCGCGATTACTGTTGGTCAAAAATTGCTGATTCCGGGTGGCACGCCACCGACTCCTGCGCCGATTAAGCGCCCAACATCGGTAGCGTCAATTTTTGCCCCAGCGCCGAATAAAACGGGAACGGCAGTGTCGAGCAGCTCAAGGATGATTTGGCCCTCTGATGGGCACAGTATTGTTCGCGGCTTGAGCTGGTTCCATACAGGTGTCGACATCGATTGTAATGGTCATGGTAATGGTTCATCGACGGATGATAATTACGCTGCAGCAGACGGTGTAGTGTCTTTTGCGGGCCCAAGGTTCCAGGGTCCATCGGGTGGGTACGGAAATTTAGTGATCATCGATCATGGTAACGGACTATCTACGCGATATGGACATAATTATTCGATTTACGTCAAAACTGGTCAGTCTGTTACTGCAGGAACCCCTATCGCTCGATGTGGTTCTACAGGAAACTCTTCAGGCACGCATCTTCATTTTGAGGTAATTGGATCACGAAGTTCTCGCGACTATCGGAATCCATTGGAATATATTCGTTAAGCATTTCGGATCCGATATTGGAGTGCTTCAGCAAGATGGTTTGCGGCGATGTGTTCCTCGTGGGCAAGATCGGCGATGGTGCGAGCCACCTTGAGGATTCTTCCATATGAGCGAGCGGACATGTGTAAGCGTTCAACTGCAGTTTTGAGGAGCGCGATGCCGTCGGATGTGAGAGAACACCATGTTTTCATGTGCGCGGAGCGCAGTTCACTGTTTGTGAAGATGCCAATTTTTTTGTATCGCGCATTTGTGAGCGCACGAACTGCCGTGACACGTTCGCGAACGTGACTTGAGGATTCTGCTGGTGCTGCGGACGTGAGATCGTCGAATGCAACGCGAGGTACCTCGACACGAATATCGATACGATCGAGCAAGGGACCGGATATTTTTTGTTGATATTTGAGAATGTTTCCTGGAGTACATGTGCAGGCAATTCCTGGATCGCTTACAAAGCCGCATGGACAAGGATTCATGGATGCAATGAGCATGAATCGCGCGGGGAATATTACGCTCCCCGAAGCTCGTGAAACAACAATGGTGCCGTCCTCCAGTGGTTGACGGAGATTCTCGAGAACTGCTCGGGAGAATTCTGGAAATTCATCAAGGAAGAGTACGCCACGATGTGCGAGAGATATTTCTCCTGGTCGTGGCTGTGTTCCTCCACCAACCAACGCGATGCCGCTGCTTGTGTGATGTGGTGATCGAAATGGCCGATGAATGATGCGTTGATTTCGAAGTAGTCCTGCGATTGAGTGAATTGATGTGATTTCCAATGATTCATCGATGGTCGGAGGAGGAAGTAAGGTCGCAAACGCTCGGGCGAGCATAGTCTTTCCACTTCCTGGTGGTCCGGAGAGCAATACGTTATGCCCACCGGCTGCGGCAATTTCGAGTGCGCGTTTCGCATGGCCCTGACCGGCGATGAGCGAGAAATCATCGGCATATTCCTGGACGATTTCGTTGTGTCGCACTGACGCGCCTTCGATGATTGCTGGAAGTTCGCGCCATGATCCCCTTTCGATTTGCTCAACGCAATCCTTCAACGATCGTGCCGTTACAACGGACAGTGGCGTGACGAGCCGCGCTTCCTCGGTGTTTTCTTCGGCAACGAGAATACTTGAGTATCCTTCTTTCTTTGCCATCGATGCTGCAAGTAGCGCACCTCGGGTTGATCGGATATTGCCGTTTAGACTGAGCTCGCCAAGAACGATGCTTCGTTCAAGTGCGATGGAATTCGTAAAAACTCCTTGTGCACCAAGAATGGCAAGTGCGATGGCGAGATCGTAGAGTGGTCCCTGTTTTTTTGTGTCGGCAGGGGCGAGGTTGATGGTAACACTGGTGCGTGGGAACGGAAAACCGGAATTACGAATTGCTGCGCGAACACGATCTTTTGCTTCGGACACTGCGGCGTCGGGTAGTCCAACGATTTGAAATCGTGGGAGCCCTGCGGAAATATCTGCTTCAACGGTGACTGGTGTTGCGGAAAGTCCGAACAATGCTGCGGAACATACGCGAAACGACGCCATACTGGTGTATTGGCGGGGACGATGGAATAAGGGTGCACTGCGCCTGGGGATTGTTTGCATTGTACACCATGATGATGAGTGCTCCTCCAATAATTACAACGTCGCTGAGATTGATGATTGATGTTGAAAAAAACATGAGGTAATCGGTGGTGAATCCGTTGATAATACGGTCGATGAGATTATTTGTGGCCCCTGCGATGACGGCGAGGATTCCAAAGAATGTGATTGGTTTTTTGCGATAGGTTGTTGATGCGCGATCAACGAGAAACAGCAGAATGCCAATCGTGAGCGGGATCACGATCCATAACGGAATCGCAATGTCGCCAGTAATGCCTGGATTGCGATGTACCGTAAAATCGATGAACGGAAGGAGACGTTCGGATCGTCCATCGGTGAGATGCGTGATCGCGAAATATTTGAATATTGCATCCGCCACTGTGAGAGCACTGATTCCGATAGTGCCGACTGTGAGCATCAATCTTGGCATACAACCAAACATCGAGCCGGAGCTCGATGTGGGAGGTTACATTTCTTGAGTAAGTGTTTTCTTACACGCAACGCAGCTTGTTGATGTTGGGCGAACCTTCAATCTTGCTTCGTCGATGAGCTGCTTGCAGTATTTACACGTTCCGTATGTTTCGTTGGTGATGGCTTTCAATGCGCTGTCGATGTCCCGTAACGCAGAGGAAAGTTCGTTTTCTAACGAAAGATTGTCTCCAATTTCTGCGGCTTTATCTGCGCTTTCATCCTCTTTGTCTCCAAGAGTATTATAGTCGGCGTCGAACGCGTCGCCAGCAATGACGCGTGGGGAAACGCGAACTAATTCGTTTACGATTTTTTCACGTTCGGCGTGGAGAAGGGCCTCCATTTCTGCAACAAATGCTTTTTTCATAGAAAAGGTGATAATTCTGTGGCTAGTAGGGTTCGACAATAGAGAAAGAGGTGAAAAATAGCAAGAGGGCGACTTTCGGGCTATGAACAGTGCAAGAGTGCAGAGTTTCGTCCCGGGCTCGCCCTCAAGGGAGTCTGTTATCGAGATGGAGCCTTTTGATGAGGCGTTGGGTTTTGCCGATCACGACGATGATCGGAAGAACTCAACACCACATAGGCACCATGCAACAACGTTTTCCATTTCCGAATCTGCTCTACCGCGGTGCGGGCTGGCATGGTTTCAGGGTACATACCAATTCAATCCATGGACGCCCAAATGCTTCTTTACACCAAGTACAGCAGTGAAGTGTTCTCCGAAGCATTGAATGAATATTTTTTGAGGCTTCGGCAAACTACCTCTCACAGCACAGAGGAATTGTAGAAGGAACTGTAAAAACTATAGCACATTTTTTACGGTGCGATGCAGATTCGTGTTGTGGACGATGTACTTGCGATTTCATTCACGCGCCAAAGCATTGTTGCGAGTGAGGATGATTCGTACTGTGTTTGAATGCGAAGGGCTGAGAGGAGATCGTTTGGACGTACAAATGCCCGTGTATTTGGAAGACATTCATTGGAACGCCTGTTGAGTGTTTCAGTATTTTGAATAGAGTTGCTTATGGTAAGTACTGTTGGTGTTTGTGTGATATATGCCGCGCCTTGAGATGATGTTGCCGTGATGAATCGATACGGTGCATCGTCGCGCACGACGACTACTGCTTCCTCGCGTGATCGGAGAGTTGTTGATCGACTTCCGTCGTCGAGGAATGTGACGATTCCTTTAATCGTTGGCACTTCAACGAGTTCTTTTGCAAGCTGTGTGAGTGCATCTTCATTTGCGAGACTTTGTGTTTCTGGAGTGAGCGGTATGGAGAATGTGTACGAAGTGTTTAATCCAATATGAATTTGTGCAGAAATGCCATTGGCTCCGGCAAGCGCGAAGAGCGACGCCATTCCGGGTGTATTTTGTGTAAATGACTTTTGAAGAAATGTTGCAATGTCGCTGTCAGAGAGTTGTGCTGAGAATACAGTATTCTCCGTAATGGGTTTGTCGAGGTTTGGTGCGGTAAGGAGTCCTGCGCCATGAAGTGTTGCGGTGTGACTTTCGAGAGTGATTCCTGTTTGGATTGCGCCTTGACCAAGCGTGCCGTCGGTACTGGTTCGTATTGTTGCTATCGCGCCACGGAAGAGATTGGTTTCAATTGGGGTGGTGATTGTTGCATTTGAAATGATCGTGTAGCCATTTTCCTGGGCGACAGTTGCACCGAATGCCTGTAATGCGGCTAGGTCAGTATCGGACAGTATTTGGTCGATAAGGATAGTGGTTGAACCTTCGTCCGCGAACCACACGCTTATGGAGCGATTGCCTTTGTTGAGAGCATCGGCAAGTGATAGTGGAATTCCTGGGACGATATTCATTCCTTGTGTGAGCAAACGGAGATGTGCGATTGTTCGATCGTTTTTTGTGAAATGAAGAACGGTAATCGTTGGTGGCGCGACGAGATCGCTGAAACCGATGTGGATTCGATGAAGTCCGCAAACGACGCTCCACGCGGCAAGAATGATGCTGCCAACGCGCAACACCCGCCAGAGTTTCTGGCGGGTGGGGTTCATCTGCATGGGAATACGGAGGAACGGTTTCATGAAAATTTACGTTCGGGGCTTTGGGGCAGGAGCTGACGATGCTTTTGCGCGCATTTCGTCTGTGTATACGTTTCCGACTGCCTTTTTCATCGACAAGTTGATTCTGCCCTTTTCGTCGATCTCATTAACGATGACCTTCACTTTGTCGCCAACATTTACGACATCGGACACTTTTTCCACGCGCCATGGCGCAAGCTCGGAAACGTGAACCATACCGTCCTTTCCTGGAAGAATTTGCACGAATGCACCAAAGTCCATAAGTCGAACCACTTCCCCGTCGAACGTTTCACCGGCCTTCACTTCCCGAGTAAGATTCGTGACCCATTCGAGTGCTGCTTGTCCGCTTGCACCGTCTACTGCGGTGATCATCACGAGTCCGTCGTCTTCAATGTCAATTGCGGTTACGCCGGTTTTTGCGATGATTTCGTTAATGGTTTTTCCACCACTACCGATAACGACGCGGATGAGATCTGGATTAATGCGGAGTTTGAGAATTCGTGGAGCTGTTGGTGAAAGTTCTGCACGTGGCGTAGCGATCGCTGACTTCATGACATCGAGAATCTGAAGTCGAGCAATTCGTGATTTTGTGATTGCTTCAATGACGACCTCACGAGGAAGTCCGTCGGTCTTGGTATCGAGCTGAATTGCGGTAATTCCCTTCTCTGTTCCGGTCACTTTAAAATCCATGCCGCCCTCGCCGTCCTCAAGATCTTGAAGGTCGGTAATAACGCGGTATCGCTTGCCGTCGCTTGCCATGCCCATGGCGATTCCAGCAACTGGTGCAGTGATAGGAACACCAGCATCCATGAGGGCTAAACTGGTTCCGCATGTTGATCCCATGGAGCTTGATCCGTTGGATCCGAGCACTTCGGAAACCACGCGAATGGAATATGGGAAGTCCTCAAGCTTTGGAAGTACGGGTTCGATCGCTTTTTCGGCAAGTGCGCCGTGACCGATTTCCCGACGACCTGCTCCGCGAAGCGGCTTTGCTTCACCCACGGAGAATGGTGGGAAGTTGTAGTGATGCATGAAGCTTTTTTCGCCGACGAGTTCCATGCCATCGAGTGTTTGTTTGTCGCCCGGAGCTCCGAGCGTTGTGATTGATAACACTTGTGTTTCGCCACGCATAAAGTGACCGCTGCCGTGAACGCAAGGCAAGAGACCTACTTCGGAGACCAACGATCGTACTTCGTCGATACCGCGACCGTCCACACGCTTTCCGTCGTCGAGAATTAAACGAGTGATTTCGGAATCGATGAACGGATAGAGAGCAGATTTCGCAATAGCGATGTCCACATCTTCCATTCCTTCGGCCTTACAGGTCTCTACTAATCGCTTTTTCATTGTGTCTTTCGCAACAGCACGATCGGACTTTGTTGCCTTTGGTGCGTCGAGGAAAAGTTCTTGCATGAGCGGCTTCATGATTGCGTTGGCACGATCGACGATTTCGAGTTTGTGCGCGATTGCTGCTTTCTGCTCATCGTTCTTTGGGGTGAACAGGTCTACTTTTGGTTTGCCGATGTCTGATCGAATTTTTTCGATGAATTCAATGACTGGTCCGAGGGACTGTTGACCAAATTCGATAGCTGCAAGAACGTCCGCTTCTGGTGTTTGCATTGCTCCTGCTTCCATCATGATGAGTTTGGATGGGGTTCCGGCAACGTCGATGTCGAAGTTTGCTGTTTCACGTTGTGCGTATGTTCCGTTGATGACGAGTTTTCCTTCAACATCGTTTACGCGAGCCGAAGCAATTGGTCCGTTCCATGGAATATCGGAAATATGAAGTGCGATTGATGCTCCGATGAGGGCTGGAATGTCTGCGTCATTTTCGCCGTCGAAGGCAAGGACGGAAAGAATAACTTGCACGTCGTTTTCAATGCGGGAATCAAAGAGCGGACGAATGGCGCGGTCGATGAATCGTGCCACGAGTACGGCTTCGTCTGTAGGGCGACCTTCGCGCTTGATGAATCGTGATCCTTTAATGCGACCTGCGGCGTAGAGCTTTTCTTCAAAATCGACCATGAGCGGGAAATACCCCATTCCTGGACGTGCTTCTTTGCTCATGACTGCGGTTGCGAGTACCACGGTGTTGCCGTACTGCACGGTGCAGCTGCCGTTTGCGGCGCGTGCGTATTTTCCAATCTGAACCTTGAGTTGTTTTCCTCCGATTTCAATTTCGTATGTTGGCGTTTCCATAGTGAATATGCGAGACCGACTTCAGACAAAAGAACTCGATCGCGCCAATGGCGATGAAGTGCTCGCTGTCCGATGTCGGGACTCGATGAAGAGAATTATGAATGAGTGATGTGGCTGGTCGAGAAAAAGTATTTCTCGACCGTGCCGATTACGCATTCATGGGAAGTTGCGGAACGTTAGGATTTGGTCGTGACTTTCGTGGACGGCCGCGACCTTGCTTGCCGTCCGAAACCTTGGTGAAGGACGGGGACTTTTGTGGTGCTGCGGGTTTCTTATTGAATCGCATTGGAGCGATGGGTGTTGGAACGTTTGCTGTCGATGATGCTGACGGAGCTGGCGCGATCGATATTGCTGCTGCGATTGGCGCTGCGGGAATATGCATTTGTTTTGGCTTTGGCGCTTCGATTCGTGTGGGTTTTTCTTCACGGATCGGTTTCTTTGGAACATCGAGGGCGCGATTCGCAACTTGTTCTGCAATAACGTCGTCGAATGTGTCGGTTGAGGAAGAAAGATGATGTTGTGGTGTGCGATGACGTTCTACGTTGCCAATAAGAAATGCTTTTTTATCGAGAGAAAGATTTGTGTAGATATCGGCGACATCGACGAGTTTTCCGGAGGTGGATTCGCGGAATGAGACCACATGGAAAATGCGGCCACGGCTTTTGACGTATTCGGCAAGCGAACAATAATCGCCGTCGCCGGAAACCATCACGACAACGTCGACCATATCGAGCATACGAACCACGTCGATGGTAATTCCTACGTCCCAGTCCCCTTTTTTGTGACCGCTATCGTATTCGAGCAATTCTTTGGTGTTGAGTTCTATTCCCATGGCTTGGAGAGCCTCGAAAAATGGACGTTCCTCGCCAGTCTTTGTGGAAATGGTGTAGGCGATGGCTCGAACAAGCTTTTGGTTGCCGACTGCAGCCTTGACGATGGCACCGAAATTGACTTTAGCACCGTAAATGTTGCGTGCACTGTAATACATGTTTTGTACGTCGATGAAAACGCCGACGCGGCGGGTGGAGGTGTCGAGTAACAGCATAGAAATGGCGGCGAAAAATGGGCCGCGGATAAATAGTGAAAATCCCGCACGTCCACATCGTATCACGATGAGACGTACGGGATGGTGTGTTACTTCTTCAAACCAAGTGCTTCGATGAGCTCTGCGTACGCAGTAGCGTTTTCGCGCTCCAAGTACTTGAGCAAACGACGACGTTCTGCAACCTTCTTCACCAAACCGCGGCGGGAACTAAAGTCCTTGCGGTGGGTTTTGAGGTGCTTGGTCAGTTCCTTCACTTCTGCAGATAAAATGGCGATCTGCACTTGTGGAGAACCCGTGTCCGAATCATGCGTTCGGAACTTTTTAATGAGCTTTTCCTTTGCGGACTTGTCCAGCATAGATTCAAAATGATTAGCCGATCATCGGAGTAACGGGAGCTGAACCCCGAAACCACGAAAAACGGTGG
>CALRAI010000025.1 GCA_943350635.1 Candidatus Uhrbacteria bacterium
GATACATCGCTAGGCAAAATATCGTGCTGCGCAATCATCCCGAGTTTTGTCCACGGCATGAGCTGCACCACACCAGCGTCAGATTCCTCAATACCCATGAGCATGTGCAACAGCGTGGTCTTTCCGGCACCATTACGACCAATAAGCGCGATGTGCTCCCCCTCGCCCACCACAAACCCAATATCGTCGCAGACAATCTGTTTGCCGTACGATTTCTTTAACCCTTTCACATCAAGGAGTGGCTTTGACATGGGCAACAGCGTACACTATTTGCATGCGTCTTCCTACCCGTAAAAAAGAACTCGAACGACAACAAACCGAAGAGCCAGATTTGCATTTTACCCCAGAACGCATCGCGTCCATGAAACGCGAGTTGGTTCGTCTTACCTCTACCGAACGAGGCGTTGCTGCAGCTGAAGTCATCCGCACCGGAGAGATGGGCGATTTTTCAGAGAACGCAGGATACCAATGGGCAAAACAGAACCTTCGACGAATTAATGGACGAATTCTGTCGCTCACCGAAAAAATCAATCACGCCATCCCCATCGTGCACGACGCTGGATCAAAAACTGTTCGTATCGGATCGATCGTCACAATTGGGATTGGTACCGCAATCTACACCTACGAAATTCTTGGCTCACAAGAAAGCAACCCACTCAAAGGAAAAATTTCCCATCATTCTCCCATTGGTAAAGCGTTACTTGGAGAATCAGTCGGTGCGGTAGTCGAGGTTACTGTCGGCGATCGCAGAACAACGTATACGATTCTGGCAATCAACTAAAACGCCCCGTCGAAATGTATATTCCCTATTTCGCAAGCAACATCAGAAGCGCCGCAGCGATAGCAATATTCTTTTGAAACATGATCTTATCCGTCATCTTCTGCTTTTCATCTGTCGTCTTCCAAAAGTCGTGAATCATCACCGCAAAGGCAATAAGTAGCACAGCAAGCAAACTATAGCTCCAGAACAGTTGCATCTGCGTTGCAATCCCGAGTCCACCAAGAACGAGCACCACGCCACTGAGATACACGCCAACTTCTGGCATCGGAACCTTCTTATACTTTGAGTAGTCAATAAGCCCCTTTGCTTTCGTAAAATGCTCAACACCGGAAAAGAAGAAATACGCGCCAAGAACAATCTGACACACCAAGAAGAGCGTTTCCATAGAAGACATTAATGATTCGTACCAAGACAATAGAGCGACAACGGCTTCTCTGCAAGCATCAGGAGGTAAGGATTATGTTACGAAAAATTCCGCTGGAAAGCTCGACGATACGGAAAGCGATAGGTCCGCATGCACTATTGCATATTCAAAATCGAATTCCTGAAGCAGAACATGGGGCGTCGCGAACATGAGCGCCGTCGTTAACCCATCAGCAATCATCGTTGTTTCTGCAACCACCCACACGGCCAGGACATGCTTCGGCGACGTCAGCGTTCGCGGATCAATCACATGATGAAAATCTCCCCAAGCACGCCGGTTCATCGCGGATCCACAAATGCTTCGATTCACGATCGATGCGACGCCTATGACCTGCTTGGTATCGATGGGATGCTCAAGACCAACGCGCAACGGCTCATCGACCACACTCCGATACCGCATGTCTCCACCAGCATCCACGCAATAGGAATTGATTCCCTCCGCTTCGATGAGATCAGAAATAATATCGACGATGTATCCTTTTCCCGCAGCACCAAAATCGAACAACACCGGCTCCGATGTCTCAATCGATTCACCGTGGAACCGAATCACCTCATCCCAAGCTTTTGGAACCATCATCGATTTCTGCTGTAACGAATAGGCCGCATCGTATCCTGAATCCGACAGCACATTTCCGATCAGTGGCGTTACCGCACCGTCCGTCAAATCGTAGAGTCTCCGATAGAACGTCATCATCGAAGCACTATCAGCAGGAAACGCAAACCGACCGGATTGTTGCGACATCTGCGTTACAATCGAGTCCACACGAAATCGCGAATACGCACGGTCGAATTCCTCAATCCGATCATGAATCTTTTTCAAAACACACTCGACGCGTTGTGCGTCGAGTGCTTCTGGAAGATCAATACACCAATGCGTACCAATCGCTTCAAAGTCCTTTCGACACACCATACTACACCGTGGCTTGAACCTTAATCGCATTCAGTGCATCGTTGAATCCTCCAGGAGTAAGCGACGATCCAGAAACTTTTGTGAGCTGTACATCGTCAATATTCTTTCCCACCACAAGAACCCTGTACCCCGCAGCAAACTGATCCTGAAATTTCTGGGCAACTGCATCCTTTGCGCCTTCTGTAATAGTCACCTCGGTAATAACATCAGACTTCAGGGTAATACTCACGCCAAGATCCTGTGGTCCACCAGGAGTATTGTACGATGCGTTTGCGGTATACGTACCATCGTTGTAGGTGGATACAGATGCTGTTGTCACCGACGCTGTAGTTGATGATGCAGGCGTAATAGTTACTGATGTTTGAGCGCCAGATCCTGCCGCACCCGGAGCAGCGGGAGGCACCGTATTTGTGGAGCCAGAAGGCGATGTCGTCGCAACAGTTTCTGATGAAGCAGAGTCTTCTGGTTTCAAAACAAACCATCCAAGTACAAGTATTGGGAGCAGCGCCGCAACCACAATTGCCGCACGCTTTACAGAATTGGTCATAGAAATTTTTGAGAGCAGTATACGAAATATGATCATCCTTCACAATTACACCCTGTGAATAGCAAAGCCGCCGTTTTCACGGCGGCTCTACTACAGTACTTAATTTTCTTGTGTGTCATTTTCGCCCCCTGAACCAGACTGATCCTGATTCTGCTGATCCATTCGTTGGTCCTTCATCATTTTCCCACGATGCATTCCCTCACGACCTCCATGCATAGGTCTGCCAAAAGGCATAAACTGCCGAGGAATATCGTTGGCGGTTACCCACGCTTTCATTTCCTCGCCATGCGTTTTGAATGCTGCCTTGCGATCGGCATCGGACATATCCTTTATGCTCTCAAAGAATGCCTTTTCTTCAGCCATCTTTGCCGTGATTGCGTCGGACTGCGCCTGTGTAAGTTTTCCGTCAGTTACCGCTTGCGTCAAGCGCTCAGCCTCATGCTCAGCGCGTTCAGCCTGATGCGCAACACGCTCGGCATCAAAGACCGCCTGAACGTCTGCCTCATTCAAATTAAATTTTGTAGCAATCGCTGTCACAATATTCTGCATAGGGCTAGTGTTCGATCCTGAAGATGCAGCAAACGTTGTTGCAACACCAACCGCCGAAGCACCAAACGTTGCAAGAAGTGCAGACATTGCCATCATTTTCTGTGTTCGCGTCATAAAGTGTTTCGATTAAGAGTAACGGCGACACCGTAAAACAATGCCTGTGAAGAAATTATGAAGCACCATGGATAGGAAGTATAATTCGTACCGTGGTACCAACGTCAACAGTACTTTCCATCGTAATATTTCCATCGAACGATTCCACAATTTGACGCGCAATTGAGAGGCCTAATCCGCTTCCACCTGTGCGACGGGATCGACTTTTATCCGCACGATAAAAACGATCAAAAATTTTCTGAACATCTTTTTCGGAAATACCAATCCCGGTATCCTTTACTGCAACAACAACATCGTTTCGACTGCGAAGCAAAGAGAGCGTTACCGATCCTTCCGGTCGATTGTAGAAAATTGCATTCTCAACAATATTCGTCAATACTCGAATGAGCGGTTCTTCTGTAGCGCAAACATCAAACGTTTCCGCAGCATCATCGAACGTTAACGTAATCCTATGCTGCGCAGCAATGGCAGACAAACGATCCACAACCGTTTGCACAACGTCGTTCAACACCAACACCGACCGCTCTGCATGATCCACAGCATGCTCGAGTTTTGAAAGCGAAAGGACATCACGAACGAGCGTACTCATCCGTGCAACTTCCTCAAGATGATTCTCCGCCGATGCTTTCAAATCAGCGGATCCAGAATCACGCTCATTTTCTAAATTCGCCTGAAGAATCGCAAGCGGCGTTCGAAGCTCGTGCGAAGCATCGCTCAAAAACTGTCGCTGCCTCTCATAGGCATCCTGAATTGGCTTCAACGTTCGCGTTGCCAACCAATAACTCGCAATTGCTGAAAAAATAACCAATGCACCATTCACCAAAAACAACGTACTCGACAAATCTTGCCGAACATTATCCGCATCGATCGGGAGCACAACCGGATGCAAGCGATCGCCATTTTGAAAAATAATCGCAAAACGCTGATCAAGCCGCTGCGAAAACACCGCTCGAGTAACCGCACCAGAAATGACCAAAATAATAACAAGCAGCGCAATGTAAATTGCCGTTAATCCAGAACGAGTCCGTTCAAAATGCTCATGAAACGATTCGGTATCCTTTGCCCCAAACCGTTTGAATACGTTTCGCATACGCCTTTGGCAATTTTTTTCGGAGATTTTTTAAATGAACATCCACCACATTGCTCAACGAATCGTAAAACCGGTCCCACACATGCGTAAGGATATCTTCCCGCGTAATAACAGTGTTCTGATTCCGAAGAAAATACTCGAGCAGCGCATATTCACGCAGCGTAAGATCGATCACCTTCCCTGCAATCGTCACGATTTGCGAACGCGTATCAAGCGCGAGTTCGTCGATTTTCAAAACATCTTCCTGCACATTTGGTGCTCGACGCGTAATAGCGCGAAGTCGGGCAACAAGTTCATCAAAGGAAAATGGCTTCACTAAGTAATCATCCGCGCCCACGTTGAATCCTTCTATCTTTTCATGAACGTCGCTCTTTGCCGTTAAAAAAAGTACCGGAGTTTGAATATTATGGGATCGAAGGTCCTTACACATGGTCAAACCGTCCATTACCGGCATCATCACATCCAGCACAATACAATCGTACGCATGTTGTCGCGCGATTGCCTCCCCCTCTGCCCCGTCGAAAGCTGCATCAACCGTGTAGCCACGACTACGCAAACCTTGAACAATCGCGCCGTTTAATTTTTGTTCATCTTCAACGACGAGAATTTTCATAAAAATAGGGTTCGTCATTGCGAGGAGAATGTATTCATTCGACGCGGCAATCTTGGTGAACCTGGATTGCCGCGTTGGGATTACCCTCCTCGCAATGACTGAATATATTCAGTATACCGAACTCACATGAAGAGTTGATGAATATTACGACAATGTGTTCAAATCCAAAGTTTCCGTAAACGTAATCAATGAAACAAACTCTGGCGCGTGGCTTACCATAATCACACAGCCTTGATACGCGTCGATCGCTTTTGCAATCACAGGTAGGTGACGGAAGTTGATATGGTTCGTTGGCTCGTCGAGGATCAACAATCCCGGCTCTTGCAACACGAATCGCGCAAAGCACAACAAGCCCTTCTGACCTTCGGACAACGATCCCACCGTATTCTGAAGCACAGCACCGGTTAAAAGAAATTGCGATGCAACCGAGCGCAACGTTTCATTCGACGGCAATTCCATCACGGAAGCCAACGATTCGTACGCCGTTTGCTCAAAATCGAGTCCGGAAAAATCCTGCTTATAATATCCAACCTTCACACCTGGATCGATAAGCAGCCCATCCGTTTTTCCACCTGCCAACGCTCGAAGCAACGTGCTCTTGCCAATGCCATTCGCACCAGACACAAGAAGCTTATGGCGACGACGAAGTTTAACATGAACTTTTACATCCCGTGGTTCATGATTCTTAATAATCTTCACGGAGGACATCGTTACCATCGTCTCCACAAAATCTTGTGTAGGAATCGTAAAATCACGAATCGTCCTGTCGTCACGCCGCACGTCCACCATGTTTTCTTCCGCTTCCTCCGCTTGATCTTTCAACTTACTCGCAAGCTTTCGCATTTTTCCTCCCTTGTTCGCAAAAAAGTTCACTTTATCTTTTCTGTCTTGAATCTCCTTCAACAACTGTGCATTTTTTGCACGATCGCGTTCCACACGCGCCGCAATCTCCTCAATAACATCCGAATAGTTTCCAACGTAAATATCAGTTTGATGACGATACACATCCAAATGCAACACGCCTTCCGTAAACGCGTTCAAGAAGTCGGCGTCGTGGGAAATAACCAAAACCGTCTTCTGATACATCATTAAAAAACCGGTAAGGTGATCAATCCCATCGTGATCAAGATTGTTCGTCGGCTCGTCAAGGAGCAAAATGTCTGGCTCTTGAATGAGTGCGTAGGCAAGAAGTAATCGCGCCTGCTGGCCACCGGAAAACTCACTGATAATTTTTTCGAGTGGCGCAACAAGATTCACCGCCTCAAGAGCATCGGCAATACGACGATCAAGGTCGTACGTAATTTCCGAAAACGCATGTGCAAAAAATTCACGAACCGTTTCCGTAAGATGCTCCCGTCCCATTACCTGCCGACCAATCGCAATGGTCGAGCCTTTCTGCCGATGAATC
The DNA here is from genome assembly GCA_943350635.1 of Candidatus Uhrbacteria bacterium. GTDB lineage: Bacteria > Patescibacteriota > Patescibacteriia > UBA9934 > UBA9934 > CAIKHN01. Next base: position 6,436 of record CALRAI010000025.1, read on the forward strand.
TGTCCGCCTGTTGGCAGAATCTCCCCCAAAATCATCTTAAAAATCGTGCTCTTTCCTGCACCATTTTGACCCATCACGGTAATTTTACTATTCTCTCGGATACTAAAATTTGCGTCGTCCAACACAGGATAATCCCCGTCGTACGCATAACTCACGTTCTCGAATCGGATAATGACGTTACCGTGGTCCATAGCGATAATATTAGAACGTTCTATCGAACCGGCACACCACTTGCCGCACCAACCATACAATCGTCCGTACACCAAATACCCTTGGCGTGTTTTGCGCAGTTCATACAAATGAGGAGCTGCTTGTGACATTCGTCCCACGCACAGTTTCCGAAACGCTCTGTTTTACTCGAACACGATGTGCATTCCCCTATCACCATATAATTCTTAGTAAATTGTTCAGTCATTCTCCCATCGAACACGTACAACGATCCTAAAAAATCTTCACCAGGAAATTGCTTCATGTATGTACCAATACCGCCATTCAACTGATACACATCCTCGAATCCTTCTTGCTTCAGAAATCCCGACGCTTTTTCACACCGAACGCCGTATGTACACACGGTAAGCACTTTCTTTTTCTTGAGATGATCAAACTTCTTAGCAATGTTCGGCAAATCTCGAAAGTTTCCCATCGTACTATTGTTACTTCCCGCAAAGTGGCCTACAGCGTACTCGTATTCGTTGCGCATGTCGATGATTTCGAAATCCTCACCATTCGCAATCCATTGTTTCAGCTGTACAGGATCGATGTGCGTTCCGGTAAGAACGTTGGGATCGATATCGCGTTCTTTCGGTAATCCAGTCGCGACAATTTCATTCCGAAGTTTGACGACAAGCTTCCCAAACGCGTCTCCCGTACCAGGACTCGACTTGAACCAAAGGTCCGAAAACTCAGGCAAGGCGTGCATCCAGGATTCATACTCAGCGATAGCGGAAAGCGACCCTTCAAGCGTGCCATTTATTCCCTCCTCCGCAATCAAGATTCGTCCAAAAAGCCCCAGTTTTTCGCACATCTCTCGCTGACGAGCGACAAATGCTTTCGGATCCGAAATCCGTACGTATCGGTAGAAGATAATAATTTCTGTAGCGTTCGACATAATCGCGAATAGTATACGACATTCACTTGATTGTTTCAACTTTTTGTGTAATACTAGCCAAGAATTTTCGATATATTTTTTTTTATGTTTATCTCTATCATTACCGATTGTGCGGACGGAAATGCGCAGGTTCGTCAGCAAACCCGTTACAGCGTGCTGTTTCCAGGAGTTCCTTCCAACTTTACCGGTGCGTCGAGCGACATTGAGGCCGCAGGGAATCTTATCGACGTGCTGGATGCTTCAGACGACCAAGAAGGCATTATCGCGGTAAACGTGGCTCCACGCCATGGCGCGGCACGCAAGTGGCCAAATGGCACACCGTTTGGATATTTGTGGATTGGGAAGATTCTTATCGTCTGTACTATCGACGGTGAAGTATTGTCACTCCTGAAAAAGTTTGGGCTTGCGGATCACGTCAATGTTACAAACATTCGCGATGTACTTGCATTTGGCGGATACAGCCAAGAAATTATCGACCGTGCCGCAGAATCGCAATTCCGCAGTTTCGACTATCTTCCCCGCCTAGCACGGATTGTGTGGGACAAAAAAGAAGCGCCTGCTGAAAAACTTATGTTTGCGGACATTCCCGATGCTGCACTCGACGTATGGCGCATCGACTCATTTGGCAACTGCAAAACGACATTGCTTCCAGCAGATATACAATTCGAAGAAGGTGCAGAGCGTGAAATCATTTTGAACGGACTTGCAATCAAGGCAACGTGTTACAAACAGCTTCGCACGGTTCCGAACTATCAAACCGGCTTAACCATGGGAAGTTCCGGTTACGGCAACAACCGATTCCTCGAACTCGTCGTACAAGGATCCAGCGCCGCGAAGCATTACAATATTACACAAAAGGACACGTTCCAAATCGCAAAGTAAATAAAAAAGCCCTGTCGCAATGACAGGGCTTTTTTATGTTCTACTGAACCAACTTCACTGGAGTAACCGTTCCCGATACTGGCGGATACAGTGCAGGATCGATGGTTCGTGTGAAACACGTTCTGCCAACACCGTGCGTCCAATTCTCGTCGAATGAACGATTATACCCGTCATAATACGGCATCGCCTTTATCACGTTACTGTCATTTGTGACTGAGTTCGCTTCAAATGTGGCGCAGAGCTCGAAGGACAACGAAGACTTCACGGTATATTCAAATGCGGCTCCAGTATTCGGATCGACAGGAACAGAGAAGCCCATCAATGGATTCGTGAGGTCTGCGAGTGTTGAAGGAAGAGCCTGTTTCAACGAATAGTAATTCGTGATTTGGCTTTGAATCATGGAGAGATCTTGCACTCGAGTGTCGTCAAAACGCACTTTGCGCTGTTGCATTGGCGAACCGACAAGGATGAATCCAAGAACAATTGTTGCAAGCATAACGATCGATGTGCCAAGAGCAACCTTTTTTGGAACCTTCGATTTCGCAAGAGATTCTGTACGCAAGTCCCACAAGTAGTAACTGAACACAACGGACGCTGTAGCGAGGACAATAAAAATCTTCAACAGGAAGCGCACCGTAATTTCGCCATTGAGGAAGTAATTCATCAGCGTGATGAGGTCGACGATAATGGTAATAGCAGTAATAAAAAGTGTGAGATAGAGCAACCACTTACGAATACCAATATCGCGCTTCTCGGCATCTGCCTTTGCTTCCTTATGCATGAACCAAGAGATTCCCATGAATGCTGGCCACATAACGATGAGGCTCGCCATCGATGCGCGAATCGCATCGAGTATTCCCGAATAGTAGAAACTCAGCGCGTCTGGAAACGAAACGTCCACGTATTGAAAACCGAGGACGATAAACGACACCACCGAAACGTACAGCGTCACAATCGCAAATAAATGCGCAAACACGTCTTTCGCCGTAGAGCGTGGAAGTGATTTCATAGAGCAAAGGGTTAAGTTACGTGAAGTATAGCTCCAAAAGTGAAATTCTTGATAGGCGACACGAAAACTGATTCTTTAGAGGGGTTGGGTTGAATCAGAGCTAACCATTTTCAATGGCCAGGTTCTCAGTTTGGCTTTTTTGCGATGTTAGGTCGACTGTACATCTCGATTCTCGAGCCTTGGGGTGCTTCGGTCTCATTTTCCGATGTTAACTCGAATTAACACTTCAATTGCAAAAACCCTAATGATTCTGCAAAAGGTATGTTAACTCGAGTTAACATCGGAATTTTCGCAAACGCACAACGCGAGGTCGTCAAATATGTAAAAGCGCCGACCACTTCAGACACTCATTCGCATTCCCGTCCCAACCCCTCCAAAGAATCAGTTCACGTATCTCAAAAAAACAAAACCGCTCTGTGGAGCGGCCTTGCATGCACTCTAGATTTCATCCGCATCCAAAAGTTCCAAAATCTGATCAATCTTTCGCTCGATAGCGGCAAGACGTACGGAGTCGCTGTTTCCAGAGGAACGCTCTTCACGAGGCGCAAACGTCGGACGATCCGAGTACGAAGGCTTTCGGTCGAACGATGGACGACGGTCATCGCGATCGTTGCCAAATGCAGGGCCATCCGTACGGAAGCAATCACGACATTTCACTGCACGTCCTTCACTTGGGAAGAATGGCACTTGGCATGGCTTACGACATTCGCTACACACGGCATCGTGCAATTCACGCGGCGCTGGGCGACCAGCACCAGCACGGTTCCATGTGCCACGATTGTTGGACTTTCGGTCGTCTGAGCCTCCGGAACGCTGACTTTGGTATTTGTTGTACATAGATTTCGCGAATGTTAGCAGAAAACCGCCAGAATAGCAACCTTACTCCCCCGTAACCACCGTAAACCCGATTCTTCCCAACACTTGCCCCGTGGTCGTCTCCACACTCACCCGCCACTTTCCACCAGCCAACGACGACACCATAGAATACCCACGGTACCCATCTGGCCGGCCACCAATAATGTCAAAAGACAGCCGATGTTCGGTTTGCCACTCCCGTCCATCGCTATCGTACCGTTGCCACACGTGAACAATCGTCGTCGACGAATCCTCCGGCGCATAAATCGCGGTGTAGGCATACAGCGGGTTTCCCGGCGTCACCAAAATGGTCTCACCAAAAATCAATGCGTCCCACCACGGTACTTCCGGTGTAACCAACACATAATCACTCGTCACGCTATACGCCATGGTCGCATCACGAAGCGCAAGCGGGATTGGTGGAATAATATTCAAAAAATAACACGCGTTCATCAAGCCAAACACTCCCGCAATCACCAACCACATGCGAATACGATCGCTATACAAATCTCCTACCGTAATCAGCAACGCAAGCAACAACGTCATCACCACCATACTCGCCAACCCTCCAGCCAAAAAAACCGGCCAACTGAGCGACGTAAAAATATGTGCAAACCAAATAGCAAACAAGGAGAATAATGCAAAATACAACATGCCTATCTGTACCATGGGACGAATCACAATCGTTCGGAGCGTTTCGTTAGAAATCATGAGTATCGCAATAAGCGCGATCATGGGCCACATCACAGAAAACGTTCCGCTAAACCAATAAAACAACAATGCAGTGCTCAACAAACCTCCCATAGCAAACTGCTGTGCAAACGGTGCGAAAATCTGAAAATATCGCAATCGAGGAATTCCTGCAGCTCGTTTCGACGTCGTTAAAATCATCGACCCCATCACCAGAATCACATACACCGTCATGACAATAAACTTTTCTCGCAAATCAAGCACGCGAAACTGCCACACATCAAACGCCGTTCCTGCCACAAGCATGAGCGGCATAAACCAACGCTCATACCGTTCAGCGAATGCGCGAATGCGTTTATACGTCTCCAATGCCTGACGTGAACCGGGAATAGGAATCATAAAGATTCTTCACGAGTCGATTCCTCTAGCTCCAATGCAAACTCATCCAGAAATGCGTACAGAAATTCCGTGCGACGTTTTGCAAGTTCCTTCCCGAGCGATGTCGTCATCAAACTTCCAACCACAAGCAATCGCTTGTAAAAAAGATCAACGGTGAATTTGTGAGCATCTGGCTCACGATCAACACAGAACGGATCCACGGGATGATAAAAAATCCGATCCCATTTTCCGCCGGAAGAAAACGCTCGCATAATTGCAACAGCGCCCGTGGCCTCAAGACGATCCGCATCCTGCAATACACGAGATTCTAAAAGCTCTGGCGTAATACCCTTTCCAAACGAACACTCCCGAATTGCAAGACCGACCATGGGAATCTTTTCCTTAGGGTATTCTGGAATTCCTGCAAGAATTGCTTCGATCATTTGCGCGCTCTCCTCAGACTCATGTTCAGAACGCGGATCGTACTTTGGATACACAACAATGTCGTGAAATAATGCCGCAGGAATCACAACATCCATATCCGCACCTTCGGATTCGGCAATACGTTTTGCCAATCCAAGCACACGCTGAAGATGATGAATATCGTGGGACACATCGTCCTTCAGCGCACGTTGTGTGGCAATCTCAAGAAGATGATGTTCAAGATGCATACGGCATCAATCATACACGCTTCTGCGCATCTATACGAAGAGCATAAAAATAGGCTACACTCGCGCTCTATGATTCCTGCAACATTTTTTACCAGCACCACGAATCTTGCGGATCTTCCCATCGACGCGAAACCCCATATCGCTATGGTTGGACGTTCCAATGTGGGAAAATCGTCGATGATCAATCATCTTACGCAGCAGAAAAAACTTGCTCGCGTCAGTGC
>CALRAI010000026.1 GCA_943350635.1 Candidatus Uhrbacteria bacterium
TAATCATGTTGAAGGCGGTATCAACGCTCGTCTCAAGGAATTACTGCGATGTCATCGGGGAATGAATCTCACGAAAAAGCTTGCGCTAGTGAGTTGGTACTTAGCGTTACGACAAGGACAGAAAACCAACTCGAAACTTTAATTACCTCCGGAAAAAAATTAGCTAATGTTAGCCAAGAAGTATTGACTTTTTGCCGATTTTCTGCTAGAGTACTTGGTTAAGTATTCTCCAAACTATGGCTAAAACATTCCTCAAAAAGCTTTGTGCGTTCGCAGTTATTGGTATAACACTTGTACCAATGTCATTCGTTCGTGCTGCGTCGAGTGCGTCTGATACCGTTATCGACAATATCGTCAACGCGACGTCGTCGGATATGAATGTCAGCATTGATCTCACCATGAAGACCGATGAGATTGCACAGCCGATCAGCGTTCATGCGGGCATTGACGGTGCATCGAACGCAGAGAATGAGGGTATGTTCGACTACAGTTTTTGGTCTACAGATCAGAACGGTACGTTTGAAAAGCACACAGGTTCGATTGTTATTACATCGGATACGTTGTATCTCCAGCAGGACAACGATATGTGGTATTTCTTGAATCGCACATCGGCAAATGCTCCATCGGACGCAGACATTCAGGAAGGCGCCGATGCGATGAAGTCATTTGTTACCGATATGTTTGATTATGGTGTGGTTGAATATACGACCGAAACTGTCGATATCATCAACGGCATTGTAACCACCCGATACGCATACACCGTGAACAACGATGTATTGCTTTCGTACCTTGAAGAAAAGGGATACATCACCGCGGATCAGGTAGCGGATTCGACGTTTGCAGACGACACGGTGATTAGCGGAAATTTCTGGATCGACACCACAGCGATGCTTCCCGTAATGTTCACCATGAATATTGCATCAACACCAAGCGAAACGTCGTACACAAACGTTCAGCTCTCTGTGTTGTTCAATAGCTTTAACCAGCCAGTAACAATCACTGAGCCAACCGGAGCGATCGATCTTGCAACAGCAAGCTGGGACACAACTTCCCTCGAGAGCGTTGCAACAACCGTTGCGACTGCAGCATCCACGAACGATACGGATGGTGATGGATTGTCGGACATCGAAGAGAAAAAGTTGTGGCACACCAGCACACACAACACGGATACTGATGGTGATGGATATAGCGACTACACCGAAGTGATCAATGGGTATAGTCCCATGGGTTTTGGAAAGCTTGATTCGGACGGCGATAGTCTCACCGACTACGCCGAACTCACCATTCACTGGACCAATCGTCACGACACAGATTCGGACAACGATGGTTACGATGATGGTACCGAAGTCGCTAACGGATATGATCCGAATGGTATCGGTCGGTATTAAGCTCTGGAGTCTGGTCTTGCTCTGTACGTTTTGACACAAAATCCCCGCTCTCAGAGCGGGGATTTTTGTATAAGGAAATAGACAAAATGAGGAAGTCCTAGGAAAACATGGCTATTCTGTTGGCGGTGTTGGAATGACAGTCGGTGCTACTGGCATAATAATTGCCGCAACAATATACACCAATATCCCAGGAACAAAACCAGTAAACACAACGACGAGTATCCAAATAAGTCGCAGAATCGTGGAATCGATATCGAGGTATTCTGCGATACCGCCACATACACCGGCAAGTTTGTTATCCGTGGTGCTCCGATACAATTTTTTGTTGAGGTTCATATGTACGCATCGTAATCAATTCGAGTGGAATTGGCTAGCGGCGATTTCCTCCCATTCTTTTTCCGTCACCGGCTGCACCGAGAGCCGAGAATTCTTCACAAGCGCCATGTTTGCTAGCCGTGGATTCTTTTTTATGTCGTTCAGCGGTACGTCGCAGGCGAGCGTCTTCACTGCTTGTATTTCCACCATACTCCAATCACCATCCGTTGCTGTCGAATCCGGCTTTGCCTCACTAACCACTTCCGCAGTTCCCTTAATCGCCTTTTCCGTCATGGAATGATACACAAAAATGAGGTCTTCCTTTTTCATGGCGCGTAAATTATTCCGTGCCTGAAAGTTTCGTATTCCAGTCCACCACGTTTGTTTTTCTTGTACCAAATCATCCCACGAATACGTACTCGGTTCTGTTTTGATGAGCCAAAAAGACATAGGGAAAATAGACATGCTGACGATATTCATTGTAGCGCAGCTTGTATGGCTCGGCCGACGCTAAGCTTTTTGTATACAACTTCATTTTCACTACGCCAGCCACTATTGTTGAAGTTTAGCATGAATGTGAAACGGCTAGAGCTTTAAGATATTAGGTTCACGAAGAAAAAATCACAGACTTTGCAGCTGTGATTTTCTCGTGGCAGGGGCTAGTGTGTGACGTAAAAACCTTGGTTATGGAGGGATATCACCTATGCTACAATCCGAACATATGAATCCTGGACTCCGAGAAAAGCTCCACGCGCTTGAAGCGCGGAGGGCGGAAATTGATGCGATCGCAATGACATTGAGCAGTGAGCACATCACGGTTATTCCCGAAAAAGATAGCGAACTGGGAGGCTTCGGATATCGCGCCACATTTTCCTTTCAGCCTTCCGATACGAGTGTAACGATAGGCTTCAGATTGTACGATCATCAGTCGGGCGCCGACCTTGTTATCACAAACACCACGACGTTACCCGAAAACCAACAAGGAAAAGGTTACGGCAAAGAGGCGGTTCATGAGCTCGTGGTATGGGCCAGGGGAAAAGGACTCCAGAATATCACCGCAACACAAGTCCAAGAGGAAAGTCGAGGATTTTGGGAGAAGCTCGGTTTTGCTCCAAAACAAGGCTCGCCGACCAAGGACTTCATTCTCTAACGAATCAAAAAAGAACCACGAAGGTTCTTTTTTGATGGCAGGGGCGGAGGGAATCGGACCCGCGCTGACGGTTTTGGAGACCGCTGTACTACCATTATACGACGCCCCTACAGTAAATACTTTTGCGGAGAACATACAGAGAACCTTCTCCGAAAAGAAGATTCTCCCCGTTTACTCTGTTCAGTCGAAACCATACTGAGTGAGCGTATTCTACAAAATTTTGATTGTTCTGTAAACTAGTGGCATATGGATTCAGAACAACACACATATAGATACAGTCCGCTGGGGTGGGCGATATGGTTATACGGTCCGATGTTCGTATGTTTTGGAATGGTGATTGTGTATTTGTGGATTACAAACATGCTCCACGGTGCGGAGAATTCCGGAACGGCAATGCACGGGCCGGTCGATCTTTTCACGTTCATCACACACCTTGGATGCATTGATCGGTGTCAAACAATCGACTATGTGTTTGGCGGCATGTTGGTTTTTGGATTCCCGTTGTTTGCCATTGTTCTTATCGGTATTGGACTGTTAATGATGAACAGTGATCGATACACCGCCGTGTCTTCTGGGATGTTACGCATACATCGTGGAGCATTTCTTCACTGGGGGCGTCGAACAGTTTTCGCATCGGAGATTTCGGCTATTACCGTTGAGGACGTTCCGATTATTGCCGTGTTCGGTGGCCGTGCAACACGCATGGGAACACGATGGAATGTGGGCGTGGTATTGAAGGGGCCAGAAGAGAAGAAACTCAAGCGAATTATTGTCGCGATCTGCCCGGTACAAGAAGCTGCACAACAGGTTCGGTCTGCAATTCAATCCCAGCTTCAATAGTCTATGCGTCGATGGCTTGGATGTGGATGTCTTGGATCGGCAGTGAGTATCTTTGGTATTGGTCTCGTGATGTATTTTTGGTTGCCCACTGCGTTAGGGTATCTCCGCTATGGATACGCGGAGCTTCCAGAATTCATGGAGCGACGAACTGCAGTGATTGATGGGCACGAAGCGTCGTTTCTTGTTTCGAAATTCCCGTCAGCAGAATATCGATGGGGACTTGCGAACGATCCTTCTTCACCAAGAACCGTTCACGACTGGCGACAGCATCTTGGTGGAATGTTTGTAATAAACGGATCGTATTTTGATGCAAAGAATACTCCAACGGGATTTTATTCCATCGACGGCACTCCATCTATCGTACCGTGGCCAGATTCTGCGTTTGAGGAAAACGGCTATACGTTCGCGGTGAATGTGCAGGAAGGAAGAATGAATCTGTATTTTGTTCCCGCAAGCTCGATGCTCGGTCCGTATCCAGGATCCACATTCCTTTCGTTTCCAACGTTACTCATGAACGATGTTCCAATGGTTGCTGTGGATTCTGGGCTGCATGCTCGTCGCACGGTGCTTGCACAAACGGACGACGGTGTTGTGTATGTATTTACGAGTGAAGTTGGTGAAGTTTCGCTCTATCAGATGGCACAATGGCTTGCGGCGCAGCCAGAACACTTCCGTATTGCTGGCAACCTCGATGGCGGTCCGTCCACGGGAGTGTCGACATCGTCGACTCCGTGGGATGTGGATATTCATTCTGCAGCAATTCCCAATGTAGTATGGGTGGGGAAGAACTAGGTATGCAACAATGCCGATGATTGTTACCATCGGCGCATATGAAGAACATTATCATTGGTTTAGCGGTGGCATTGGCATTCGGTGCCGGAGGATATTTTCTGTACCAACAGAACACACTTTCGCAGGATCTCGATAGCGGAATAGATGTACAAGTTGCCGCAGGGAAGGATCTGACGCTTCGTGAAGTTGTGCAATCGCGGCATGAGGATGTAGAAGGCACCGGGGGTTGTGATGTGAGGATTTTGTATCCGCAAATTGATGAAGTATCGAATATCGACTCAGCGATTCGTGAATCGATGAACGACACGATCAGAAAAACCGTGAAAGAATTTTTGACGACGAACGACGTAAATCTCGACGACGCAGCAACGGATTTTGTCACGTCATGTAAAGACGACCTTGTGGATCTTGTGGCGCAATTGAACGATCCTATTGAATCTGCACAACAAGCATGGACGAGTGAAATTGGATACGACGTCAAACAAAACACGAACGGCATATTGTCGATTGGCTTGTCGAATTATTTAAATCAAGGCGGTGCGCATCCAAACAGTACACAAATATTTTTGACGTTCGATGTGAAAACAGGAAATCAGCTTTCGCTTCGTGATGTGATCGATCCTGCACAGACACAGGCCTTTGAGTTGAAAGAAAAACAAATGCTGGTGAATCAATACGCTGGTCAACTTTTTGAAGAATCGTTAAACGAATTCATTACGTATTTTGCAACGCCAACTGCGGAAATGACGGATCGGTATATTGACGATGCATTATGGTATTCCACGCCAGAAGCTATCGGAGTCTTCTATAATCCGTATTCCATTGCGCCGTATGTTGCCGGACCTATTGCGGTGGAACTGTTGCGATCAGATCTTGGTTCCATCGTGATACACTAGTGACATATGGTGCAGAAAAGGAAAGAGAAAAAAGCGCGCCGCACGGTGAAGGGGAGACAACCGTTATTCTCAATATCGATGAACCGGAATCGATCCTCAAGCGAGCGCATCGCGGATTTTTTGACGGATTCATTTGGGACGATCGCATTTTTTAATGTGAACGCAGTGATGTTTGTAGGCTGGATTCTCGTCAATGCAAATATCATCCCCGGATTTGCCGCATTTGATCCGTATCCATTTGGCATGCTTACGATGGTGGTGTCGCTCGAAGCGATATTTTTATCGATCATAGTATTGATCAGCCAAAACCGCGCAGCCAAAATTGCGGATCTGCGTGAAGAAGTCGATTTCCAAGTAAACGTCACTGCCGAACAGGAGATTACGCAGATTTTGAGTATGATGGAGCGAGTAGAGAAAAAACTGTCAGTGAAAGAGCTGAACGGTAGCGATCTCAAAAGAATGAAGGAAGTTCTTGATCTTGTCGCGCTCGAGAAAAATGTGGAACGAGAATTAGAACGGTAGACGAAATCGAATTCTCCATCTACTTCCCGGCATCCAGACGCGATGGATGTTGAAATGCGTTTTGAAATTGGAATAGCCGATCATGTTGTCGAAGGGGAAGGGATGCGGTCCAACAATGTCGCCGAAATTTGCGTGCACCATGCCGCGATCCGCACAGCGCTCAAACCACCACGCAACAAGGGCGACCATCGCATGTGTTTTTCCGCCATCCCCAGTGAAGCAGCCAACAAGATAGGAGCTTTCTTTTGCCTCCGCGCAGTATCCGGCAATGAATCCAGCGATGGGTTGATCGTTGAGCGTTGCAATAAGAACCTCAACATCATTGGGATGCGCAGCAACATGGCGCTTGGCAAAATCAAGAAAAGTAGCGTGGAGATATTTGGGAACTTGTGAGTGCGGCATCATCTTCTGTATTTCGTCGACGGTGCCAAGACGGAGTTTGATGTTGGGATTTTTTTTCGCAGATGCGAGGTGGCGACGCGCCTGAGAACTCCACAGCTTGGTCGGATCCGGGCTCAAAAGAGTAATTGCCTCGTGATGGTGCATGCTAAACGTAAAGAATCCTGGAACTTTTCCTGGGTACGTTGGCGGAATCCATTCGTGTATGTGAATGAAACTCTTCGATACGAGATCGGGAATTGTGTGGTCTGAGGTGAACGTACGATTCCACGTGATGAATCGATTTTGGAAATCAGTAATCGTATAGCCATTCGCATGCTCAACGACGGGAAATGCGGACTGCGTTGCTCGCCCTTTCCACACGGAGGAATCGTGGGAAGGAAAGCCCGGTAACGGACATACGTCCCGTACCATTCGAAGGCGATTGAGATTTTGGAACAAACGAAACCGCATAGATGGTGGGATTGTAGCATGATGAAGGATAAAACTTAGCGTTATTGTATTTCTGAGATACACTGTTTTTCGATTCTATGCCGTTCAATCTTGTCTCCAAATATCAACCCGCTGGCGACCAGCCAAAGGCAATTGCCGATCTTACCAACGGAATCGATCGTGGTTTGGCGCGGCAAACATTGCTTGGCGTTACGGGTTCCGGAAAAACATTCACCATGGCGAATGTGATTCAGAATTTGCAACGACCAACGCTCGTTATTGCGCATAATAAAACGCTGGCAGCGCAGTTGTGTAGCGAGTTCCGGGAGTTCTTCCCAGAAAACGCGGTATCGTACTTCGTTTCCTATTACGACTACTATCAGCCAGAGGCATACATGCCGCGAACGGACACATACATTGAAAAAGACGCGCAGATTAATGAGGAGATCGACCGTCTTCGTCATGCCGCAACGCAGTCTCTTTTATCGCGTCGCGATGTGATCGTCGTTGCTTCCGTGTCGTGTATCTACGGTTTGGGTTCGCCGGAAGCGTACAAGCGGGAAGTGCTCCATCTCAAATTGGGCGACAGGATCGATCGTGCAGATTTTCTTCGCCAGTTGGTTTCGATGCAGTACGAGCGAACGACTGCCGATCTGACGCGCGGACATTTTCGTGCGAACGGCGACGTCATCGAAGTGATGCCGCCAAGCGACGAAACGGTGTATCGTATCGTTATCGAAGGAAACGCTATTCGTGAAATCTTTTCGCTGAATAAAATTACTCGCAAGATTATTACGCAGAATGAAGATGCGTGGTTCTTTCCGGCGAAACACTTCATGAGCGACAGCGCAGAGCGTGAGCGCGCCATTCGCGACATCGAAGCCGAACTCGCGGATCGCTTGAAAGAATTCGATCGCGAAGGAAAGCTTCTCGAGGCCGAGCGTTTAATGCGTCGTACGCGATACGACGTGGAAATGATTCGGAACGTTGGGTATTGCAGCGGCATTGAAAACTATTCTCGTCATTTCGACGGCCGCAGAGTCGGCGAGCCAGCACACACATTGATGTCTTATTTCCCGAAAGACTTCTTGACGATCATCGACGAATCGCACGTAACGCTTCCACAAATCGGCGGCATGTTTGCGGGGGATCAAGCGCGCAAGCAAACGCTGGTCGATTTTGGTTTCCGTCTTCCATCAGCGAAAGATAATCGACCGCTCACGTACCAAGAATTCGACAAACTCATTGGCCAAACCGTGTACGTTTCGGCAACCCCCGGTGTCGTTGAAAAAGAAACATCGGAAAAGATCGTTGAGCAGATTATTCGTCCAACTGGTCTCGTCGATCCTGAAACATTGGTATTGCCGGTAACGGCCACATCAGTTTCCGGCCATCAGACAGCTCCATCAGCTTCAGGTCATCCCAGCGAAGGCGGGGATTTAGTAGCCTCCGACTATCCCGGCCAGGTTCAGGACATCACCGATCGCATCAAAGGTCGCGTATCGGTGGGGGAACGAGCACTCGTCACAACGCTGACGAAAAAAATGGCCGAAGATCTGACGAGCTATCTCAAGGAAGGCGGAATGAAGGTGGCGTATTTGCATTCCGACGTCGAAACACTCGATCGTATTACAATTCTCACCGAACTTCGCAAAGGAACGTACGATGTGGTGGTTGGCGTGAACTTATTGCGCGAAGGCCTCGATCTTCCAGAAGTGTCACTCATCGGCGTACTCGACGCGGACAAAGAAGGATTTCTCCGATCGGAAACGTCGCTCATCCAAACCATCGGTCGTGCAGCTCGAAATATCAACGGCTTGGTGGTGTTGTATGCCGATAAGATGACGGGATCCCTCGATCGTGCGTTGAAGGAGACGAAACGTCGCCGCGATATTCAAATTGCCCACAACGTCGCAAACAACATCACGCCGCAAACCATTATCAAAACCATCAAGGACATTCGCGGAGAGCTCGACCGAAACTTCGATCGCGATACGTCAAGGATCCTCAACATCGAAATCAGCGCCTCGCCAAAAGAAATCGAGGAAGCCATTCGTGAGAAGGCGATTGAAATGGATAAGGCATCGGCAAACCTTTTGTTCGAAACCGCAGCGATTCTTCGTGATGAAATTACGCTGCTGCAGAAGGAACTTGCGGGAAAGAAATTGGGGAAAGGAAAGAAATCGAAAAGGTCGTAAATTGCATATATGCTCAATCACATTGTCGTTAAAGGTGCTCGTCAGCACAACCTGAAAAATATTACGGTGTCGCTTCCGCGGAACCAGATGATTTGTATTACGGGATTATCGGGAAGCGGAAAGTCGAGTTTGGCGTTCGATACCATTTTCGCAGAAGGCCAGCGCCGATACGTTGAATCCTTGTCCGCGTACGCTCGGCAATTTTTGGGGCAAATGCAAAAACCGGATGTTGACGAGATTCAAGGATTGTCGCCGGCAATTAGTATCGACCAAAAAGCGCATTCACGGAATCCACGGTCGACTATCGCCACCATCACCGAAATCTACGACTATCTACGTGTGCTGTATGCCCGTATTGGCGTTCCATTTTGTCCGAACTGCCATAAAAAGATCGAAAAACTCACGGTCGATGAAATGTCGGACATTGTGATTCGTGACGTTGAAGGAATCGCGAAGCTGAAAACAGGAGATGAAGTGCTGATTCTCGCGCCAATTATTCGTGGACGAAAAGGGGAGTACTACCAACTTCTTTACGATCTCTACAACAGTGGTTTTGCGAAAGTCCGTGTGGACGGAAAGCTTCATCGACTCAGCGAGAAGATCGAGCTCTCGCGGTACAAGCAACACACCATCGAAGTCGTGATCGACACATTGCCAGCAAGCACGTTGCTCGCACCAAAGAAAGACGATCGTCAGCGATTAAGCGAGGCACTGGAATCTGCGCTTGCACAAGGTTCCGATCTTGCAATCGCCGTGTTGCCAAACAAAGAAGAACGCGTGCTGTCGTCAAAGTTCAGCTGTGTTGATTGTGGATTTTCTTTTCCTGAAATTGAGCCTCGCCTCTTTTCCTTTAATAGTCCGTACGGTGCATGCACCGCGTGTTCCGGTTTAGGAACTGTCGATCTTTTTTCCTCCGAGGTTTGTCTTTCATGTAATGGTGATCGATTACGCAAAGAGGCGTTATCTGTATTTGTTGGCGAAAAATCGATTGTGAATGTGACAGCGATGAGTATTGATGCTGCGGTAACATTCTTCCTCGAGCTCGGATTATCGGAGCGTGAACGCATCATCGCTGGCGCGGTACTGAAAGAAATCGAATCACGATTGTCATTCATGCTCGATGTTGGGCTTCATTATCTAACGCTCAATAGAACCGCAGGAACATTGTCCGGCGGTGAAGCACAGCGTATTCGTCTTGCTTCGCAGATCGGATCATCGCTGGTCGGGGCACTGTACGTTCTGGACGAGCCGACGATCGGTCTCCATCAGCGCGACAACGAACGGCTCATCGAAACCCTCGAACATCTTCGGGACATCGGCAACACGGTTCTCGTTGTTGAGCACGATGAGGATACGATCCGTCGTTCGGATTATATGCTCGAGATTGGTCCTGGCGCGGGGAAACATGGAGGCTACGTTGTTGCTGAAGGAAAAACTCCAGATGTATTTCAAAACAAAAAGTCGCGAACTGCGGCATACCTTCGTGGCGATGCCAAGATCGAAGTGCCCGAGGAACGTCGCGACAGCTCAGTGGGAGCCATTAAAGTTCGAGGCGCCACAGAAAATAATTTGAAAAACGTCGATGTTGATTTTCCACTTCGTCGATTCATTTGTGTGACCGGTGTTTCTGGATCGGGGAAGTCAACGTTGGCATACGATGTGATGTATAAGTCCATTGCAAAAAAGCTGTACGGCGGAAAAGATATTCCAGGAAAAGCAGCGTCGGTAAACGGAGTTGAATACATCGACAAAGCAATTCTCATCGATCAAGGCGCGATCGGTCGTACATCACGGTCGAATCCGGCAACGTACACTGGGGCATGGACGCCAATTCGTGAATTATTTACCGCAACGGAGGAAGCACGATTCCGTGGATATAAGCCTGGTCGATTTAGTTTTAACGTTCCTGGTGGGCGGTGTGAAAACTGCGAAGGCCACGGTGAGATCGAGATCGAAATGCATTTCTTGCCGACGGTGTATGTGATGTGCGACGTGTGTAAGGGAAAGCGCTTTAATCGCGAAACGCTTGAGGTCGTCTATAAGGAAAAGAACATCAGCCAGGTGTTGGAAATGACCATCGAAGAAGCTGCGCCATTCTTTAAAGACATTCCGGAGATCGCAGATAAATTGAAGGCACTGAATGAGGTAGGACTCTCGTACATCACGCTCGGTCAATCCGCGACCACGCTTTCCGGCGGTGAAGCACAGCGCGTGAAACTCGCATCGGAATTATCGAAGCGCCAAACAGG
>CALRAI010000027.1 GCA_943350635.1 Candidatus Uhrbacteria bacterium
TATCGATATCCATAGAAATTGTCCGTCATTGCGAGGAGGGTAATCCTGACGCGGCAATCCAGTTCAACCTAGATTGCTTCGCTGCGCTCGCAATGACTGAATTACGAACGAATCATATCGAGAAAGTCCTTTTCCGACAACACAGGAATACCAAGCTTTTGCGCATCGACGAGTTTCGATCCCGCCGATTCCCCCGCCACAACATACGTCGTTTTCTTGCTCACGCTCCCGGAAACTGCACCACCAAGCAATCGAATCTTCTCTTTTGCCTCGTCGCGACCCAACGATTCCATCGTTCCCGTCAGCACAAACGTCTTCCCATCAAGTACTCGCTGTACTGCTTTCGCCGATTCAATCACCACACCAACATCCCGATACGCCTCAACAATCCCCCTTCCATAATCGGTAGCAAAAAAATCAACAATGCTCTGCGCTACTGTTTCCCCAACATCGGGAACATTCGTAAGATCGCTCATCGATGCAACTGCAAACACATCGATCGAACCAAAAGCAAGGGACAATGCAAACGCTGTTTCTGCACCAACATGACGAATGCCGAGCGCAATAATGAACTGATCGAGTGCGATAGATTTTCGACGTGCAATCTCGTCGACAAGTTTATTCGCGGAAACATCTCCAAAACCCTCAAGGCTCTTCAGATCCTCGATCTTCAGCGCGAAGAGATCTGGTGGAATGCGAATAATGTGTGCATTGAACAACTTTTCAATGACTTTATCTCCAAGCCCATCAATCGCGAATGCTCGCGCAGCATGAAGAAGTCGCTCCCGTTCTTGCGCGAAACAGTTTGGATTCGGACAAACAAGCGCCACCTCACCATTTCGTCGAATCACATCGGCGCCGCACATCGGACAATGTGTTGGAAAATCAATGTTCCGCTCCTTACCAGTCCGAAGCTGATCAAGAACCTTCGTAATCTTTGGAATAATATCACCGGCTTTCGTGAGAATAACCGTATCGCCTATTTTGAGTCCAAGGCGTTCAATTTCATCAGCGTTGTGCAGAGTGGCATGCGTAACCGTCGTTCCAGCAATAAAAGTCGACGCCACCGTAGCCACAGGAGTGAGTGCCCCCGTTCTCCCAACATACCAATCCACCGATTCTACCGTCGTCGTAGATTCTTCAGACGGAAATTTCCATGCCGCAATACCACGAGGCGTTTTGCCGACGACGCCAAGCCGATCGAATGTGCGGTTATCGTTGATCCGAATCACCACACCATCGATCCAAAAATCGAGGGATTCACGTTCTCGGGCAATACGATCGAAGAACGCACGAACGTCACCAGCCGTACCGCAATATTCTCCAGGAGGCGTAATGAATCCAAGGGATTTGAGCGTAGAAATACCACTGACTTGCGTAGGAACATCAATGCCACTTTGTAGTCGCCATGCGAAAAATGCCAACGGACGGCTTGCGGCAATAGCGGGATCAAGCTGACGAATGCTGCCTGCAGAAACGTTTCGTGGATTCGCAAATTCCTCAAGCCCTTGTTCTTTTTGGGAAAGATTCAATGCCTCAAAACCGGACTTTGACATATACACTTCCCCGCGAATTTCTATGCGACCAGGGTGTGCTCCTCGAAGCTTCAACGGAACGGATTCTATGGTGCGAATGTTGTGCGTAACGTCTTCGCCCACAAGTCCATCGCCACGCGTTGCCGCAGAAATAAGCACGCCATCCTCATACACCAGACTCATTGCTAAACCATCAACTTTTACCATGGCGTAATAATCAACTCTGTCGTGCGCACCAACTTTTTTTGCACGATTTTCCCATTCACGAAGTTCGTTAAAAGAGAACACGTCTTCTATAGAAAGCATGGGAAACTGATGCGTAATCTTAGAAAACTTGTCGAGTGCCGTACCTGCGACACGCTGAGTTGGAGAATCGGAGGTAATGAGATCGGGATACTGATCTTCTAGTTGTTTCAACTCATGTTTAAGAGCATCCAGTGCAGCCTCAGAAATCTCTAACGAATCCAAAACATGATATTGGTAACGATATTCGTTGATCGCATCACGTAATTTGGCAATGCGCACTGCAGCATCAGAATGAGTCATAGGACAAAGAGTATTCTTCCTCCGTCATTGCGAGGAGTGTAATCGCGACGCGGCAATCTAGGTCAAGGATAGATTGAATGGTATCAGAGAAATAGGGAGAATTGAACTGAAGGGAAACGGATTCTTTTGAGGGTGTTGGAGGGGGAAGGCTCGTGAAGGGATTCTTGGATTTGGTGGGGAGGACTGGAATTGCTCATTGGCGACGTCGGCTATTGCGTTTTAAACATCCTCCTACCGAGATTGGCATTTGAAAACTTCGCATTACAATGCTTTACGATCGTAAAATTGATGACAAGCGCTGACGTTGTGCAAAAGAGACGATCGCTGATCGTAAACGACATCATCGACGACTATAATGGTCATTCTGATCGGATCGGTCGCGAATAACGCAACTCAGTTGCATTAGTAGAACACCCGTTTAAAATCGAGTACTCCGCTCCTCGCGAAAAAATCGCCGTCACTCACCCCAACCCAACCCAAGAATCCCTTCAGAATCTCCCATCCCACCAAATCCAAGAATCCCAATCCCTCTCACTCCCTCACAACCTTCTCAGACCACACCCCCAACGCCAAACGCCCCGATCCAATGGACCAGGGCGTCGTACTCGCCGACCGTTGCCGGCGAGGGATTAGACGAACGTCACCGATGTGCCAACGGTCGCCGCGATGATTTCCTTGCCTCCACGCTCGATCGGCTTCACCTTCATCGGCGCGCCCATCAGGTCGACAGCGGAAAACTCGCAGCTCTCCTTGCCATTCTTCAAGGCAACGAAACGCGTGGTCACAATCCGGGGAAGCACCTGCCACGCATCGGAACAGCGGTTGCCGTAGGGCCGATACATCACCCGGTACCCCACAACGTGTTCGCCGAGGTCCAGAACCGTGAACGTTTTCCAGAACAGCATCACGAGGACACCATTCCAAAGCACATTCATGAAGGCTGGGAGCCAGGAAACCTGCGTAGGCGGCATGCCCAGATCCCCTTCGAGGATCACACCAGTATGGTCGGCGAGCGCCCCATTCTGGAAGAAGCTGGTGTAAGGAACGGGAATACCGAGAAGAGTGCACAGAAACAGCGGCATGAAGAACTCCGAAAGTAAGGGAATCGAACACTCTATAATAGCACATTTCCCAATAAAAAACAAATAAGACCCCCTCCGACTCCCCCTTGGCAGGGGGAGAGAAATAGCTTATCCCAACAACCCCAAATACCAATCAACAACAGAATTTCCAAAGAAAAGTGCAATATACGTACCAATCACCATAAAGGTGCCAAATGGCACGTGGCTACGGAGTTCACGACGGTGGCGGACGATGAGATACACGCCAATGAGTGCCCCAATGGCATAGGAAACCAGCAAGCCAAACATTCCAAGTTCCGGGCCGAGCAAAAAGCCCATAACCATCGCTAAACGAATATCTCCACCACCAACCCACGTTCCACGAGAAGCCAAATATTGAATGGCAAAAAACGCACCAAGAAGAAAACCACCAAAGAGCATCGTAATTGGATCCACGCCCATTACCGCATTCAAGCTCAGTGCAATAATCATTGCGGGAATCGACAACCGATCCGGAATAACACTCGACCGATAGTCGAACATAAAAATCGGTAACAACAGCATGGAAATCAATCCGTTACGGGCAAAAAGTCCTATTGATTCATACGCGTCGCGTGCAAAGAACGGAATTCCAGCATCACGCGTAACAATCTGATACGCAAAACCCATGAACAGCAGCATCATCGCTATTTCCAGTGCAGGATACTGCCACGGAATAACGGACTTACATGCCCGACATTTTGCCTGCAGCACAAGATAACTCACCAGTGGAAAATGATCCTTCGCGTGCATTGGTCTTGCACAAGTCACGCATTTTCGTCGTCCAGCCGTAAATTCCAAACCATCCGGCGTGCGCAACATAAACACATTCACAAAAGCGCCACACACTAAGCCGAGCAATCCTGCCACCAAAAGTATTGGAAAAAGTTCCATAGACTACAACGCTGCGCAAGCGCCAGCCTTAAATCCATCGCCCGATAAACAGTTCATGCCCTTTGCTACTCCAAGCAGCGCATTACCACTTTCTAATTCAAATTGAATGCGATACGCGTCTGCGGTTCCACTATAACAATACGCATCCTCCACTCCGCCGCAGGTAACCAGCGATTTCAAGCCCGATGCTGGCGGCGTCGTCACCACCGAAAGATACGGCGTTGGTCCAGTGACAGAACACGGTGCGGCAAACCCATCAGAAGCCAAACACGCGGTTAAAGCCTGACCAAGAGGAATGGCATCGACCGCAATAGGATACGAACTATGATTTTGAAAATACATTTCCAACGCCATCTGTACTTCACGAACATTTGCGAGTCGGGTGACGTCTCGCGTATGGCTTCGTGCGGAAAGCACAGCGTACCCAGCAACAAGTCCCATAACCCCAATAATCATTCCCACCAAAAGAACTTCCGCGGTTCGTGTCATACTAGAAGAAATTTATGCAGCCGTTCGGCAACGGCACGCGGCGTATGATGTATGGTAAAGAGTATATCATGAGCTCCCGCACCATGAAGCACGTCAACGTCACGATGCGTTGCGTGCTTGCACAACACAACAACAGGAACCCGTTTCACCGTCAATTTTTTCTTCAGTTCATTCAACGCAGCCATTGCATTCTCAACTCCATCAATCACCAACAATGCTGCATGAAGTCGCAATGCATTCCGCTCAAACTCTTCACAGGTAGAAAACACAACAACTTTCGCAAACCGCATCAAATGACGTTCGTACACAGCCGCCAGAATTGAATGCGTCGTAATAAGAACGATCGTTGGTTTTCTCAATGGCATACTATCGCTCAATATCCGGCACCACGCGCATTGCAAGCCCAATTGCTACCGCCAAACGGCTCCCCACCTCATCAAGTACTGCTCGAGATTCTGGAGGAGTCGCAATGCGTGCCCACGGATCCCCAATATACACATTCATATTCAACGTGCTCACCATAGCAGCGTCCATTCCCGCAAGCACAGCCGAACCGCCCGTCAAAATCACTTTATCCACGGGCTTTGGATGCTGTGCGTCCTCTTGCAAATTTACGTCAAGAGCGTATTTCACTTCGTGCAACAACGGTTTAATTGCGGCAAGAATTGCAGGTGGCATTGCTCCAGCTTCACCAAGTCGCAAATCCTTCTTTGTCGCTTCGGCCTCTGGTAGCCCTAAACTCATCGCTGCTGCAAGCGCTTGAGTAACCGCCCCACCGCCCGACTTAATACCCCGAGTGAGATACGGCACGCCGCGCTCCGCAATAAGAATATTCGTTCGATCACCACCAATATCTACAATCATCGTCTTGGCATTGTCCTTCCCAATCAACGATCGCATAAGCGCAAACACTTCGGTTTCCAAAGACACTAATTCAATCTTCGCTAATGCAAATATCGCAATATACTTTGCGACGAGCGCTTTTGGCGCAGCCGTAATTTGCACACGAACATTCCCTTCCAACTCCTTATCGATAACATGCGAATCGATGATCATCTCTTCCACCGGAAGTGGAAGTAACTTTCCTGCACGCGCCTCAACAACAGACCGAATATCTTCTTTGGCTGTTTTTGGAGCCGGAATACTAATAATGGCATGAAACACATGTTGTGCTGGTAACGACGCCACCGCTTTTGTTGCATTCATCCCACTCGCCTTCATAATGCCGCGAAGCACATCAGCAACTTTTTTTGGCTCGTCGATGGAGAGCACCGACGCATCGCCACCAAACGGAATGTCTGCATACCCATACGTCACCAAACGAATCCGACCACCTTCCGGCGCAAGCTCGACAACTTTTAATCCCGTAGTACCAAGGTCAACACCAAGCAACGATTGTGGCACTTCCTCTTTTTTAGATCCAAACATATACAAAAATTATATCACGGCATCTAATGTAGCGTTCACTAATGCATCTGCTGCGGTATTCTGTTCACGAAATACATGAGAAAACGTGGCTTTCTTGAATTGCGATCGTAAATGATGCACTTCCAAGAACCGTTGTGCGATCTGGGGATTCTTCACACGATAGATGCCGTTAATCTGCTTCACAGCTAGCTCGGAATCCAACCGCACATCAATCTCTTCGTATCCTAAATCCAACGCTTTTTGTAAACCGACAATAATACCCGTGTACTCCGCCTGATTATTCGTATCAATCCCAATGTACTTTGCTGCCTCACCCACTCGTTCCCCTTGCTCACCCTTAGACGACAACGCAAACAACACCGCAGCTCCTGCTGCAGGACCTGGGTTTCCTCGCGAACCACCATCGGCGTACATTCGCACTCGCTTCATAATCGAATATCAACTATTCTGCATTGTACATCTTTTCTTCCGTTCCATTCGTTAATTCCCGGTTCGTACGCAACATCAATGCTCTTTCCACGAACCAATACGCCCGCTTTCTCCCCCATTCCAAACCCCACCATCTTCGAAATCTTCCCAGCATCGTCAACCACCGTCAGACGAAGATGCGTTCCCGTTGCACCCATCGTTTCCGCAATCATCACCGTCAGCTGCAATGCAGCAAACACCGGTGGCCTATTTCCCTCGCCAAACGGCGCGCAAACTTGTAGGTCGCCGATTGTTTCAATAGTCCAGGTCGACGGCAGAACAATTGCATCGATCGGTAACGCTACCAACGGTCCCGATTCACCAAACTTCGTTCGCGCAAAACTATTCATCTGTGTTCGGAATTCATCAACTTCAACCATCGACCGCACCGAGAGTCCACACGCCTGCGGATGCCCGCCCTTTTTCATAAAAATATCGCCACACGCATTCATCGCCTCCACCAAATGCAACCCGCCCGCCGTTCGTCCACTTCCCACGTAATGATCACCAACCCTTGTAAGCGCAAACGCCGGCACACCAAAATCATTCACCAAACGCCCCGCGATCAATCCCACAATTCCCGGCAACCACAGTTCACTCGCCACAACCAACACATCACATCGATTGTTCATCATCTCTTTCGCGATCAGTTCTGCCTCTTTATACGAATCACGAAAAATTGATTGTCGCTCCTTATTCAACGCTTCGAGTTTTGTAGCAGTAACCATCGCCTCTTCCATAGACGGTGCCGTAAGCGTATCAAACGCAAGTTTTGCGCTTGCTAATCGCCCCGCAGCATTTAAACGCGGTCCAATTCTGAATCCAATCGCTTGTGTGTCGATGGTGCCAAGATCCGTCCCCGACATCTGTAGCATTGCTCGCAAGCCTGGTCGACGTGTCTTGTTCAATACTTGCAGTCCAAAAGTTTCAAGCACACGATTCTCTCCAAGCAGCGGCATCACATCGGTTACGGTTGCAATAGCTACGAAATCCAAAAACCACTTCTCGTATCCTTCTGGAATATCCGCGCCTCGCTTTCGCGCCTCGTGAATAAGCGCAGAAGCAAATTTAAACGCCACTCCAGTTCCGCATAACGTTTTGTTCGCATAAATCTCTCCTGGCGCCAACGGATGCAGCACAAGCGCATGCCCAGGAAAATGCGTTCCCATTTGGTGGTGATCGCAAACAATAACATCAATTCCCGCTTCAAATGCCCGATCAAGTTCTAATCCGTTCGCAATTCCACAGTCCACGGTAACCAAAAGCGCCTTCTTCTCATCAATAAAACGTTCAATCGTATGCATCGCAACACCATAGCCGTCCCTCTCACGATCCGGCAGAAAAACTTCAACAGTAAACGGAAGCGACATCTTCTCCGTAATATATCGCAACGCTTCAAATAGTAGCGACGACCCCGAAACGCCGTCTGCATCGTAGTCGCCATGAATCACTATCGGTGCCCCAGCGTTCAGCGTAACAAACATCACATCCACCGCCCGTTGCATCTGCGCAAAATCAAACGGCGAAAATGTATCACGTTCCCAATGTGGTGATAAAAAATATTCTTGGTCCGCAATCGCTACGCCACGATTCACCAAAAGTTGCGACACCACACTCTCCTCAGTCCGCTCCGCAATATTCCAAACAGCCTTTGCCACAACTACAATCCAAAACTCACCATGGACGCAAGCATGGAAACCAAAACACCCATCGCAACGAGCGCCCAAACTTTTCGAGTTTTTTTAGGACGAACAGACATGCACACAGGGTAGCAACGATTCGCATCATCGTCATCGACTCACTGGGGATGAATCGAAAACCCCCGGCTGTGCGTCAGCTGGGGGCTTCGTTGGCGGCAGGAATCAGTGGGAGCTCCTCGTCACGATGTTCTTCCACGGCTCTTCGACAGATTCCGGGAGCAGGAACACATGACGGGATCGCACCTTCGCTTCATTGATGGAAACCACCACGACAATCCCGGGAATCTTCGGGATACCGTCACAGTCGCGGGGCCACACGGAAATGATCGATTCTCCGGCGTTGGTGAACAGCCGAAGCACCGCAGTTCCGTTCGGGTAGATCCGGAAGATCTGCCCGGGGTGGTGCATGCGCGTGTGGTGCGCGAGCAGCGATCCGTCGTGTCGCACGGCATACACGTGCACGGCACGCGTGGGGGATCCGGAAATCACATATTCCGGACCGGCGTGAAGGATCACGTCGCGCCAGAACTCGTTCGTGATATTGCTGACAGGCTGGTTCGTGATGCGCTTGCCCGTGAAGGCAGACGGACGAGCACGACGCCGATGCGCATTAACCACGAAGAACCTCCAAACGACGACGTCTTCAGGAAAGACGAGAACCGCTTTCACAGATTCCCCAGCACCGTCGGGAATCTCCGATACAGGCTGAGGAATAGAGTGACGAACCGCTAGCATGATGTACTCCAGGGTTGGCGAACAATACACAAAAAACGCACTCCCGTCAAAGCGCTACGCCGCAACATCGTAACGACTTTGTAAATGACGTACATTGTTTGCTGCCAAAATTTTCGCAGGCTCTTCCTTTGTTTGTACCAGCGGTGTCATTTCAGGGAATTTCGTTTTATAATCCAAGATTTTTTGTTGTGCCGCAGGAGTTTGATGCAAAAAATCCTTACACTGTGCAAAGGTGATTTCGGTCTGCTTGCCTCCAGCTTCCCGTAAGCTGATTCCACTTTTCTCCGCCATACTCTCCGCCTTTGCTAAATCTTCTTGCGTACGCACCAACGTCATTGTTCCATCAAAATCATTCACCGAAAGCACATACATAATCTCCCCCGTATCCGGATAATAAATTTCCTGGCCAGTTTTTGCCGGAGGAAGCTCTCGCTCTGCATGACCTTTCGGTACATCAGCAAGCCCCATCAAAGACTGCCGAAGCTGAATAATAGAACTCTGCTTTACTGCAGAGGCTTGAAACTTTCGATCGACAACAGCACTCGCGACATCCTTTTCTTTCTTCCGTTCAGCATTAATCCGCATCATTTCACCATATGCTCTTCGCTGATCCGGATTCATATCCGGCAACCGCATTCCCTGCGGCATCTCTGCAAGAATTTTTGTGTCTTCTGCTGAAAGTGTCTTCGGCTTTTCTACAGGAGCAGCCTCAACCACCACTTCTCCTTGTGGAACATCAGAAACTGGAGTTGCCTCTCCTGCATGCTTTTCATTCACATTCTTCACCAGCGCGGCAACCCGATCGTCTTCAGGAGTGTTCGCAGATTCACCCGCAACATCAACAATACCTTGCTCAGCCATTTTTTTCGCCAATCGCTCGGCCATACTCATGCGCGGCTTCTGAATTACTTCCGGCTTTACGTCGTGATGCACGTCTGCGGGCTTTGCAAAAGGAGCAGGAGTATGTGCATGATCAAAATTCACCATAGAAATAGATTATCCTCGTTCATCCACCCAATGCATATACGTCTTTGCAAGCGTATTCCACTGCGATTTCTTCCCCTTGCGCTTCTGCAAAAACTCCGCAAAACGCTCACCAGAAAGAATGCTTGGCACAATCACAAACGTTGCGCCTAAATCATAACACCGTTTCGCATCAGCAGATGATTTCACGGTAACAACCACAGACGCCTTACTATGACGATGACGGAAGAAGTCGAGAATCGCGTCGTTTACACTCATATCGGGAATTGTAGAGATGACCAGCTGCGCCCTATCAACATGCGCCATCAAGAGCACATCCTCACTCCCAACGTCCCCATACATCACCGGTTTTCCTTCCACGAGGAGCCGTTCAACCACCGCAGGATTAAAATCGATAATCCGATAATCACTCGTCATATCCTCAATAATCGGCAATATTTCACACCCCATTCTGTCGTATCCCAACAACACCACATCACTTCCCACGTGCTTCACATCGTCATGTTCGGATTTCTTCGACGGAAAAAATGCCGAAAGCTTTTCATAAATCGCTTCGTTGTATGCAACAAGATAGGACGACCCCGCAATAGTAATTAACCCAACAATTGTTGCCAGCGTCATTGCTTCCGGTAGCACATAACCGCCAGCAATTCCTGCCGCCAACATAATAAACGAAAATTCACTAATCTGCGCCACCGTGGTTCCCGCCAAAAACGCCGTTCGTGAGTGATACCCCATAAACCGCATAATCACCTGAGCAATAAGCGGATTTCCAACGAGCACATACACGCTCAACACGAGTGCTGGAATGAACACCTGATCAAATGCACCAACAGTAAGATGCGTTCCAAGCACAATAAAGAAAATAATCAAAAAGAAATCGCGCAACGATCGAATCTTTGCTTCAATTTCATGCTGAAACCCAGTTCCTGCAAGCGACACACCCGCAAGCAACGCACCGCTCTCAATACCAAATCCAAAATACTGCAAACCGCTCGCCACAGCAAAGCACCAGCCAAGCGCAATAAGAAAAAGCAATTCCTGGCTTCTCGCAGCGTAGGTAAAAAGCTTTGGAACAACAAGCTTTGCCAAAATCCAAAGTACAAACATCGTCAGCAGCCCCTTTCCAAACGACAACGTCATGATGGCACGTAAATCTTGTCCTTGTTGCATGGCAGAAAGCACAAGCAAAATAAGCATCGCAATAATATCTTGTACGATAAGCATTCCCACCGCAATTCGTCCGTATAATCGATCAAGATCCTC
>CALRAI010000028.1 GCA_943350635.1 Candidatus Uhrbacteria bacterium
CCAGCCTTTGCTGAGCGCTCCATGGAGGCAAGAACGCGTTTGCCAGCCACGAAGACACGAATATCTTTGCCTTGAGCTTCTTCGATATATTCCTGTAGCTTTACTGGGCCGTGTTCTTTTTTTGTTAAGTAATCGACGATAGGGGAAAGCGATCGCATCGATTCTGCAATGAATACACCGGTGCCGTGCGTGCCGTAAATCGTTTTCACAATAACGGGAAAAGTAAACTCTTCAGCAGCGACTTTGAGTAACGACGCATCTCCTACCACGTGGGTTCGTGGAACCGGAAGTCCGAAATGATTGAGCATCTGTAGCGTACGAATTTTATTCTTTGCACGAAACACGCCGATGTATGTGTTGATCACGTAGAAACTCGCGAGCTGGAATTGTTTGATGATGGATGCGTTAACGCTTGGGTCAGCAGTAAATCCCGGTCGAACCAATATCACATCAAAATCTTCCGGATTCAGTACTTCGCCTTTATAGGTAAGCGTTTTTCCATTACCGAATACCAAACCAACATTGTGGGCGTACAGCATCTTTACGCTGTGCCCGCGGCCCTTTGCCTCGTTGATAATGCTTTGCGTGCCAACGGCGATTTGTTCCTTTCCCACCACGAAACTCAGAATGCCAATTCTCATACAATTATTTCATCTCGTTCAAAATCGATTCAAGTTCCTCACGAGTCTTCACCGTCATCATGCGTTCACGATGTGATTTTACGTTCGGTTGCCCTTTGAAGTACCAGGAAAGATGCTTACGGAATGTGGTAACGGACTCCGGACCATACTGTTCACAATGCAAGGCAAGGTGGAGTGTGATGATACGAATCCGTTCCTGAAGGGTAATGATTGGCGGAGTTTCTCCGGCGGCTATCGCAGTGAAGTCGCGGAAGATCCAAGGATTTCCCAACGCTCCCCGAGCAATGAGCACACCGTCGCACCCAGAAACATCGAGCGCTTTTGTTATAAGCTCCGCCTTATGCACGTCGCCATTACATAATACAGGAATCGAAACTGCACGCTTCACGTTTCCCACCATCTCCCAATCAGCAACACCGGAATATCCTTGCATGCGTGTTCTGCCATGCACGGTGAGAAGATTCACTCCAGCATCCTCGAGTACTTTTGCAAAAGTAAGTGCGTCTGTAGGGTCGCTCCAACCCAATCGGATTTTTACAGAGACTGGAACGTTCGTAGCGGCCTTCATCGCTTTTACAATTGCTGCGGCGCGTTCCGGTTCCTTCATGAGCGCAGCGCCGTTAAAGTTGCTGACAATTTTGTACACGGGGCAGCCCATGTTCACGTCAAAACCTTCGGGATGATGCTCGGCCTCGATAATGCGCACCGCCTCTGCCATCGTTGCAGGGTCGCTTCCAAATATTTGCTGAACAAGCGGTCGCTCGTCTGCGTGCAGCGCGGTCATACCAAGTGTTTTATCGTTGCCGCGAATAACAGCTTCCGAGGAAACCATCTCGCGGAACATCACCGTTTGGTTTGGGGTCATTCCCGCCTCCGCATTCACGGCGCGAACCACACGACAAAACGCACTATCCGTCATGTCAGCCATGGGGGAGAGCGCAATAATCGGGCGGGGAAGGGATTGCCAACTGAGAGTCATAAAACAAGTCTACAGTGTAGATCGATCAGGAGCATAAGAGCAAGGCATGTTACAATCGGCGTATATGCGGCTTTCTTTTTACGGGGCGGTAGAAGACGTCACGGGATCGTGTTTCTTGCTCGAAACCGCTGGAGGAAAGCTCCTTATTGACTGCGGAATGCATCAGGGCGAGCGGATGTGCTCCACGAAGAATCTTGAGCCATTTGGTTTTGATGCAACACACGTGGATGCGGTGGTGGTAACACACGCACATTTCGATCATACAGGACGCTTGCCAAACTTAATGAAGGACGGATATACCGGAAAAATCTTCATGACGCCGCCCACAAAAGGCCTCGTGCAGATTATTTTGGAGGATTCGGTACATGTTATGGCAGAGAACGCCAAGAAATGTGGGGATCCTGTGCCGTACGGAATAGATGAGCTTCATGCGATGCTCGAGAACGTGGTAACGGTGCCATATCATCACGTCATAAAGCCATTCTCAGGAGTGTCGGTAGAATTTTTCGATGCAGGTCATATTTTAGGGTCGTCGTTCATTCGTGTGGTAGTCGATGAAACTGGAGAATCGAAAACATTCATTTTCAGCGGCGACATTGGTAACGACGATGTTCCAATTTTGCCAGACACGGAGGATCGGCCTTTTGCCGACATCGTGTTGTGCGAGGCAACGTACGGAAAAGCGGATCATGAGCCCGCGGAAACTCGAGAAGGAAAGCTCGCAGAATTTGTGAAGAAGATTATTGGTCGCGGCGGAACGGTGCTGATCCCTGCATTTTCCGTGGAACGCACGCAAGAAATTTTGTTCGCACTCGACCAACTTTTGCAGCGTGGCGAAATTCCACCAATCCCAATGTACTTGGATAGTCCGCTCGCGATTAAGGCTACGGAACTGTATCGACATTTCAGCGACCACTTATCCTTCGAGCATCCTGCGTCGCCAGGAAAAGATGGGGATTGGTTTCGATTCCCGTCGCTTACAGAAACGCCCACAGGAACAATGTCTAAAATGATTAACGAGGATCGGTCGCCGAAGATTATTATTGCAGGGAATGGCATGATGACGGGCGGACGAATCATGCATCATTTGGCGCGCTACATTAGCGACGTCAAAACGGGGATTCTCATTGTTGGCTACCAGGCACGGCACACCATGGGAAAAATGATTCAAGACGGCGCAACAGAGGTCTCGATTCATGGCGACAAATTTCAGGTGCGAGCAACGGTGGAACAAATTCATGCGTTTTCTGCACACGGGGATCAGAAGAAGCTCACACGATTTGTTCAAGGAGTCGGTGCGCTGCCGTCTACAGTATTTTTGGTGCACGGCGAACAAGAAACAAAGGAGATTTTTGCAACGCATTTGCGCACCACGCTGAACGTGAATGTACAGATTCCGCATATTACGCAGACGTATGAGCTTTAGTCGTGATCGATGGAGCATTGCGCTCGGCGTTGCGGTCATTGCGATTGCGACGGCGTTAGTGATTGGCAGACATTTCGACGCGAGTTGGGCGGGGGGAGAAGGGTATCGGGAACGATCGACGGTTGTGGTTCTTGAGCGAACCGAGCCATCGACGGATCTTGGATGCGAAAGTGTTGATCCTACTCGACAAAATATTCTTTCTTGCTCGGCGATGATGAAGATCGCGTTTGGTGTATCCACCATTTGGATGGACGAGAAAACGTCGTTGGTGGTGATTAATGATCGTGAAGGAAAAGAAGAGCTCGCGCTATATGGTGGACGAATCGTCGTCGATGGTCCAGTGATTATCGATGTTCGCGATCAGCAATTTTCTGGAAATGAACCGATGAGCTTTGTGAATTATAGTTGGTTGTACCGAGTTGATGTGTTATGGATGGATCAAGGAGTCGCAAAAAGTTTTGACACGTTGCCGCCGTATGACGAACCAAAAACTGTCGAATTCAACACGCAAAGTGAAAGCGTCAACGCGTTCTACAACTGGGCGCGTTGAGGAATTTCATCGGATCGTGTTTGAGTGGTTCGCAAAGCATGGCCGTGACTTGCCTTGGCGGCGAACCACGGATCCGTACGCGATCGCGTTGTCTGAGATTATGTCGCAACAAACACAGGTGGATCGTGTTATTCCAAAATGGCGCGCATTTCTTTTGGCGTTCCCAACGTGGACCGATCTTGCGGATGCGTCCACGGCCGATGTGATTCGTTTGTGGCAGGGGCTTGGATACAACCGTCGTGCGGTGATGCTGCATCGGTTAGCAAAAGCAGTGATCGACAACGGCGGGGAACTACCAAACGATATCGATGTAATGAAAGAACTGCCTGGAATCGGTGATTACACCGCAAACGCCATCGCAACCTTTGCATTTCGAAATTCCAATGCCGCACCAGTCGATACAAACATCTCAAGAATCTTCCGTCGCGTATTCCCTCGTCATCAATCAGATCCAAAATCGATCCAGCGTTTGGCGCAGTCGATCGCACCAATCGATACATGGACCTGGAATCACGCGCTGATGGATATTGGTGCACTACACTGTTCATCGCGAGGTCATGTGTGGGGATTATGCCCATTGGCGCCACTACACGGATCGAAAGAGCCGAAGATGGCACTTCAACCACTCAAGAAACCATTAACCCCCTTCAAAGAAACCGATCGCTATTTCCGTGGACGTATCGTCGACGCACTTCGCGAATGTCCGATAACGTTCAAGAAACTTCATTCCCGATCGGAGCTCGTCAATCTCGACGAAGTGCGATTCCAAACCTTGATTTCAAAGCTTGTGAACGGTGGTGTCGTCGAACGACGGGGAAATACGGTATTCTTGGCAGGTGATCGGTAGAATGAGGTCTTATTCCTTAGCTCAATGCTTCCAGTATGAAAATCAATAAAAAGCGCATGTGGTTTGCTTTGGGTATTGGGCTTCTGCTCATGGCACCGATTCTGTATGTTTATGGACTGGGCGATGGCTCAGAAGACACACTGATCAACAGCATAGCGAGCATAATGATGGTTCCAGGAATGATTCTCACAATGCCAGTACTCTTACTCGCACCATTTTTTTCAGATCCTGATAGGTATGTTCTTGGAGCATTTTTTTACACAATGCCATTCGTGAGTTTTGCACTGTACTCATTCTGCACATACGGCGTTCTTTCGCTCATTGCTCGAAAAAAATAATTATGTCTCTCCTTGAATTTTACGGTGACACATGCCCGCATTGTGTAGAGATGAAGCCGATGATTGAAAAAGTAGAAAAGGATCTCGGTGTTTCCATCGAGAAGATTGAGGTGTGGAACGATGAGGCGAACGCAACGCGACTGCAAGACATCGACAAGGGGCTTTGTGGTGGTGTGCCATTTTTTTATAACACAGAAACGAAGGCGTTTATTTGTGGATCCAGTGACGAAAAGACGATCACTGCATGGGCAAAAGGAGAAAAAGCGGACGGTATCGGATACGAAAAATAATATGCGTATAGCGATCGTCCTCTTTACGATCGTATTGCTCGGCGCCGGCTGCACCGAAGATTTCGTAGCGTCCACGCGAAACACCACAAACACCATACAAGCAAAAGTCGCGGAAATTTCCGCGACGTTTGCTAAGGCTAAGGCCGTGTACGATATTTTGTATCCAAGTCCATCGGAAACTACTCCATCCGTTCCACCCACCGAGGATCAACCGCAACCTGCAACTGCAGAAAATACTTCCTCCCCGTTACCGCCTCCAACTCCCGACGCGTCGACTGACCAATCTCCTTAATGCCTCGTCCGCCTGCACCGATGATCATCGGCTTGTAGCGCTCGGAGTGCGTGTAGATCGTTGCGTCCACGAAAACGGTTCCGTTGTCTTGAATATCGATACTGCTTACCTCAACATGTGTTGAATACGGCACCTCTTCACGTAAACGAAGAAACAACTTTTCACGAATCAATTCCGCAAGCCATTCTTCGTTTCCCATGCTGGTGAGCTGGAACTCGGGATACAGGAACTCTCCCTCTGGCATGCATTCCCAAATCCACTTTTCGATAAGGTCCGTGTTCTTGCTCGTAAGCGCAGACACTTCCACATACGCATCAAACTTTGCGCCAAGATCCCGATAATAATCGACGAAATTTTTACTTGCCTTGTCGTCCATTTTGTTGATCACGAGCAGTTTCGGAATCGTTTGATGTTCAACAAGACGAAACGCTTGCTTTTCCTCGTCGCCAATCGGGCGAGTAGGGTCCACAATATACAGAATTGCATTCACCCCACGCAACGAATCCTTAGCATACGCATTCAGTTTGTTGGTAAGCGTATCGCGTGCCTTCTGCATGATTCCCGGCGTATCCACAAACACCACCTGACCCTGTTCCCGCGTGATGATACCCTGAATAGGTCGTCGCGTGGTTTGTGGCTTTGGCGTGGTAATCGCCACCTTTGTTCCTACCAACGTGTTAATCAACGTAGACTTTCCAACGTTACTCCGCCCAATAATCGCAACAAGTCCTGATTTCAACATAGTGATAGGTAATCCCTCGCTATCAATCTCTTTCCGTCTTTGCGAGGCTGTAATCAGCCGTGGCAATCTAGGTCTAGATTGCCGCGTCGAGACTACTCTCCTCGCAATGACAGAATGAGCGAACCGCGAGAACAAAGAATAATACGCAAACCTTAGCGGAAAAAGAGGTTTTGGTCAATATTATGCCAATAGAAAAGTTTTTAACACAGAACCTCCAGAGCCAGGAAAGAAAAT
Source organism: Candidatus Uhrbacteria bacterium (assembly GCA_943350635.1). GTDB lineage: Bacteria > Patescibacteriota > Patescibacteriia > UBA9934 > UBA9934 > CAIKHN01. Next base: position 6,340 of record CALRAI010000028.1, read on the forward strand.
CCGTGACTAGTCTATTTAACGTCGACAATTTGTACGTATTCAATAAATTAAAATCACAAGAAGCAGAGCGCACGGAGTGGCACGAACGAATGATAGCGCTGACGACGGCATTAATTCATGATGAATGCGAACGGTTAGGAATTTCGGATATGATCGGTCCATCGTCGGACCGCTTCATTTTTCTTCAAGCCGAGGACTATTATCAGGAAATTGAAGACGATTACGAAGCCTCGGCGTTTTATTCTCCGGATCGTCGTTTTTCGGTGTTAAACGTTGATGGGCCACGTACAGACCTTTTTGCCGAACAAATGCATGAGAGCATTCATGCACACTCGTTCCATAGTTTTATGTCACTGCCGGAGCACACAGTACTCGGATGTCGACGTATAGGAATCGCTATGGAGCCACCAACACAAAACGCGAGGTTTACTGGAGCAAATGAGGCAGTTACGGAGCGTCTGCGCCTAAAGCTTTGTAGGGATCATCAAGACGATATTCAAAAAACCATGGAATTTACCGATGAAGAAATAACGGAGGTTATTCGTGGAAAATCCTATCCAAGGTTCATTGAATTACTTGATCTCATAAATGACCGGATTGCTGACGAGAATCACACAACACGCGACGAAATTTGGGACATGTGGACGAAAGCGATGATCACTGGCGAAATGATGAGTCTTCGTCAGGTGGAGCGTGTGTGGGGAGAGGGATCGCTTCGAATTCTTTCGATGCTTGGATACGATAAAAAAATCGATGCGAAAGTATTCAAGTTTTTCGGTACGATGAGCCACGACGCTGCAGAGAAAATTCGACGAGAACTTTTAGATCTCTAGGGGTGTTGTTTTGAGAACCAACGCCGTTACCAACTCCACGTGCGGGGTGTGAGGGAACATGTCCACGGCGCGGATGGCGTCTACGGCGTAGTATTTGGAGAGTTCTACCATTTCGCGGGCGAAGTTTTTGTAGTTGCAGGAAATGTAGACGATGCGGGCAGGCTTTGCGGCGATAATGTCGGCGAGAGCTTTGTCGTGCATGCCGGAGCGTGGAGGATCGAGAATAACGACGTCGGCACCAAGCGCCATCCAGTCAAAGGATTCGGTCTTTGCGTCGTGGAAATCGACAGTGACGTTGTTGAGATCCGCGTTGATGCGAGCATCGCGAATGGCGTCGGCAACGAGTTCAACGCCGATAGTCTTTTTTGCGTCGTCCGCCATGGCAACAGCGAAGAAGCCGGTGCCACAGTACAGGTCGAGAAGCGTCTTCCCGGTAAGATCCCCAGCAAAATCACGAACCGTCGACAGCAACATTGGCGCGGCGTACGAGTTGGTTTGGAAGAACGCGTTTGGTGAAATACGGAACTTTGTGCCATCGATGTTTTCATTGATGACGCCTGGGCCATCGATCGTGCGCAAATCGTCGCCGAACGACACGTCGGAAATTGTGTGATTGATCGACCACACAACGGTTGTTGCTCCAGCCTTCTTTGCGAGATCGGCAAGCGCAGCCTCGATTTTCGACGCATCGTCATTCGTATCAACGATCGTAGATATGTTCCCTTCGCCAGATTGCGACTCACCATTTGGCGCGCTGGTGACAATGATGATCATGGTTTCACCGATGCTGCTTGAACGAATGACGGCGTAGCGCAATGTGCCGATGTTTGATTTTCGGTCGAAGAATGAAAGGCCAGATGTTTTGGTCCAATCACGAACGGTGGTGAAGAGCGTTTCGACCTTCTCGTCACCAAGAAAACAGGTGTGGTCGTCAATCACGCGCCACCACTTTCCCTTTTCACGCAAGCCAACTTCGCCTTTAAAGCTGATAACGAAATCCATGCGGTTGCGGTAATGCGAAGTTTTTGGGGAAGGGAAGATGTCTTCCACCTGAAGGTCGAGCTTTTTGATGGCAAACGAACCATTAATATCGGAAAGCTTCTGCTGCAATTGCTTTTCGTACGGAATATGGCTCCAGCCGCAGGAACCGCAGACATCAGGTTTCGGGCAAAGGGAAGGTGTAAGCATAGTTCGCTGAGTGTAGCCGAAAATGGGATTTTTTGCTACGATTGTCTGAAGCTCCTTCTTTAGAAAGGGTTATGAGGACGGAGGAACAGTAGTTCAATTCCGAAAAAACAAGTGTCAAGTCCGCTTTACATTTCGTACTAAAAAACCCCAATGATTTTGTAGGTTAAGTGTCAAGTCGACTTTACACTCGAGAAATTGCGTTTTGAACACCCCCCGTCCTTCGTCTTTCGCTAAAGTTCCGGACAACAAGCCCCCTCCCAACACCCTCCAGAGAATCAGTCTCAGACTCATATCATTATGATCATCATCGCCCATAACATCCGCAGTTTGCACAACGTCGGGTCGATTCTTCGGAACGCCGCGGCATTTGGGGTAGAAAAGGTATTTTTGACTGGAATTACCGGGATTCCACCACGAAAAGAAATCGCAAAAGTCTCGTTGGGCGCTGAGGATCTCGTTCTTTGGGAAGCTGGTGAGATTGTTGCAGTGATCGACGGGCTAAAAATCGCGGGGTATGCTGTTTGGGGACTAGAAACTGGAGAAAATGCGATCGATATTGCACGATGCCCAGCGGGAAAACTCGCTCTCGTCCTCGGCAGCGAAGTTGAGGGTATCGACGCAGACACCATAAAGATGCTCGATGGAATTGTAGAAATCCCCATGCAAAAGAAGCGGTCATTGAACGTCTCCGTGGCAAGTGGTGTGGCGATGTATGCTATAGGTATCGGGCGACCGTCAATTGTGCACCCGTAGCTTAGCTGGATAAAGCGCTTCCCTCCGAAGGAAGAGATCATGTGTTCGAATCACATCGGGTGCACCAGAAAAAAATCTATGACTCCAACACTCTCGGTCGTAATCCCTACAAAAAACGAAGAGCGGTATCTTCCGGCGGTTCTGGATGC
>CALRAI010000029.1 GCA_943350635.1 Candidatus Uhrbacteria bacterium
CACAGCCTTTCCCAACCAATCCAAGAATCCCTCAGAATCAGATCTGTGATTTATTTCTTCACCTCATCCGCAGTATCAAGAATGATTCGCTTTACGAATCCCCCGCGCTTTTCTGCCCGCTCTTGCTTCGCCTTCAGCACATCGTCAAACGTCAAACCTTGCGCCTGCGCCATTGCATCGATCACTTCACAAACATCGGCAAACTCTGTCAGACAGGGTTCCACAAGTGCCTCTGCGACTTCCTCGCCGAGTTTCACCCGTAATAATTGATTGTATTCTTCTTCATCTGCAACATGCCACGAGCACGCATCGCCTTTCGCTGTAATAATTTCAACAATGTTGTCTCGAACAAGTTTACCAAATTGTACGGTCATATTTTTTCAATATATTGGAATCTCGGAATCGATTCCCCATTGATGACAACGCTCTCCGCGAACATGTCCGCAGGACGAACCCATAAGCCGTGATCATCATACAGCGCCCGATACACCACCATTTCTTCCAAAGATTCTGAATGCCGCGCAATTCCAATCACTTCATACCGATTACCTTTGTAGTGTTGGTAGATTCCGGGAGGGATCATATCGTTTGATGAAATGAATATGAACGTTGATTATACTCGTCTGCACCGAATATCCGAATTCCGGATTCTTGCCAGAGTGCAAATTTCGTAATACCCGAATCGAGCACAAGACGACTACACACCGTGCAATATGGCTCTCCCGATTTCAGTATATTCCCTTCCCCGTCGATTCGCGTAAAATACATTGTCGATCCAAGAATTTCATGAGGGAACTTGCTTAATGCAACCATGATTGCTCGCCATTCTGCGTGCATGCAACACGTCTTGTCGGATTTTTTCTTTTTCATCCAATCATAACTTTCCATCGCACACATCCGCTGATCCTCATCGTTCCCCGACGGCGAATTCCACCCTTCACCAATTACCGCATCGTCCTTCACGATCACTGCCCCGCACAAATCTCTCTTGCACGTAGCCTTCTTGGCGCATTCGACAGCGAGGGAGAAGAACTGTTCGTGATTGGTCATAAATGTCACTCCTTTATTTCAAAATACCTCTGTCCTGCAGCCATCGCATCGAGCACCGTGCGAACAGGATCAAAAAGTGGCTCTGGAAGATTATTCAAATCAAACCATCCAATCTCTTCAATCTTATCGATCTCGCAAATTCTTGGCTCGCCAGAAATAATCTCTGCGGTAAACGAGATGTCGATATATTGCTTTCCAAATTTTTGAATATCCGCACACGCCGCAAACTGAAAATTCCCCAATTCAACACCAAGTTCCTCCATCCCTTCCCGTTTCACCGCATCGATCGGCGTCTCCCCAAACTCCACATGTCCACCAAGCGAACCCCAATGCCCCGCCGCAAACGATCCCTTCCGCTTTGCAAGCAACGTTTTTCCATTCTGAATAATCACACACCCAGCTCCGACTTTGATATGTTGTTGATCCATATTACTCCAACCAGTACACATCAATCACCGGCTCTTCGTACGGATGGACGGATTGTATTGCAGCTATTATTTCTTCGACACCTTCACGAGTGCAACTAATCTCGATTCGTTCTTCTTCTACAGTTTCCAATGTTCCGATCTCGCCAATTGCGGGGTTCGCACCATCAAGCGGCAAAAATCTCCCGACTCCTTTTGTTGAAAAGCTACAGTGCCCATAATTCCCAACACGATCTAACCCGGTCTTCCCAATCGCTTCACGAACCAAATCGGCGTGACTGATCGGAACGGTAACGACGAGTTTACATTTCATAATAATTATTTTAAAACACGCCAAGCTCCATATTTTCCAACCGCCCAAGACCAACCTCGTTCTCCATATTCTTCGGGACTGATGAAGATTATATCTAATAATACGTCCGTTCCTATACCCAAAACAAACAAGAGGAAGGCTATTGCGAGAAACGCATACCAATCGTGCTGACGTCGCAATACGGCAACGATCGCAATAATTGATAATGAAATAATCGCAGAGACGAAAATCACAAACGCAAGGGCGATACTCAAAATACTTCCTTGCGTTGTACCCCCTTCTCTACCACCAAATACGGAAGCCAAACTAAAACCCATTAGAAAATAAATGATGATGAATATAATTTGAATCATTTTCTTCATACTCAATATCTATATCATCGCATTATCTCCAAAAATATATTGATCAAAAAACTTTTGCGTTGCCGGCCAAAGAGTAAGAGACGTGATTTCTTTCCGGGTAAACCATCCGAAATCTGCTATCTCTTCAGTATTAATAATCATCTCGGTTAATGGAAATTCACATTCCCACCACGAAACAGTCTGTCCAGCTAGGTCGCCTTTTGCTTCTGCAATCCGGCGAGTAGGATTCACATCAAGACTGAGTTCTTCTTTCATCTCTCGAATTAATGCATCTCGTTCATCTTCACCATTCTCAACATGTCCTCCTGGCGGATAATATGCGCCAAAAGACGTTCCGTAGTTTTTCTTCGAACTCACAAGAAAATACTCCTGCTCTCCCCCACGATCGCGTGACAGTATTCCAACAACAACGTGATTCATAGTATTTCAACTTTCGCCACGGTTATTTTCCATGACACTTCTTGAACTTTTTTCCACTTCCGCAATGACATGGCTCGTTGGGACGAGGAGTCTTTGAAGAAGTAGTCTGGATCCCCGCCTGCGCGGGGATGACGGAATCGGAGGGGATAACGGAACCCGATTCGGTCTTTTTCGCTGGCACGTCAATTACCGTGGTTCCTTCGCTTGATTGCTGGGAAAGAAATTGTGCGGCTTGGCGAATGAGTTGCGGGGCGGCGTCGAGAATGGCTTTCGTAGTGAGCGATTGATCGATGATTTTGAACAGATTGTATGCAACTTCACGACTCACTTCGGCGCGCATCGTGTTGTATAAGCGATACGATTCACGCTTGTATTCCACCAACGGATCGCGCTGAGCATAGCCCTGCAGGCCGATGGTGCGACGCAAATACGTCATGTCGTCCAAATGCTGCATCCATAGTGTGTCGTTGGCGCGCAACAAAATATTGCGCTCAAGATTCATGAGATGTTTTGCATCGCCAAACTTTTCTCCGGCACCGTCGTATGCACGACGAATAGCGCCATTCGCAATTTCGATCACACGACTCCGTTGATGCGCGAGCTTTTCTTTGTCTAGCGAAAGCGTGGCGAGTTCGTCCAGGATTCCCGCCGATTCCGCGTCTTCCAACTTCACAATCGTGCCAAGACTTTCCACAATTTCCTTTGGATCCCAGTCTGCCTTCTTCGGATCAGCATCCTCCACAAAATCCTTTGGCACATCGGCCTCTGCTTTGCTTGTGTGAAAAAATACGACGCGCTCAACTTCTTTCTCAATCGTGCTCATCACCAGCTCGTGTGCTTTCTCCTCACTCGCCATTACCTCCTTTCGCTCACTGTATATTGCCGTTCGATGTTTATTGAGCACATCGTCGTATTCCAACACGTGCTTTCGCGTATCAAAATGATGTCCTTCTACACGCTGCTGTGACTTCTCAAGCGCACGAGTCACCATTTTGCTTTCAATAGGCGTTGCGTCGTCGATTCCCAACTTGTCCATCATGCCCTTTACGCGATCGCTTCCAAAAATACGCATCAGGTCATCGTCGAGGGAAACGAAAAATTGCGTGCTACCAGGATCCCCTTGTCGGCCGGCACGTCCACGAAGCTGGTTGTCGATACGGCGTGATTCATGACGTTCGGTTCCAATCACGTGCAAACCGCCAAGCGCACGTACTTCTTCTGCCATTGCTGCGTCCACCGGATTTCCGCCAAGAATAATGTCCACGCCACGACCGGCCATGTTTGTGGCAAGCGTCACGGCACCGCGCCTACCGGCCTGCGCGATAATTTCTCCCTCTTTTTCGTGATTCTTGGCGTTGAGCGTTTGGTGAATCACGCCTGCTGCCGTAAGAAACTTTGACAACGCCTCGTTCTTTTCAATAGACACTGTACCGATCAGCACCGGTTGACCGATAGCATTCAAACGCTGCACTTCCTCAACCACCGCCATCCACTTTCCTGTTTCGCTCTTATAAATACGGTCCGGGAGATCGTGACGATTCGCGGGGTGATTCGTAGGAATCGTAATCACGTCGAGTGTGTAAATTTTTGCGAATTCCTCCGCTTCCGTGCTCGCGGTTCCGGTCATTCCGGAAAGCTTCTCGTACATGCGGAAGTAATTCTGAAACGTAATCGTTGCCATGGTTTTGCTCTCGCGCTGAATTTTTACGCCTTCTTTTGCTTCGATTGCTTGATGCAGGCCTTCAGAATATCGGCGGCCCTCCATGATGCGGCCAGTAAACTCGTCGACGATGACGACTTCTCCGGTACGCACCACATAATCGCGGTCGATTTTGAACAATGCGTGTGCCTTAAGCGCCTGCTCCGCATGGTGCACCATCGCCAAACCTTCCTCGTACAAATTCTTCACGTTCAACAAACGCTCCAGCTTTTGTAAACCATTTTCCGTGAACGTCGAAACGCGCATTTTCTCGTCCACGTTAAAATCTTCACCCTCAACGCAGTTCTTGATGACGTCCGCAAAACGATAATATAAATCTGCGGACTCTTGTGCTGCAGTGCTAATAATCAACGGCGTACGTGCTTCGTCGATAAGAATGGAATCCACTTCGTCGATAATGGCGTAGTGCAAGCCGCGCTGCACCACGTCCTCCACACGGTTCGCCATGTTGTCTCGTAAATAATCAAAACCGAACTCGTTGTTTGTACCGTACGTAATGTCCGTAGCGTATGCCTCTGGCCGACTCACCGGACGAAGCGAATCCGACGCTACATGGAACGATGCTGTGGTAACTTCCGCGCCTTCTGCTGGAACTTCCACTTTAAAATCCGCGTCGTACACGTACCCACTTTCGTGCTGAATACAACCCACTGTTAAGCCCAACGACGCAAACACGCGCCCCATCCACACAGAGTCGCGCTTTGCCAAATAGTCGTTCACGGTAACCAAATGCACGCCCTTTCCTGTGAGCGCATTCACATATGCTGGCGCAGTAGCAGTGAGCGTCTTTCCTTCACCCGTACGCATTTCCGCAATTGCTCCACGATGCAATGCCAAGCCACCCATCATCTGCACATCAAAATGCCGTTGCCCAAGCACACGCTTGCTTGCTTCACGGACGACGGCGAATGCTTCATGAGTCATGGACTCCAGCGTCTCGCCTTTTGCCAATCGTTCACGGAATTGCTGTGTTTTTGCCTTCAGTTCATCTGAATTCAGTGCCTTCAGCCCTTCTTCGAATGCGGCAATTTTCTCCGCGTCTTTTTTAAGATTCTTTACCACCTTTGCGTTCGGATCACCAAAAAACATGGAGAAAAATGAGGCCATAGATGGCCACACTATGCCTGAAAACAGGCTTTTTCACAAGCGAAAGCTGTTGACTCTTAGACCCCCTCCGACTCCCCCTTGGCAGGGGGAGAGATAATCAGCTGAATAGTAGCAATGACACCATCGATATTTTTTCGAACTTCGTCGTTCGTGAAACGAAGAACTCTCATGTCGTGACCCTGCATATATGCATCGCGCTCTGCGTCATACGCCATGCCTGTAGCATCAAAATGCGAATCCCCGTCGATCTCTATAACAAGTTGAAATTTTGCGGAATAAAAATCTGCAATGTATGGACCAATGCCCTGCTGTCGACGAAATTTCACCCCAAGTACATTGTTTCGTAACATGTTCCAAAGAATCCTTTCCGGCTGTGTTGATTCTCGTCGAAGATTTTGTCGCCGTTCTTTCGACCACCCTTGATTAAAGAGTTTCCACATACTGAAAACTTCTCCACTACAACCCTCCTCCTGCCAAGGGGGAGCCGGAGGGGGTCGTCATACGCCTCGCTACTTGATCCACATCCCCTGCCCCCATCACAATCACGACGTCGCCTTCGTGGATTGTCGATCGCAGCATGGATTCCGCGTCTTCAAGATTTTTTGCGTAGTGGCCTTCCTTTGGTGGTGTGGCTGATTGCATCGCCGCTTCAAGAAGCGTTGCGCTCGACACTGCAACATCGGCGTTTTCTGTACGCCCAAGTACGCCGTAGATTTCGGAAAGGATCAATACATCAGCACCGCCGAATGATTGTGCAAAATCATCAAAGAGTTCTTTTGTCCGATTATGTTGATGCGGCTCAAAAAGCAACACGATACGATTCGTTGGAAAAAATTCTCGAACGCCGGCAAGTGTTCCTTTGACTGCCGTTGGATGATGGCCGTAGTCGGAAATGATTTGCGCGCCATTCCACTCGCCAACTCGCTCGAATCGTCGCCAAATTCCCGTGAACGACGCAAGCGATTCAAAAATATTTTGCAATCCAATGCCATATTCCAGCGCAACAGCTTTTGCGGCGAGCGCATTCATCATGTTGAACAGACCCGGAATGTTAAGCGTGAGTGTTCCGAGTTTTTTCGCTTTATGAATTGCTCCGTCCTGCTCAAGAATATCAAGCGACTGCGTACCGTTTGCAAAGTATCGATCAACACACGGCAATGGATCGTTCCACGATGTAAAGGCGTGCTGCATGAGTTCGTATCCGAAAACTCCAATGCGCGCAGTGCCATCACCTCGATACAAACATCGCTGCTGATCCGCCATGGTAATCCAAACTGTTTTCGCTGTTTGTCGTCCGAGTTGTGCAAACATCGCTTCAACATCGGAGAGATCCTTGTACACATCGGTGTGATCGAGCTCAACATTCGTGATGACGGTTGTTTCGGGAAAAAGTTTCAACACCTTTCGCAAATATTCGTCACCTTCAATAATCATAATATCGCTCTTGCCAACTACCACGTTTCCATACTTCCATCCTGGCACCATCGAGCCAACGAACACAGTAGGATCCAGTCCTGCGTCGATGAAAATTTTTCCTGTCATTGCGGTCGTTGTCGATTTCCCGTTTGTTCCGGTAATGCAAATCGTGCGATAATCCTTGGATAATTCGCCAAGGAAATCGAAATGGCCCATCTGAGCAATTCCACGTTCCAATGCTGCAACGCGTTCTGCATTTTCTTCGGTCGCAGCTTCGGTGTACACCACGAGATCGGTGTTCGATGGAATGTTTGACGCATCGTGGCCGATCGATACAGGAATACCGAGATTGGCCACGCCGTCCGTGATCATCGACCGTTTTGCATCGCTCCCCGAAACCGAGACGCCTTTCGCACATAAAAATTTCATCACGCCACTGATGCCAATTCCTCCAGCACCAATACAGTGCACGTGACGATACGCGTCGAGCTGCATATTATTCCTCGCGCTCGTCGGCCACCGTCGCGTCGTTTTCTTCCTCTTCCTCGTCGTCCTCGTCGAGAATATCCTCTTCAACAATCTCGTCACCGCCTTCGGACCGAGCATCCACCATTTTTTCCTTCTTATCGACGAGCTGACGCTTCACGTCGTCCTTTGCTTCGTCGATCGCGGCGTACAAATCGTCCTTCTCTACGTGGGCTCGTAAGGTGTCGCTGGGAATGCTCATGGTAAGCTCCGCAAAAAATACATCGCCCTTCTGATGATGTTCACTAGTTTTTCCAATCTCTACTGCAACATCGCATGGATCGAATCGCTTGGTAAAGCGCGACAAGCTTTCTACTTTTTCCGTAACGTATTCGCGAATCGCAGACGTGAGTTCAAGATTTGTTGCTTGCAGTTCGGTGATGCGCATAGGAAGGAAGTAAAAGGTAAAGACCTGACCCTTTAGTTATACCAGATGCACGACTTCTTCCTCAAGAACAATATTCACCTCGTCGAGAACACGTTTTTTTAGTCGTGAAACAAGCTGAACGATATCACTTGCCGTTGCATGACCTTTGTTCAGTAAAAAGTTTCCGTGTTGCGTGGACACTTCCGCTTCTCCAACCGATAATCCCTTGAGTCCAAGCTGTTCAATAATCCATCCTGCGGGAATTCGCTTTCGATCGACAAATGCTTGAGGGATTTCGAACCGCGTTCGGAGTCGATCGATCTGCGCATCGTCAGCCCACTCAACATTCGTAAACATGCACCCCGCTGACGATGCACCAAGCGGCTGTGATGCTTTACGGCCCGCGAGATTTTTTTCTATCTGCGCAAGCGCCTCTGTGCGGTCGCCAATCTCAAGTTTGACGACGACATCGAGTACAACATCATGATTTCCGTTTTCCTTCAGAAGACTGTGCCTATATCCAAATGCAAGATCGGTATTTGTGAACGTGAATATTTCCCTTTCTCGAAGCACGCGAACAGACTCCACCGAATCGCGCATCTCTCCCCCAAAACATCCTGCGTTTCCTCGAACTGCTCCGCCGATGGTGCCAGGAAGTGACACCGCCCACTCGAATCCTCGGAGCCCCGCCGTTGCAGAGGCACGAGCTGCGGCAGAAGAAATAACTCCAGCCTCTACATACATTCGATCTTCTTCAATACGCATTGCGCGATTCGCCGCCTTAATCACAAGACCATCAAATCCTTCATCGGCTACCAACGTATTCGATCCTCCGCCGAGCACGAAATATTTCATCGAAAGTTCTTGTGCGATATTCACGGCATCGATGAGTTCTTGCGTACTTCGTGCCTCCACAAACCATCGCGCTGGGCCACCAATCCGAATATTGAGATGTTTTGCCAATGACTCATTCTCTTTGAACTGCGCGCCAAATCGATCACGAAAGCGTTCTGCAAAGTCCATATGGTGCGATCCTATCATATTTTCCGCATTCCCGAAATCTTCACAGGATCCCGTAAAACGGCTATCCTATTCACATCTATGCATACCTTTTCCCACGATACGGAAATTGCCCAGGCCATGCAGAACGAACTGGAACGACAGCGCAACGGACTGGAAATGATTCCGTCCGAGAACTTTGTTTCAGAAGC
>CALRAI010000030.1 GCA_943350635.1 Candidatus Uhrbacteria bacterium
CCGAAAGATGAGATTAAACAGAAGCTCGATGTTGCCGAGGTGTTGGGGGATTATATTCAGCTCAAGCCGGCGGGAACGGGGAGTTTGAAGGCGTTGTGTCCGTTTCATGCGGAGCGAACGCCGAGTTTTCATGTTTCTCGCGAACGACAAAGTTGGCATTGTTTTGGGTGTGATAAGGGCGGAGATATTTTTAGTTTTGTCATGGAAATTGATGGGCTGACGTTTCCGGAGGCGCTGCGACATTTGGCGCTGAAGGCGGGAATCGAACTCCCGGCATATAAGCCACGACCGGAGGATCATACGAAGGAACGATTGATTGCTATGCACGACGTTGCGGCAAAGTTTTATGCATCGATTCTTGCGGATGCACCGTTTGGTGAGGCGACTCGTGCATATGTTGCGAAAAGAAATATTCCCGCCGATCTCGTCGCAAAGTTTAAGCTCGGCGCTGCACCGGATTCTTGGGATGCGTTAATAACATGCCTTCATCGTAACGGATTTACGGATACCGAAATTCTGCAGGGTGGACTTGGATTGCAGCGAAAGAGTGGATCGGGAATCGTCGATCGTTTTCGAAATCGGCTGATGATCCCGTTGTGTGATGCGGCGGGGAATGTGGTGGCGTTTACGGCAAGACAGTTGCCGGGAGCGACCGAACTCGATGGCCCCAAGTACATGAACTCTCCGGAAACGCCAATTTATAAGAAGGGCGACATGTTGTATGGGTTGCATCTTGCAAAGGTGGGAATGCGGGAGAAGAAGGCGATTATTGTTGTTGAGGGGAATCTTGATGTGATTGCGTCGCACAAGGCTGGTGTTGAGAACATTGTCGCATCGTCGGGCACAGCACTGACGACGTCGCAACTTCGAACGCTCGCTCGATATACCAAATGTATCATCTTCGCACTGGATGAGGATGCGGCAGGATTTGCTGCGGCAAAGCGTGTGCTTGATCTTGCGCTCGAGCTTCAGAAGGATCCAAATGCGCCGCAGTTCGAGATTCGGTGCTTGATCATTCCTGACGGAGCGGGAAAGGATCCGGACGAAATTGTAGAAAAGGATCCTGATCTTTGGAAAAAGATTGCTGTACATTCCGAAGACGTCATCGAATATGTGTTCACAAAACGCCTTCGGGGATTCGAGGACGGATCGGGAGCGGCGAAGATCGAAGCAAGAAAAGCGCTCGTCGATGAATTGTTGCCGTATGTCGCAAAACTTCAGCGACCAGACTCGCGGCATTTGTATCTTTTGCGGATGAGCGACGCGACGCACGTGGATATTGATTCGCTTCAGCAGATGTTGGCGGCGAAAGTGGCTCCGGCAAAGGGTGCGGTCGGTGTAAAGTCGGGTGTAGGAACTATGCCGATCACGGCGCCGATGAGTTCTATTCGGCCGATTTCTGCTGTGATTCCCACGGTTCCAGACACCAAAATCGACCAGGCAGCGGCATTTTTGTTTGGCGTTGCGCTAAAATATGAGGGATTTACCGGAGAGATTTTGTCTATTATCAGCGAAGAAATGCTCACGGGGGAGGTGTGGAAAACGCTGTACAGCGCCTTGCGGGTTGTGTATACTCCTGGCGAACAGCTTCCTCATAGTTCCGCACCCAAACAAACCCTTTTTACGCGACTTCGAGCCTGGCTTGATGCGCAAGGAAAGCTGCGGGAGACATCCGCAGTGAACGCCTTGGCACTCCGAATGGACGAGCTCTTGGCTGGACTGTCGCCTACCGAGGTGCGGCAAGAAGCGGACAGAAATATTACGATTGTATCCCAAGAACGGCATCGCCTTGTGCGATCCGGCTTGGAGCGCGACATCCGTGAAGCCGAGTTGTCTGGAGACGACGAAGGTTTACAAAAACTGATGCGCGCTTATCGCGACGTCACCGCTCGAAAGTAACTTTCGCGATATGTCGCGGCTTTCGGGAGTGCGTTGTTTTTTCCCGCTATGCCAAAGCAACAGGCTAACAAAGGAGCCCCAAAAAAGACCGTGAAACGTGTGGTGAAGAAGTTGGTGAAGGTAACGAAAATTGTGGTGAAAAAGGTAGCGCCGGTGGTAAAGAAGCCGGTTTTGGCTAAGGTCGTTGTCAAAAAGTCTGCGGTTATTTTTAAAACGAAACCGGTTCCAAAAGGGAAGCCGTTTATTCCGCATCCCGATAAGCGTTCGCCTCCGCCAACGGAAGAATCGTTAGCGCGAGTTGTGGAACGAGGGATGACGCGAGGATTTGTTACGGAGAACGAAGTATTATTTGCGTTTGGTTTTGTGGAGGACCATTTGGAGTTGTTTGAGGAGTTTCTCGATCGTTTGGAGCGTAAAGGTTTGCACTTTGTCGAGATGAAGGAGGGTTTTCTTGGTGGAAGTAAGTCGCGAGACGACGTGTACGACAAATTGCGTATTCACGTGGACAAGAAAGTCGACATGTCGTCGACTGAATTGACGCAGGATTCTATTCAGATGTATTTGCGTGAAATTGGAAAGATTCCGTTGTTGACGGCAGATGAGGAAGTTGCGCTCGCAAAGCGAAAAGAGCGAAATGAAAAAGAGGCTGAGCGCCGTTTGATTGAGGCGAACTTGCGATTGGTTGTTTCTATTGCGAAGAAGTTCGTGGGAAAGCAATTGTCGTTGCTCGATTTGATTCAAGAAGGAAACGTTGGGTTGTTCCGTGCGGTCAAGAAGTTTGAATATCGTAAAGGATATAAATTCTCTACGTACGCGACTTGGTGGATTCGTCAGGCTATTACTCGTGCGTTAGCGGATCAGTCCCGAACCATTCGTATTCCGGTGCACATGGTGGAAACTATTAACCGATTTAAACAAATTGAGCGTCGATTGATCCAGGACTTGGGTCGCGAGCCGTTGCTGGAGGAGCTTGCTGCGGAAATGGACATGTCGCTTGAGAAGGTTCAGCACATCCAGAAGATTTCGCAGGAGACTGTTTCCTTGACGACGAGTGTTGGAGACGATGACGATGATTCCACACTTGAAGATTTCATCGAAGACACGAAGAACTTGGCGCCAGATAAGGCCGCAGCACGTCAGCTGCTCCGTGATTACGTGCAGGAAGCAATGCGCGATCTTACGCCGCGTGAACAGAAAATTCTGGAAATGCGATTCGGTCTTGAAGACGGTGTCTCTCACACCCTCGAAGAAGTCGGTCGCGAATTCGACGTTACCCGCGAACGTATTCGTCAGATTGAAGCAAAGGCCCTGGAAAAGATTCAGCAGAAGGATATTATTCAGAAGTTGCGGGATTATTAAACCGATCCCAAATCAAAACGCCTCGTCATTACGACGAGGCGTTTTGTGTTCTGATTAGTTACGCGGTGTTTCCAGCCTTCTTACGAGCGTGTTCGGTGAGGTGTTGTTTGCGGATGCGAACGTTCTTTGGAGTGACTTCGACGTATTCGTCGCGGTCGATGTATTCGAGGGAGCGTTCAAGGTTCATGTCGATTGGTGGGACAATGACGACGATGTGATCGGCGCTTGAAGCACGCATGTTCGTGAGCTTCTTTTCGCGAACTGCGTTTACCGTCATGGTTTCCTTCATTGAGGCACCGATGACCATACCCTCGTATACTTCTGTTCCAGGGGCGATGAATAATGGACCACGTTCCTGAACCATTGCCAACGCATATGGAGTGGTGATTCCTGGGAAGCCGGAGATGATCGATCCTGTTGAACGGCGGTTGATTTCGCCCTTGTGCACACCGTAGCTTGAGAAGATGTGGGAAAGCGTTCCTTCACCCTTTGTATCGGTCATGAACTCTGTGCGGTAGCCGAGGAGTCCGCGGGTTGGCATGATGTACTCGAGACGCGTTGAGCCATTTTCGCTCATGAGGTTCGTCATTTCGCCCTTACGCTTGCCGAGCTTTTCGATGACTGTTCCAGAATATTCATCAGGCACGTCCACGATAACTGTTTCCATTGGTTCCATTTTTACTCCGTTTTCTTCCTTCATGATCACTTCTGGCTGGGAAACCTGAAGTTCAAATCCTTCGCGGCGCATTTGTTCGATGAGCACGGAAAGATGCATTTCTCCACGACCCGACACTTTGAAGTCGTCGCCGTTATCTGGGAAGTCCACATGCAATCCCACGTTGGTTTCAAGTTCGCGTTCCAAACGATCGCGAATCTGACGGCTGGTAACGAGCGTTCCTTCACGGCCAGCGAATGGGGAGTCGTTTACCATGAAGTCCATGGTAAGTGTTGGCGCGTCGATAGAAAGTGTTGGAAGTGCCTCGGCGGTAGCAAGTTCAGCAATGGTTTCACCCACGTAGATGTTTGGGATACCCGCAATCTGGACGATGTCTCCAGCTTCTGCAGATTCAACTTCTACTTTGGTGAGCCCCTTGTGCGTGTAGAGCTTGGTGATTTTCTGGTTTTCTTTGCTGCCGTCTTGTTTGAGGACGGTAACATTCATCCCGGCTTTCAATGTGCCTTCCACAATGCGTCCAACACCGATACGTCCAACGTAGTTGTCGTATTTCAAGTTGGCGATTTGCATGCGCATTGGGGCGGTGGTGTCGCTCTTTGCTGGGGGGACGGTGTTCAAAATAAGATCAAACAATGGACGCAAGTCTTTGCTTTCGTCGCCAAGTTCCATTTTTGCAATGCCGTCGCGACCAATGGTGTAGATGTGTTTGAAATCGAGCTGCGCATCGGAAGCACCAAGTTCCACGAAAAGATCGAAAATCATGTTGTGCACGTGGTCTGGGCGTGCGGTTGGCTTGTCGATTTTGTTGATAACGACAATAGGCTTCAGGCCAAGTGCCAAGCTCTTGCGCAGCACGAACTTGGTTTGTGGCATTGGACCTTCGTATGCATCGACGAGTAAGAGTACAGAGTCGACCATACGCAACACGCGTTCAACCTCCGAACCGAAGTCTGCGTGTCCTGGGGTATCTACGATGTTGATTTTGATGCCGTCCACCATGATTGCGGTGTTTTTGGCATAAATTGTGATACCGCGTTCGCGCTCCAATTCATTGCTGTCCATGACACAATCCTGAATAACATCACGATCGGTGAAGGTTCCGGACTGCTTCAACATGGCATCCACCAATGTGGTCTTTCCGTGGTCAACGTGAGCGATGATTGCAATGTTTCTGAATTCCATATTTGCGTAAAATCAAAAGGGGCTCATGCCCCAAAACTTGGCCAAAGTATGCCAGTTTTTGGGTTTGGGGTCAAGGTATGACGGGGATATTCTTTAGAGCTTGAGATCCTTGAATGTAAAGACATCTTCAATGGTTACGGCAAAATATGCGGCAATTTTGTGGGCAACGAGGAGCGTCGGCTTCGTTTTTGCTGATTCTAGGGAGGATAGTGCCTGACGGGAGATTCCGAGGGTTTGTGAGAGTTTGCGTTGAGAGATTCCGTCAGAACATCGATAAAAGTTCAGGCGAGAGATATAACGGAGGGGCATACGATGATATGAAAAGAAGTGATTCTTTCGTGATCGGATTCTTGGATTTGGTTGGGGTGGAAAGTGATAATAACGTTTGTGGGGATGAAGGTGTTTGATTTGGCGATTTAAAAGTGTCAACCGCGCTTTACACTTTTTGTGAACAAAATACCAATAAAAATGATAAAAGGTATGTAAACTGGAGTTGACACTTTTAAAAATGAAAAATGAAAACCCAGACTGCCGGCCATCACATCACCCCCTCAATCCCAACACTCCAAAGATTCACTTCAGTTTTCCAAAATCACATATCCAATACGCAGCATACCGTATGAGTCGCCCGGTATGCCTCCATTTGAGCACCGTCCAAGCCAAACTTCGATGTTTGTCTTTGCTGTCGCAAAACTGATCCAAGAACGTTGCATGTTCTGCTGCGATGATATTCCACATTGCGCGGAAGGTTCGGTTGCGTTGCATTACGCCCCAGATCCATCGGTACAGGAGTTGTCGACGATAATAGCTCATGATTCCTCCGTGGGTGTTCATTCGAGCAGGAAGCTTTTGGAGCGCGTCGATTTTTCCCCGGAGATATTGTGGGATAAGCACTGCAGCTTCTTTTCCAGAAATCACCGATCCTTTAATGCCGTCGGCCGCGAACGCGCCACAAAACCCTGCTGCGTCGCCAATAAGAAGTACGTTGTTTCTGGTGATGCGCGATCGGGTACCACCAATGGGGATATGGCTTCCAAACACATACCCTGGTTTGGTGATATCGCCGTCAATGCGAATATCGCCTCTATCTACGAGCTGCTTTACAAACGTTTCGGTAAGTTGTTTTGCATCGCCACGATCTTTCATCATTTTTGCGAGTCCAATACGAAACGCCTTTTTTCCGTCCGCGATGGTGGGGGAGAGCCAGCCGCCGTAACCAAGTGAAAATTCGCCAAACCAATAATGGAAAATCGTTTCTTCCGGTTTTGGTCCGCGAAGCACGTCGCCAAAAAATACTTGTTCGTAACCAAAAAGGAATTTCGTATTTTTTGATAACCCCTTTACCGATTGTGCGACTTTCGAGTGTCCGCCGTCCGCACCCACGAGAAATTTCAGATCGACGACTTCTTCCTCCGCACCTTGAGATCGGATTCGTGCTTGTGTTGGGCGATCAGCATTGTCGACGCCGAGAAACACGGTTTTTGTTTTGAGTGTTATGTTTGACGGCAAACGATCTGCGAGTGCTTTTACTAGCGCTTTCGTGTCTGTTTGATAAATCCATGGCTCGTGAACAGTGGAAACGAACATATCCTCCAAACCTGGCGCAATCACTGCAATCGCGGAAATGGGATTGGTGATGTACGTATCAATAGGAATGAACGACGAAAATTCCGTGCGTGTTTTGCTTGTGATGAGCCCGGTGGATTCTACAGTTGATCCTGCTTCTGGTTTTGCATCCACGATTAACACCTTGAGATCCTTGGGAAGATGATGGGCGAGTGTGAGTCCGGAAAAACTTGCACCGACAATAACAACGTCGTACTGCATATTATTCTGCGATCAGTTTTTTCTTGACGATATAGTGCATTCCAATAGCTGCGACAACGAGGAATACGATGAGAATGCCAAGCGAAATCCAAGGATTTCCGTCTGCATATCCTGTGACGGAGAATCTGAGCAGATTCACATTATGATGGAGCGGATTGAATTGGCTTATGGTGTTCCATGGTGCTGGAAGGCTATCGATAGGATAGAACACGCCGGCGAGAAAGATCATTGGTTGTAAAATGAACGTCGTTAAAAAGGTGAGCGCTTCAAAGTTTTTTGCCCACATACCAAATGCGACACCGAGAATGCCGAACTCGATGCCGGTGACGAGAATCGCTACGAGGAGGAGGAATGGATGTGAAATTCCTGAGAGTGGGATGAACCACATCGTACAGAGCACGCCAACGGCGAGTGTGATGATTCCACGAGTTACTGCGGCCATAGCGTACGCAAAACCCACACGCCATGGGGAAATTGGTGCAAGTTGAAGATCGATAATCGTTCCAAGATTCTTGCTAATAATGAGTGCAAATGCGGGATTTGAGATGCTCGCGTTGATGAGGTTCATGCTGAGTAATCCCACGTAAATGAACGCAAGATATGGAACGCCGTCCACGTCGCGACCTGATCCCACCACGCCGAACACGGCTAAAAAGAGTCCTACTGATACGATCGGGCTCAAGATCGTATCCATCCAGAGCTTTTGAAATCGCTTTACTTCACGGGCGTAGAGTGCCCACATGCCGTTGCTCATATTATGCGGTGAGCGTTAAGAAAATTTGTTCAAGGGACGCGGCTTCGCTGCGAATGGTTTTGATGTTTCCGTGGTAGTGTTTGGTGAGCATGGCTATGTCTTCTGCGAGATTCGTCATTGGGAATTCAAATTCAGATCCTGTGCTCAGTACGCCGAGAGCATGAGATACATCTCGATCGTACAGTTCAAAATGAATACTATTTTTTGAGAATTCCTGCTGAATGTCCTTGAGTTTTCCTTCTTTGATGACGGCTCCATGATTCATGAGCGTGATACTTTCGCACAATTGTTCCGCCTCTTCCAAATAGTGTGTGGTAAAAAGAATCGTTGTTCCTTCGTTGTTGAGGCGACGGACAAGATCCCAGATTTTTTGACGGAGTGCGACGTCCACCCCAGCGGTTGGTTCGTCGAGGATGAGAAACTTTGGTTTGTGGAGAATCGCTTTTGCGATCATGAGCCGACGCTTCATTCCTCCAGAAAGTGACTTTGCTTTGGCATGACGTTTGTCCGAAAGATCAAGGTCGTTGAGCACGTTGGTAATGCGGTCCATGCGTTCATTTGTCGGGACTCCGTACATTCCGCTGAAATAGTAGAGCACTTCTTCCACCGTAAATGCCATTTCGACGACAACTTCTTGAGGTACGACGCCAAGCAATGCTTTTGCGGCATTTGGATTTTTGGCGATATCGATGCCAAAAAGGGTGATGGATCCTGTGGTTGGTGCCGTAATGCCAGAAATAAGGCTAATCAACGTGGATTTTCCTGCACCATTCGGTCCAAGAAGGCCATGAATGGATCCGGGAGTTATGGAGAGATTTACGTCATTTACAGCGAAAAGCAGCTCTCCTTTGGGTGTTTTGAATGTTTTTGTGAGGTTGGTAATTTGGAGGGGATTCATAGCGGCGCAATGATACCGCAACGCCGATTTTATTGACAGAAACGTCAGAATCAGCTGCAATGTTCGCAGAAAAGTCCGTGGAGGATTAATCGAAAATATTATGATGAAACGTTTTGCGACACTTGCAGTGATTCTCGTTTCGGTGTTTGGTTCGTTGAACATGACGTTGGCTGCTCCTGGCACGCCCTCGAATCTTTCCATTGTTGGTGGAAAATACACGAACGACACCACGCCAACGTTT
>CALRAI010000031.1 GCA_943350635.1 Candidatus Uhrbacteria bacterium
GGAAAATCGACTGCTGATGGAAAAATGCTCTGTGAGTTGCTTGCACTCCCCGGAACAACCATCGTTATTACCGATGGAAAGAATGGCGCATACGCCCACAAGGACAAATCTACCTGGCATTGCCGCACAAGTGGAGCAACAGCAACATCTACCACCGGTGCCGGCGATGCGTTTGGCTCCGCCTTTGTTGCAGCAATTGCTAACAGTATGAGTATTGAGAATGCACTTCGCGTTGCCACCATGAATGCCGAGAGTGTCGTGCAACATATTGGTGCCAAGGCTGGTATACTCAAGGCATGGCCGAAGGAATCCGACCTCGCGCAGTATCGAATTCGTAAAATATAATCTTCGTATGGATGAAATGAACTCCGGAATACCCGAACATGCTCCCGCAAATAAAGTGCACACGTGGATGCTCATTCTTCTAGTGTGGATTGCGGCATTTTCTTTGGTTGCTGTTGGTTTATTGCTGACCAAAGGATCGTCGACTACACTCTCCGCGACTGATATTACTGCGGCGTGTCAGAACGGATCGATCAATGCACTCACCACGAACCTCACAAGAATTTCCGATGCGTGCAATACGGTGCCGGATACAGATAAAACCGAGTCAGTAGCTGTCGCGACACCAGCAACAACCGGAACAACATACGACGCAAAAGATTCGCAAGGATATCTCCCAAAACTTACGTTACCACAAGGATGGACTGCTAATGTTTTTATAAATAATGCAAAAGCCGACATCCCGAACACACCTTTTGCATCATTCGGCGCTATGAAAGGTATCGGATTCGACTGTAATGAGTGCGGAGGGGTAACGGCTCCTGCGCAATTTTGGATCGAGGCAAACGATGCCGCCTATGCGAACATATATGCAGTTTCAGAACTAAAAGCAGACTACGAAAAGAATGCGAAGACGTACCAGAACGTGACTGTCACTGAAAAACTAGAGAACGGAACCCAGCTCGTAGAAATCAACGGAACATTTACCCCAGACGGCGTTGTCGCACATGCGGGCATTTTTCATATTATAAAATATATTACTGGAACAAGATTTGTTGAAATCACGTTCTACGAAGATCACGGTGCAACGAACGCGGAATGGCTCACGGTGAAGAATTCATTGGATTGGTCTACGGTGAAGTAGATATGACCAAAATCCTTGTCACTCGCCACATCCCTTCCCCCGGCATAGAGCTTTTGCAGTCTATGGCGAGCGTGGAGGTTGATGTTTTTGCTGAGGACAAGATTATTCCAAGGGATGAACTGCTCAGACGAGTCGTTGGTATCGATATTCTCGTTTCGATTCTCACCGACAAGATTGACGCTGCGGTAATGGATGCCGCAGGAGCAAACTTGAAGATGATCGCGAATTACGCCGTAGGATTCGACAATATCGATGTCGCCGAAGCCAAGAAACGTAATATCGTCGTTACAAATACACCAACGCTAGAAGTGAATGAATCCGTGGCCGAACACGCTATCGCTCTTATTTTTGCGCTCGCTCATCGTGTGGTGGAAACGGATCGATATACTCGTGATGGGAAATATCATGGTTGGGGGCCAGAACTTTTGCTCGGCACCGACATTGCCGGAAAAATACTGGGCATTATCGGCGGTGGCGCCATTGGCTCCGGTGTTGCTCGACGCATGAAGGACGGGTTCGGCGTACGTATTCTGTACAACGATCTCAAACCAAACTCGAAGTTTGAAGAAGAATTTGGCGCAGAATATCGATCGAAAGAGTCACTATTGCAAGAGTCTGACATCGTGAGTTTGCATGTTCCGCTATTGCCATCGACAACGCATCTTATTGATCGTGCGGCTCTTGCGATGATGAAGCCGACTGCGTTTCTCATTAATACTGCTCGCGGACCGATCGTTGATGAGGCCGCATTGGTCGATGCACTTGAACGCGGCGTGATTGCGGGCGCTGGGCTTGATGTATTTGAGGGCGAACCGAATATTGCCGCAGATCCTGCTGTTGCCGATCGCCTCCGCAAACTTCAAAACGTCGTCCTTACTCCGCATACTGCAAGCGCAACCATCTCTACACGAAGTGCTATGAGCAAACAGGTTGTTACAAATATCGAGGAGTTCTTGGCGGGAGAAGTACCGGAAAATGCAGTGAAATAAGACCCCCTCCGACTCCCCCTTGAAAAGGGGGATGGCAATAAAAATACCTCGTCGCAATGACGAGGTATTTTTGGTGGACCAACAGGGACTCGAACCCTGGACCCTCTGCTTGCAAAGCAGATGCTCTACCAACTGAGCTATTGGCCCGAATATCAGGCCTCTCGAACGACGAAAAGAATACCAAAACCATGAATAACGGTCAATCCACGACTGTGGCTGAAATCGATTTCGGTAATGCGTATAGTGTTTCGCAGTGGTTTCGGTACAACAATTCATCGCCGATCATGTTCCCCGTACGCTTATCGAATGTTTGACGATAAATGGCATTTTCACGAAATACCTTTCCTGATTGAGCAGATTGTAAGAATCGATGATCGCGCTCGATGATTTTATATGATGTTGGGACCAGAGCATCCGACCGGATCTCTCCGTGAAGATGCGTTTCGTCTACACCGATATTGATCTGAAACGTGATATCGGTGGGATTGAAAAACTGGAGATCCACATAGTTGTAATACACCGCAGCACCTGTACCGAATGGCAATACTCGACCGGAATCTGGAAAGATATCGTAACTATGCCGATGACGCTCGGTTACGACGAGCGGAGAATGCACCGCCATCCAGTACAGCAAATTCGCCGACTGACACAAGCCGCCACCAATCCCTTCGAGCACTTTTCCGTTGGAGAGCAGCATTCCGTTGACGTATCCCTTCCCTGTCGTTGGCCAGCCCACCAAACGCCAAAAGGAAAATGTTTCGCCGGGGCGAATTACGACGCCGTCGATTTTTGACGATGCAATACGAAGATTGGTTCTTTTGTTCTGTTGCAGTCGCATGTCTGCAGTGCCAAGCTTTCGTAGCAATATTGATTCATGCGACGTCACTCTAAAGGGCAGCACTTGTGATCGACGGTGTGTTGCAAGCTTCTGCATAAGCATCCACCGAACCCAACGCAGGCACCGATAGCGCCAAATACTCACCGTGTACAAGAATGGGAATCGTTGCCCAAGGGTCATAGTCGAATCGCAGTATACTATGCGCATCCATGATCCGAATCACCGCACTCGTCTGTACGATACTCGGAATGTTCTGCGTTCCTGTGTTGTGTTTTGCGGTAGCGGCGCCAGATGTTCGCATTCTTGATGCTTCTGGAAACGTCGTCACTATTTTTACGCCGTACGATGATACAGATGCGCTCATCGGAAGTGTTGCCGCTGCAGATCTTGGGCACGATGGGATATCGGAAATACTTGTCGGCTCTGGTGAGGATGCTGATCCTACCGTTTCTGTGTTTCGACAAGATGGATCGCGTATTGGATCCTTTCATGTGTACAACGTGGGCTATCGTGGAGGCGTAAATGTTGCAGCATGCGATATTGACGACGATGGTGTTGCGGAAATTCTTACCGGTGCTGCATGGAATGGCGGACCGCATGTGCAGATTTATGACAACATGGGAAAAGAAAAATATCCGGGATTTTTTGCCTTCACGGAAACAATGACGAGTGGCGTGAATGTTGCGTGTGGTGATGTGACTAGTGATGGTGTTGGCGACATTGTGGTGAGTGCGAGTGTTGGTGGTGGGCCGAATGTGAAAATATTTTCATCAACCGGCGTGATGATCGCGGAAATATTTATCGACTCTGCATCACAGAACACTGGTGCCGCGATTGCGCTCGCAGACGTAGATAATGATGGCACCGACGAAATTCTTACGTCAACAATGGCATACGCAACGCCGAGTATTGTTGCGTGGAAATTTGATGACGCATCCTCATCACTCATTCCATTGTCATCACAAACTGCATCGACGCCATCGTCGTCAGTCATCGTGCCTGTTGGCATTGGCGATGAAGGAAGAATGCTTTTTGCTTCGCAGGGCTATGCTGAGCCGTCCATACAAAGTATCGATGGAGCCGTACGATTTCTTCCATTCTCCTCTGGATCAGTACACGCGATATCTGCTGCAATTATTGACGATTCTCATGCTTCAGTTGGATATGTCGTCGCGAATATTGCACCACGAATGAGCGACGATGTTTCTGCAAAATCGATTCTTGTTGATATCTCGCAGCAGAGACTTACATCGTACGAATATGGAATTCCCGTGCACACATTCTTGGTGTCCACTGCAAAAAGTGGATACTACACACCGCGTGGGAAAACATCTGTCAGTGCAAAACTTCTCTATCACGATTACAAATGGAGCTTCGGCATTGGAAATCCCAATAATTATTTTGTACCGAATGTGAAATGGAATTTGCGCATCTACGATCATATTTATATTCACTGGGCATACTGGCACAACAATTTTGGAAACCCTATGAGTCATGGGTGCATTAATATGAACGCAACGAACTCGGAATGGATATATAACTGGAGCGAAGTTGGTACTCCAGTGAACATCGTCGAATAATTTATCTGGCCGATTTTCGGCTTGCATCATCGAAAATTTTCTCAGCGTACAACGAAGTACGCCTCAAAAGCTTTTCTCGATGCGCACCAAAACTCGTCACATATAAATTACTCTCCATGATTTCATTTCATACTGTGTATAAGTCGAATGTTTTTTCGCTAAAATCTTTATACCAATCTTTTTCACTGCTATACTTTAGGTAGCGTCATGAAGTTTTCTTCGTGATGACACTGACCACGATATTTATTTCGTGCGTCAATAACTAATGTCATGCTTTTATGCCAATGAAGAAAAAGGCAGTGAAGAAGGCAGCTCCAAAGAAGAAGGCTGCGAAGAAGGTAGTGAAGAAGGCAGCTCCAAAGAAGAAGGCTGCTAAGAAGGCTCGCGCCTAGTTCAAAAAAATTCCCGTCGTGTGCAATGAGCATATCCTTGGAGGAGATGCTGATCGTCACCGACGGGATTTTTTGTTTTATTCCTTCTCGCTGAACATCCAGTATCTATTCTTCAACTCATGAGTAATGCCTTCTGCGTCTCCATGGTGAAGTAATCCAGCATACGATGAAACCACTTGTTCCGTTGGCTTTTCCGTAATTCGACGGAACATTCGATGTTTCGTGACCGTTCGAAGGACTCTATGTGACGGACAATGAATCCAACCAAGGAAATCAACGCCAGATACTATAGTGCGAAGCTCAATTTTCTTTGGATGAATTTGGAGTTGTAATCTTTCCCACAGAAATTTCTCGATCTTTGGTAATTGGTCGACGAGCCATGATCGATCCTGTGATAACAGCACAAAATCATCCGCATATCGGATATAGTGTTTTACGTGGAGATGATATTTCAGAAATTGATCAAGCTCGTTCAAATACACGTTTGTAAAGAGCTGCGAGGTAAGATTCCCGAGCGGAAGACCTTTTCCTGGTGCAATGCCCGTAAACGAAGAGATGATTCTCTCGAAAACGTTCATGATTGAAAGATCGGGTATCCGTCGATACAGAATTGATAGCAGCACATTATGGTCAATGCTTGCGAAGAATTTTCGGATATCGAGCTTTAATACCCAGCATGCTTGCGTGTCATTTCTGCTCACGGAGCGTGTAAAATGCCGAAAGCGATCCATCGCTCTATGTGTGCCCTTCGCTTGTCGACATGAGAATGAATCTGAAACAAAAATGCGGTCAAAAAGTGGATAGAGTTTTCGATGAATCGCGTGATGAAGGAGTCTATCACGAACTGATGCCTTATGAATGTCGCGAGGTTTTGGATCGGTGATGGTGAAATGGTAATATGGTCCGTGTTGGTAACGGTACGCTACAAGATCCTCGTGAAGTGTTCGAATATTCTCTACAAGGTGTTCCTTAAATTCTTGTACATCTGGCTTCTTCCGCTTGCCCACCAGAAACTCGTTCCATGCCTCGAACAAATTCTCCACAGACACTACTACTTCAAACGAAATATTAAATTTTCTTTGATTATGTTCACCCCCCCCCGAAAACGCAGTCGTCAATGTTCCTGTTTTGCATACGTTGAGTGAAGTGTATAAGGCGTGGCAAGGCGCACTGAATCATTTTCCCAGACTTACCAGGTACACGCTTGGATCAAAAATCGACTTGTTGTTTTGTGACGTGCTCGAAAATATTCTTCTCGCTGCATATAGCCCCAGAAATGAAAAGTTTTCATTTCTCCGCCAAGCAAACATGAAATTTGACGCCTTAAAGTTTTTTCTCACTATGGCCTGGGAGCTGAAATACATCGAAACAAAGAAGTTCGGAGCGCTCTCTGCGCCACTGAGTGAGGTTGGGAAAATGCTCGGGAAGTGGATGCTGTCTGTAAAAGAACACTCCTGACAGTATATTCTTGCCAGGAGTGATCATGACTATATTGCGGGAAGGAGAGGACTCGATCGTTCGCATTCACGTCGTTCGACGCATCGTTGAGATTCGCGTTCCGCTTGCCGTCGTCGTTCACGTTCAGCACAGCCACGTACTCGTTGCCGTCGGGGTTCGTCCAAACCCTACCATTCGTACAACAATCATCCACACCACCACCCGTTGTTGATCCTTCGGGCTGAATATATTTTGGAGTACATACCCTCACCAATTATTGTACCAATAGAGTTCATGTTTTGGGAATGAACGATGGCGCGCGAATATTCGCCGTGCGAATTGTTCTTCTGACGCATTCCGTCCATTCCAGATTTCGATCGCTCGAAGCCGTAGCCGCAAGCCTTCGCATCTACTTTCCGTTATGAAGTATATCAAACGCGAAACCGGGCCCGTCTTCGTGAGACAGGCCCGGCCGTAGGAACCAAGGAACCAAGTACCAGCACCAAGTGTCCAAGATCCCCAGCGCCGAACCCTACTGCGGGAAGGAGAGGACTCGATCGTACGCATACACGTCGCGCGACGCATCGTAGAGAATCGCGTCCCGCCTGCCGCCGTCGTCCACGTCCAGCACAGCCACGAACTCGCGGCCGCCGGGGAATGACCAGACCTGCGCAAGAGCGTAGATCCAGTATTTGCGCTGTTCTTCGGGGTTTTTGATTCCGTAGAGGAGCAGCTCGGCGACCGTTGCGGCACGCCTGCCCAAGCGGTTGAGCTCAGCGAGAACCGCAGTCCGCGAACCGACGATCTTGTCGAGCCGCGCGCCTTCAAGGCTCGGCTCGGCCGTGGTCTGGAAATTCACGTCGGTGATACTCGGATTCACCCAGTCGTAGCCGCCTTCGCTTTTGGGCGTGGCGACGAGCCGAGTGATGATACTGGTCGCCGCCGTGGCTTCAGCGAGGATCGCTTTGATCTGCTCGATTTTGGCATCGCTGCTGAGCTCGGTGTTGTTGGCGATGACGGCGATGCGGGAAAGGAAGGAATCCATGTGATGTTCCGGGACAGGGGGTGATTGTGGAAACTGAGACTGAAAACTTACCAAAATATTATAGCAAAAAAATGACGTTTTGTCAAGCAAAAACGTCATTTTTTTGGCTAATATTGGCGGAATTTTTTGAACTCTGCGGGATGCGCCTTTACGCTGTCTTCCGCTCTAAACGGATGAGTCGCGTTTCGTGATCGTCGAGCTGAGGGACGATTTCATTGCCGATGATGTCTGAGACACCGTCGAGAATTTCGTCTCGAACATCATAGATCAGCTTTGTAAGCCGTTTTTCTGACGCTGAAACCGCACCGTTCACCACTGAATGCATTTCGTCGCGCATCTCAACTTTAAAATCAGAGAACATCTGCTTGAGTATCTGAATGTCGTTCTTGTCGAGCATAAGAAATATGCTTTACGCAAGCCGCTTGGGCGATCCCTCCATCGCCTCAAGATTGCGTGAATGAAAAATGTACCCAAGGGATTTCTTTATCCTATCATAGCGGTATCGCTACATCACTGTGGATGGTTTTGACACTTCTCGATTCGTATCAAATATCTTCACTTCCCCATAAATTCCATCGTATCCAGGCGTTATCGAGAGCCTTCCCAATCGGACACGTCCAATTGCATCGGCGATGGTTGGACCAGCAGCAACCGAGATCGATGAAATGTCAGCATCGAGGAGAATATGGAACTCGTTGCCGATTTCGCGGATCATTTTCTCGTACATTTCTTGTACCTTTTTTCCTGAAGTCGACGCTACATTCAAAGATTCGGCGATAATTTCCTGCAGGGGAACGATAGATTTAAATGGAACGTGATTCGATAGCATTACATCGATGTTCCGATCGGCAAGATCGCTCACACGTGAAAGTACACCAATCGTGAGTGGTCGTTTGCATGTTGGGCACACTCCCCCGATCCTCTTCGTCTCCGATGGCGCACACGAAAATCCACAGGCAGCACAGCCGTCGAT
>CALRAI010000032.1 GCA_943350635.1 Candidatus Uhrbacteria bacterium
TGGTGCGTTTTCCAACCGTGCGTCCCAGCAAGCACAAGAGGGATAGTTGAATCACTGTGTTTTCGAAAAAGAGAATACGCCGCAATCACACTATCCAGATTTTTTCGTGGTTCACGAGTGGCGAGTGCCAGGAGGTATGGGTGATTCAAGTCGTACGCCGCGCGATAGGACTTATCGCTTGGTTGCTCACGGGAAACATATACAGCGTGATCCACGCCGAGTGGTGCAACAGTAATCCGTTCCTGAGGAACTCGGTAATATTCTGCAGCGTCGGATTTACTGTGTTCAGATACCGCGATCACATGTTTCGCGCGGTGAAATACCGCATCCTCATTGGTGATACGCGCGCGAAGATGGTCCTTCATTGTGAAACACTCTGGCACAGTACGTAATGCGGCATCGTGAAAAATCGTAACGTACGGTAGGCGAGTTTTGAAAAGATGCGCGTGGGGAAAGAGCCACACATCAGGCGCCTGCGGAAGAAAACGCTCCATTGTTGGCCCCACAGGGGAAGCCCACAGCATACTGGCAAGTTTATTGGGAATTGTAAGCGGCGCAAGAACGATATTCGGCGCATCGAATACGGGAAGATTCATTAAGGTTTCCGATGTTCCGGTAGCAAAAAGGATAAACGTATCATGTGGCGATTGTGCAGCCATGAATCGCACAAGCGATTCCGCAACAACGCCAACCCCAGTGCGATGAGGTGCGGTGAGCGATCGAATATCAATGGCAACGATCATGATCGCGGAGCTGAGGAATGAGCTTCCCATGCTTTTGTCACGATGTCGTGCATTGTTGTTCGGAAGCGTTGTAGTGAGAACTGTTCGGCGTACGCTTTGATTTCTGTGGGGTTAAATCGCGTCTCGTCAAAATGCAGAACGGTATCTGCAAGCGCTTCCCACGCCTGCTCATCAAAAAATACACCCGTTTTCCCCTCAATCACTGTTTCCGTTGCCCCACCTTTTTTATATGCAATCACTGGCCTGCCCGCGGCCATCGACTCCACTGCGGTAATACC
The DNA here is from genome assembly GCA_943350635.1 of Candidatus Uhrbacteria bacterium. Lineage (GTDB taxonomy): Bacteria > Patescibacteriota > Patescibacteriia > UBA9934 > UBA9934 > CAIKHN01. The sequence continues at coordinate 1,022 of CALRAI010000032.1, forward strand.
AAAATCTTCTTCATGCGGATGAATAAACGCAATGGCTTCAGAAAAAAGCCGCGCGCGTTCTGCATCAGTTACTCGTCCAACGAATCGAATATTCGGATTGGCCATTGCACGAAGCTTTGCTTCTTCAGGCCCGCTACCAAACACAATCAATGGCACACCAATCCGGTTAAATGCGGTAATCACGAGGTCGTATCGTTTATAGGACACGAGTCGTCCGCCAATAAGAAATGCCGTTTTCGGCGCAGTACTGATGGAGAACTCATCGGTGCTCACCGGTGGATGAACCACAATGCTGTCTTTACCGTAATATTTCAAAATTCGTTGACGAACAGTTTCAGAATTTGCAACGAACAGATCAACGCGGTCCGCTGCTATGCGATCCCAACTGCGAAGAATGCTTTGAAGAATCGGAAGAAACATCTTTACGAATCCCGGCGCACGAAGCTCGTCGATGTAGCTTGCCGCATCGCTCCATAAATAGCGTGTTGGAGTATGACAGTAACAAATATGAATCGCATTGGGATTCGTAATGATTCCTTTTGCAAAACTACTCGCGCTAGAAACGATCACGTCGTAATCCTGTAAGGGATAATGCTCGGTGGCTACCGGCATGAGCGGAAGCAGCCATCGCATACGTTTGAGCGCGCCGGGAATATTTTGGAGAAACGATGTGCGAATATCCTTATGGCCAAACGTGGTATCCATCGTTGTTTTATCGTAGAGCAGTGTGTATGTGGGGGAAAGTGGCCACAAGCTTTGTAATACTTCAAGCACTCGCTCTGCTCCACCAAGTTGCGTCAGATGATCGTGGACAAGAGCAACCCGCATAGTGCTGAATCAGGAGGGATTAGTAGGCGCCGTCGCGGAAAAGGACGGCGAGTGGAGTTTTGAGGAGAATCACGAGGTCGAGCCAGGGGCTCCAGTTCTCAATATAGTACATATCTAGTCGGACTTCGTCATCAAAGTCAAGAGAAGCGCGACCGCTCACTTGTGCCATACCGGTAATGCCGGGTTTGATGGTAAGGACTTTTCGTTGGTGTGGCTTATACAGCGCAACTTCCTCTGGAAGGTGTGGACGTGGCCCTACCAGGCTCATACTCCCCATCAATACCAAATAAAACTGTGGAATTTCATCTAAGCTCCAGGTACGAATAAACCGTCCAACATGGGTAATGCGTGGGTCGTCGCGAAGCTTAAAGAGTGGCGTACCTTCACGTTCATTCCCGTACGTTTTCAGAAACTCAGGATCCGATCGGAGCGCATGAGCATTCGTAATCATCGACCGAAATTTGAGAAAGGAGAATTCCTTGCCGCGTTGACCAACGCGAGGCCGCGCAAAGAAAAATGATCCTGGATTCTCCACGATGATGGCAAGCGCGATGAGAATTTGAAAGGGGAGCGTGAGAAGAATGAGAATGCTCGATGCAACGATATCAAAGCCACGTTTATAAATCGCACCCCAGCCATCGAGTGGCGTTTTAGGGACTTCAATGACGGGTTGTTCAGCAAACGTGTGCATGATCGGTTGTAATGTGCTTCCAGCAAAGAGATCGGCACTGTAGAAAAACGTACAATGTTCAATATCGGTAAATACTTTGATCGCCGTAACGTCCACTCGTGAAGCATCGGGATCTGCAAGAATCACGGCATCGAGCGCGTCCTGGTGTCGGAGATCGATAAATCGTTCGCGACTGTCGTGAGTGAACTGAGCGACGTGAGCAACAACGCGATAGCCCACGCTCGGATGCGTTTCAAAATACCGTTTGAGTTCGTTCCCACTTTTTGTCTTGCCGATAATCGCAACGGAATGCACACCTATACCAAACTTGCGAAGCGATCGTTGGAGCATGCGAAGGAGCACACGAATCGTGAGCACAAACACAATGGCAAGAATCCATGCGGCGAGCACAATAAATCGGGATTCAAACAGCGCACGAGAGAAAAAGGCGACAGCGAGAATAAGTGCAATGCTGGTGGAAACACCGGTAATTACACGGGTCATCTCAGAAGCAATGCGTCGGGGATGAATAACGTACAGGCCGGAGAGCGTAAAAATCACCATGGTCACAAGCGCCATGGGGAATACGACGTCGACGTACTGTTGAAACGATAATGCGAAAAGAACAGGTTTGATCGACGTAAAGAGTGGCGTAAATCGGAGCGAATACGCAGCCATGGCGGCAGAAATGAGCGCAAGATAATCCAAAGGAATGAGTGCGGAGGCAAACGCAAGATCGGCACGCTTCATATGAGACTATTTTACACCAGAAACGAAAATCACGACCGTCGGGCCGTGATTCTCGATGAATTTCCGTTTGGGGATACTGGTAAGCCGAATTTTGTCATAATTTTCGTCCTCCACCATGGAGACGAAAATCGGTGCGATCATCTCTCTATGCGAGCGACCAATCTTGCTCTTGCACCAGCCTGGGTTTGCCACACCGCTATGTTGCCATAGGGTGAGCGATGAAGCATATGCGTTGCCGCAGTACACACCACCGCACTTTTCACATTTGGTCAGACCGAAGTCTGATTTGTATAGTCTCTGTGGTACTTTCCCTCGGCTTGAGCATCGACCTTTGGGGCAATGGTGTGCCGGTTCCAAAGTGTTATACCGTATTCCGGATCGTCGTTAACGATAGGCTTTGTCGCTAGCGATTGCTCGCTAACGGGTGTTCGGACTTTCCTCACAATGCAGCCCCAGTGGAGCCGCAAAGCGCGACCGCCTTGTATCCCAAGCGGAAGGCAATGGTACCATAATTTTCTGTGAATGTATATATACGCTGCATAATTTGAGGCAAATTTCGATGAACAAGGAGAAAAGATCACGAGACGTACTTCTCGGTACGTTGAGTGATTTTTCGACGCAGTGAGTTGAAAGTTGACCAAAGTATGCAACGGATAAAGCAAACGACATCTTCCGTGGAGAAGATGCCGTTCGTGGGCGTGCGTCCCCGAGCCGAAGCTCTAGGGAACGGGTGTGGTCACTCGGTCGTGAAGTCCGGCCACCACATGTCGGCATCACCGTTGAACGTCAGGAAGCTGGGCTTCACGGCGCGCAGCTGTGCTGCGTAGTCCTCGGCCATCGCCACGCTCTTCTCCGTGCACGTGCACTTGGAGGAGATGTGGCTGACGGCGAGATCGATCACGTTCTCGTCGAGCTTCTTGTGCCCTTCGAGCACCGTCACCATCGCTTTCGCCTTGCGGACCAGGAGCTCGAGAGGCTCGTTGGGGAACACCGTCTCGACAACCTGTGCGAGCGACATCTTGCCCTGGTACAGATCCGTGCCCATGTTGCTGGCCACGCGACGGCTGGTGCCGATGGTGGTGCTGGGCTGGCGGCTGAGCCACATGCTGATGATGACGAACCCCAGGCGGATTTCCGCCTTGTAGGAGGTGTTGCCGGCAAGGCCGCGAAGCTCCGGGGTGGTGATCGGGTTCGGCAGCCGAGCGGGGAGCTCGACCTTCTTGGCCGGGGCGGTGGTGACGGGCGGGGAGCCCTTGCGAGGAGTGCTGGACCGCGTGGATTCAGGTTCGCTCGCCCAACCAGTGTCGGGAACAAGACGGCCGGTGCGGCGAACTTCAGTGAGGGAGGGGTCAAACATTGGAGTACGTACCTCGAGGAACAACGGACATGGAAAGCCTCCGCCCCACGGATTGGGAGCAAAAGGCTGCGTGAGTATACGTCAGATTTTTCGAAAATGTCAATAAATATGCACAGAAAATTGCAATAAAAACGAATCCACCGGCCTCCTTGTGGGGGCCGGTGGACGTAGCGTGGTGCCGACGGTGAACGAGCTCGCGCTCTAGTTCAGGATGGTCGGATCGTACTCGAGCGTTGCCTGGAAGGCGTCTGCGACAGCGTCGCGACACCGGTTCGACGGGGTCAGGACGAAGTTGAGCGGCTTGTCGTCCTCCTCGCCGGTGTAGCGCTCGGGAGCGATCGGCTGATCGTCGTCACGGTCGTTGTTCTTCCGCTTGCGGCTCCGAGGCTTCGTGCTCTTCTCTGCGTTCGTGTAGATCGCCCGGGCTTCAGCCATGGTGCCATGGATGACGTCGTAGGTTCCGGATTTCACCGCTTCCGGGCGAAGGCCGATGCAGAGAATTACCTCCACGAGGACGGTGTGAGCGGCGCTCAGGGCCTTGCGGTCGTCATCGTTTGTGACACGACGCTTCATGCCCCGGATGCGCTTGCGGTTCGCTTCCGCCTGGCGCTTGAGGCAGATGAGCGAATCGCTCACCGTGCTGGTGCCACGCGGGATGCGGCGAAGGTGAGGCGAATGCTTCTGTGGGACGGGTTGACTGCATTGTGCGATCAAGGGTGCTCCTTGGGGAGTGACTTGGTGAGTGAGAACGCTCGCGCCAGAAGGGCGACAAGTTGGGGAATGATGACATGTTTTTGTATCTTTGTCCATATACGCAAAGAGCCCCTCGCTGCAGCATATGCCGCGCGAGGAGCTCCGTTCGTGGGTACCGTCACCGGAACTGTGCCGATCTAGTGGTGCCCGCCGGCCTTGGGCTTGGCGCCGTGACCGCCACCTCCGCCACCCTTCATGGCTGCGGAAATGATGGCGCTGCCTCCGCCGCTGAGAACGTAGAGGAAGCCGATCAGGAGCACCGATCCCCAGCACGTGTCGGCATTGATGAGGAAGTTCGTCCCCCAGAACACCGCCGTCTCGGCGAAGGCCCAGGTGGTATAGAGCATACCGGCGAGGATGTACCCTCCGGTGTTCTCGATCCCGCCGATGTCGCCGATCTTCTCCGGCACCATGGCGAGGTTCCCGCACAAGTGCAGGATGGCCTGCCAGAAGCCGTAGAAGAAGTTCGCGGCCCCCGTGAAGAAGTAGCCAATCACTCCGGGCGCCCCGTTGTGGAAGGTCAGTGAGTTCGCGGGGTCGTGGAACACCCCGGAGCACACGGCGATCCCGATAAGCATCACGGCGACCATCTTGTGGTGCCAGAGGAACTTGATCGTGTGCCATGCCGCGAAGAACAGAGCCTTGGCAAACCAATAGACGCCAATGAGGAGAAAGATGGTGACGAAGAATGCGCTGATGGTCACGTATGACCTCCGTATGGGTTGAGGGAAGTGAAAGGGACAAGAACGTAACAAAACAGTATAGCAAAAAAATGCCGTTTTGTCAAGGCAAAACAGTACGTTTCTTGGCGAACATTCGCGAAATTTTGTGGCTAGAGCACCAGTCCCATGTGGTGTTTTGCTAAGGCGATTTTTGCCATTGCGCGTGTTGAAGCTTTTGCAGCGCCCTCAGCTAAAATTGCGATTAACACATCTTCGTGCGCAAGGTATTCGGTCATTTTCTGTTGCATTGGTGCTAAGAAACCAATGAGCGCCGCAGCGGTCGCATCCTTAAACACCTGATTCCCCTGAGTTTCAAATTCCGTTGCAATATCGCTCATCGACCGTCCGGTGCAGAGCGCGTGGATCGTGAGCAGATTCTTCAGTCCCGGTCGTGCATCGTCCACCGTAATTCCCGGAAGGGAATCAGTAACCGCTGAGCGAATCTTTTTCGCAATCGTGTCGGCATCATCCGTCATCGAAATATAGTTTTTCGCACTCGCCGCACTTTTACTCATCTTTTTCTCCGGATTATCGAGTCCAAGAATCCGTGCACCTTCTGATCGAATCACGGGTTTTGGCACCACAAACGTTTCACCAAAGTCACGATTGAAGCGTTCGGCAAGATCCCGCGTCAGTTCGACATGTTGCTTTTGATCCTCGCCAACAGGCACTTCGTCAATGTCGTACAGCAAAATATCCGCCGCCATGAGAACGGGATACGTAAACAAGCCGACAGAAACGGATTCGCCTTTACTCAATGCTTTATCCTTGAACTGAGTCATGCGTTCAAGCTCGCCCATTCTTCCAACGGTCTGAAGGAGCCATGCCAGCTCGGCATGTGCGGGAATCTGCGATTGCTGAAAAAGCACAGTTTTTTCAGGATCGATTCCGGCAGCAAGATACGCCGCAGCAAGAAAGAGGATGTTTTGACGGAGTGTTTTAGGATCCTGTGGCACCGTAATGGCATGCAAATCCACAATCATCATGGTGAGATCGTACGTATTTTGCATGGCAACGGCTGGCAAAAGTGCGCCAAAAAGGTTACCGATGTGTAATGTGTTTGTAGGTTGAATGCCGGTGAGTGCTCGCATATAGGTGCAGTGTAGCAGAGGATATTGGCCTTGGATAAGGGCACGTTGGGGGTAAAAGGTTGAAAATTTTGCTAAAATATGCTAATATTACTCCTTATGAACAAGCCAATTCTCCCAACCATTCTCCTCGCATCACTCATGTTCGCTTCAGCGCCTACCAGCGTTCTTGCTTCATCTGCTTGGCCGGCAAGTGCAGGAACCGATATCGGTCTTGTTTCTCTTGCGGCTACTGTTCCAGCATTCGACGCCTCTGGTCTTGTGTACGACTCCGTTTTGGGAGCGCTCATCGGTATTGGGGACGACGGCGACGTTGTGATGATGAACACCGACGGTTCGGGTGTATCGGCATATACCACGTCTGGTGATCCAGAGGACATTACGATTACCGTCGAGGGTTCAAATATTGTGTATCTTTCGGATGAAAATGCGGGAACCGTTGCAGCATTCAACCTTTCTACCGGTGCGCTCACCGGAAATTCGTGGACCGTATCGTCGTACATCACGACGGCAACAGGGCAGGGAATTGAGGCAATGACCTTCGTGCCAAATGGTTACCACCCATATGCAGACAGCACATCAGGAGGACTGTTCTACGTTGGCTCACAATACAACGGCGACATTGCAGTACTCGATATCGATACATCTACGAGCGGTTCGGTCTCGTTCATCGATACAATTTCAACCGGTCGTTCCGATCTTTCTGGTTTGAACTGGAACAGCGATACGCAGGTGGTATACGCAGAATATGATGGGCACGATTTGCTCGCAGAGTTGGAATCCGACGGTACACTCGTCAATGAATACGCAATGACTGCTGGAATTAACCAGGAAGGAATCGCGATTGTTCCCGACTGCGCAACAGGAACTGCCGACGTATACGTTGCGGACGACGGTGCGCCGAACGTATGGAAGCATACCGGTTACCCGATTGATACGGACACGGTGTATGCCGACGCAGACAGCGATGGTCTTGGAAATCCTTCCTCAACAGCTATGGTGTGTGTTGG
>CALRAI010000033.1 GCA_943350635.1 Candidatus Uhrbacteria bacterium
CTTGCTCCGGCACGGATGGTGTGGAAGAAGGGCGATGTCGACTACACCCTCAACCTCATCGACACCCCAGGGCACATCGACTTTAACTACGAGGTGAGCCGATCATTAGCATCGGTAAACGGGGCTGTGTTGTTGGTGGATGCTACGCAGGGTGTTCAAGCGCAGACGATTGCGAACTTGTATCTTGCCGTTGAAGAAAATTTGGAGATCATTCCTGTATTGAATAAGATCGACTTGCCAGCCGCAGATGTTCCGACCAGAAAGGCCGAGCTTGTGAAGCTGCTTGGATGTGATCCGGATTCCATTTTGGAGGTGTCGGGGAAAACCGGTGCCGGTGTTCGTGAGCTTCTCGACGTGATTATCGACCGCATTCCGTCACCAGAAGGATCCGAATCCAAGCCACCTCGTGCCGTTATTTTCGATTCCGCATACGACGACTACAAAGGTGTGGTGGCCTATGTTCGCGTAATGGACGGTACGTTTAAAAAGAAAGACAAATTGAAATTGCTTGCAACGGAAGCTGAAGGAGAAATCCTGGAGCTCGGAGCATTAACGCCAAAATTCTCACCCCTCGACGAACTCGAAACCGGTCAAATCGGCTACATCGTTACTGGGTTGAAAGATATTCGCGCTTGTCGCGTTGGAGATACGATGACCGTGATAACCCCCCTCCTTACGAAGGAGGGGCTGGGGGAGGTGGTACCACTTCACGGCTACCGCGAGGTTCGTCCCATGGTGTTTGCTGGTGTGTTTCCGGCACAGGGCGACGAGTATGGAGCACTTCGCGACGCGATGGATCGATTAAAGTTGAACGATGCTGCGCTCGTCTTCGAGCCAGAGCATTCCCCAGCGCTCGGCTACGGATTCCGTTGTGGATTCTTGGGAATGTTGCACTTGGAAATTTTGAAGGAGCGTTTAAGTCGCGAGTTTACGATCGATTTGGTCGTTACTCTTCCAAGCGTGGCCTACCACGTGTTTCGAACGAATGCCGCACCGGATGCGTTCGAAGTAGTGAAGAGTGCGCTCGATCTTCCGGATCCAAGTTTTTTGGATCGTATCGAAGAGCCTTGGGCGAAGATCGACATCATCACTCCTGTTGATTCTATTGGAAACGTGATGAGTCTCGCGCAGGATCGTCGAGGAATTTATCTCAACACCGACTACCTTTCTGAGGGTCGTGCATTGATTCACTACGAAATTCCATTGTCGGCAATCATCGTCGACTTTAACGATAAGCTGAAAGGTGCATCGAGCGGATACGCCTCGATGAGTTACGATGTGTTTACGTATCGCGAGGCCGACGTGTGTCGACTAGACATCTCTGTGGCCGATGAAAACGTGGATGCATTTGCCATGATGGTGTATCGCAACGAGGCTGAACGCGTTGGCCGTCGCGTGCTAGAAATTCTTAAGGAGAGTATTCCTCGTCAGCAATTCGTCATCAAGCTGCAAGCGATGATTGGTGGAAAAGTGGTGGCTGGTGAACGAATCTCTGCAATGCGAAAAGACGTGACGTCGGGATTATACGGAGGAGATTTTACGCGAAAACTCAAGCTGCTCGAAAAGCAGAAAAAAGGAAAGAAGAAGATGCTTGCAATGGGCGTTGGTTCCGTGGAAATTCCAAGCGAGGCATACATGAAGGTGCTTAAACGATAAGCATGAATCGCAAAAAATTTACCTCGTTCTATCACGCCAACCTCAAACGCATCTATCGCTACGTCTATTTTCGCGTTGGTCAGAATACGGAGACTGCGGAGGACATTGTTGCCGACGTGTTCATGAAGGCGCTTGAGCACTTTGAGGAATACGACGCGTCGATTTCAGAATCCGCTTGGATCTATCGCATTGCACACAACAAAATTGCGAACCATTGGCGGGACAAAAAGCCCACGGAGGACATAGACGACGCAGCAATAGAGGCAATGATTGGCGGAAACGACGTTCGAGGTGAATATGCTGACACCATCACCGTAAAGGACCTTCTGGCAAAACTTTCCCCAGAAGAGCGCCATCTTGTAACGTTAAAGTATCTTTCGGGGTATCAGTACACAGCAATGGGGGAAGTGCTCGGAAAGTCGGCCACCGCAGTAAAAGTCGCCACACATCGTGCAATGCAAAAACTCAAAATACTATGTTCACGCTCCAAAGAATAATCCATCGCGCAAAAAAGGAATCGACGCCGTCGAAGGATTTTTCGGCGCGCCTGTGGCAGAGACTCGATGCAGAATTGCCCGCGGAGACTCGACGGGAACACGTGATGTCGTATGCACGAAAAACCGCAATCGGCTTCGCGATCATGATTCCTATGCTGAGTGTCGGTACGAGCGTGTACGCATATTCTAGCCCATCGGTAACGGAAGGCACGGTGCTCTATCCGGTAAAACAAAGCCTTGAAAAAGTGCAGTTGCGATTTGTTCAGTCTCCCGAAGCACGGGCAGAATTTCATACCACAATGTTAGAGCGCAGAATTCAGGAAGCGGAGATTCTGTCAGCATCAACAACCGTCGACGAGAATGCAGAAATAACACTCACCGCAGCAGAAAAAGAGTATACGCATTCCACTGAAGCGATCGGCGGAGAAATACAGAAGGCAGTGGAAGAAAATCCCAAGCCCAATCTGCGTCGCGCGCGTGCAATCGAGCGGCTCAAAGTCCTTCACGATCGGTACAGCGCACTTCGTTCCCGCGTTCCGCACCGTCCGTAAAATCACACCGCCCCGGCAACCATTTCTGGCTGTCGGGGCGCGTTGCGTATTGGGATGCTCGTTCAGCATCAGCTGTAGTCGGGGAGGTCGTCCTCCGCGTCGCCATCGTCATCCTTGTTGTACGTTGCGGCACCAATCTGCACCATGTAGGCGCCGATGATGCCAGCACGGAGTTCCTCGTCCTCAAGATCGATCGCGCGAAACTCGAGAGGGTCCACGTCGATGATCTGGAGAAGAATCACCAAGTACACTCCGTCACTTGGATGCGAAACCGATATTTGAAAATACTCACCATCAGATTCGATGACGCCGGCGTTCTGCATGGAGACTGTGCCGTAGTCCTTGAGCTCAATGAGCCAGTACGGCACGCCATCAATCATGTGACACACCGGCTGTGCATCAGACGTCACCACGGTACCGTGTTCCATGTAGCACACGGAAGTGATGAGGTTTATCGCCGCCTGCGTGATGTCGGGATCTTCAAGAATGCAGTATTCGCTGCCGTCGTTCTGTTGAGTGAGAACAACAAACGGGTGTTCGAGCATTTCCGTGCCCTCGAACGTGTGCTTGCCCTCCACACACACAACTACATTTCCGGCAGTAGGGTGAGCGAATTGATACACGGCGGTGAACGCCTTCACGTTTTTTTTCTGTGGCGCGTTGGACATGAATGCTCCTGTATAGCCACGAAAGATTAACGGATTTTGCGGGGTTTATCAATTCTGGGGACAACTCGATTTTGACACTTTTAAATTAGCACTCTATACTCCCGAGTGCTAATTGACGCTTCCCAGTTTGTCTATTTTCGGCTTACTTCCTCGTAAATTCACTCAACGTACCATTACGTACGCCTCGCGAATTGTACTCGTCGTGCACCAAAACTGGCCTAAACTGGAAAACGTCAAATACATATGAATTCACGCCAAAGTCATATATTACAGCTCGTAGTGGACGAATACGTCCGTACGGCGGAACCGGTCAGTTCCCAGGCGCTTTGCGCGGGGTTCGACCTGGATTGTTCGCCGGCCACCGTGCGAAACGACATGGTAATGCTGGAGGAGGAAGGCTTTCTCTACCAACCGCATACTTCCGCTGGTCGAGTGCCTACGGAGGAGGGCTATCGATATTACCTGGCCAATGTGGCGCCAGCGAAACAGCCAAAGGTTGCTTCCGAGCTCCGTGGAGCTATGGAGGAGATTCGATCGCTCGAGTCCAAGATCCAGTTCCTTGGCCGACGACTCGCCGATCTTTCCGGAGAAGCCGTTATCGTTACCAACGAGCATCAAACATCGGCGCTCGGCGTGGCAAATCTGCTCCGGAAGCCTGACTTCAAGGAGGAAAACATGCTTCTTGCGCTGGCGGAGGACATCGAACGCTTGGAACGCGACGCCACCAGCGTGATGAACGTTGCGCCAAGCGAGGTCCGCATTCTCCTGGGCGAAGAAAGTCCCATGGGCAAACGCCTCGCCACCGTTATCGTTCGTCACCAGCTTCCCAACGGCGAGATAGGCGTTCTGAGTATCGTCGGTCCGCTCCGCATGAACTACGCTCGAAACGTTGCGCTGCTCTCCGAAGCAAAAAGAATCCTTGAAGAAAATGATCTTTAATTATGACTGACGACGAATTGAAAGATGCAGATCAGATCGATGTCCCTCCCCCTGCCAAGGGGGAGTCGGAGGGGGTCGGTAGCGGAACGGGATCCGACCTCGAAGCCCTTCAAGCCAAATGCGCCGAATATCTCTCCGGTTGGAAACGCGCCCTCGCAGATTACGAGAACGTGAAAAAACAAAACTCTCAAGCGCGAGACGACGACAAGCGGCGCGTCCGGTCGAACCTCGCAGAAGACTTGCTCCCCGTCGTCGACAACTTCGGCTACGTCACAAAGCACGTTCCCGACGTGAGTGACTGTTCCGACGACTTCAAGAAAAAGTTCGACACTTGGTTCCAGGGCATTGGCCACATCGAGCGCCAATTCGCGGAAGCGATGAAGAACATGGGAGTTGAATCGATCGTTTCGGTCGGCGCTCAGTTTGATCCGAATCTCCACGAAAGCGGCGGATCTCGATCGGAACCTGGAAAGAAAGAACACGAAATCGTCGAAGAGCTCATCAAAGGCTGGAAAATAGGCGACGTAGTGTTGCGACCGGCAAAAGTAATCGTCAATGAATAATTTCCCCGCGTCTTTGCGAGAAGCGTAATCGCGACGAAGCAATCTAGGTTCACATTGAAACTGGATTGCCGCGTCGAACGATTACATTCTCCTCGCAATGACGGAAGAAAAGAATAACGATCAATAAAATATTATGGCAAAAATTCTCGGTATCGATTTGGGTACAACAAACTCGTGTGTGGCAATTATGGAAGGCGGACAGCCGAAGGTTTTGGAAAATAAGGAGGGAATGCGCACAACTCCATCGATTATCGCTGTTGCGAAAAATGGCGAACGTCTTGTTGGTCAGCCGGCAAAACGACAGGCCGTGACGAACCCGAAGAACACACTGTATTCGATTAAGCGATTGATTGGTCGTCGGTTTAAGGACGAGGAAGTGCAGCGCGATATCAAGCTCATGCCATTCAGCATTGTCGCTCGCGGCGAAGGCGTTGCAATCAAGATGGGCGATAAGGATTTCTCACCACAAGAGATTTCAGCAATGGTTCTTGGAAAGATTAAGGCGGATGCTGAGGAGAAGACGGGGGAGAAAATTACCGAAGCGGTTATCACCGTTCCTGCATACTTCGACGATGCACAACGCCAGGCAACAAAGGACGCTGGTGAAATCGCTGGTTTGAAAGTACTGCGCATCATTAACGAGCCAACGGCCGCAGCGCTTGCCTACGGATTCGACAAAAAGGTCGGTCAGAAAATTGTTGTGTACGATCTTGGTGGAGGAACATTCGACGTGTCTGTACTCGATGTGAGCGAAGGCACGGTTGAGGTACTCGCAACCAACGGTGACACGCACCTTGGAGGTGATGACTTCGATTTGACGATCATGAAGTGGATTCTCGACGAGTTCAAGAAGCTTGAGGGAATCGATCTTTCGGGCGACGCACTCGCAATGCAGCGTATTAAGGATGCTGCCGAACGCGCGAAGATTGAGTTGTCGACCGCGCAGACCACAGAAATCAACCAACCATTCATCACGTCTGGAGCCGAAGGACCAAAGCACTTGGTGATGTCGCTTTCTCGCGCAAAGCTCGAGGAATTGGTCGGTGGCCTCGTCGACAAGACGATGGAGCCAGTAAAGAAGGCGCTTGCGGATGCAAAAATGGATGCAAAGGCAATCGGAGAAATTGTGATGGTTGGTGGAATGACCCGCATGCCACTCGTGCTTGCGAAAGTTGAAGCATTTTTCGGCAAGAAGCCAAACGTTACGGTAAATCCAGACGAAGTTGTTGCAGTCGGTGCCGCTGTTCAGGCTGGAGTAATGCAAGGCGACGTGAAGGACGTGCTTCTTCTCGACGTTGCTCCGCTTTCGCTCGGAATCGAAACGATGGGAAGTGTGTTCACGAAACTTATTGATCGTAATACCACAATTCCGACATCGAAGTCGCAAGTATTCTCGACCGCTTCCGACAATCAGCCAGCAGTAACCATTCGCGTTGGTCAAGGTGAACGCCCAATGTTCAACGACAACAAAGTGCTCGGTCAGTTCGATCTTTCCGGTATTCCACCAGCACCGCGTGGCGTGCCGCAGATTGAAGTAAAGTTCGACATCGACGCAAACGGCATTTTGCACGTGTCGGCGACTGACAAGGCAACGAACAAGGCGCAAACAATCACGATTACGTCGTCATCGGGTTTGTCCAAGGAAGAAATCGAGAAGATGAAGGCAGATGCAGAGTCGCACGCAACAGAAGACAAAGCGAAACAAGAACTGATCGAAACACGGAACATTGCAGAGACGATGATGTACACCGTGGAGAAAATGCTCGCCGATAACAAGGATAAAGTTTCCGAGGAAGACAAAAAGATTCTTGAGGAAAAGATGGAGGCAGTAAAAAAGGTGAAGGACGGCGAAGATCTTGAGGCGATCAAAAATGCAGGCGACGAGCTTTCCAAAGAAGCACAGCGTGTTGGAGGCGCGATGTATGCCAAGAACGATGCTGCTGCCAACGCAGCAGGAACCGATGGTGCCGCTGCGCCAGAAGCTGAGTCCACAGCAAAAGATGCAGAGTTTACGGAAAAGAAGGATGATGATGGAACGACTGTCTAAAATCGATATCCTATGACAACGAATAAGGAATACGCATTGCTCTGTGAATTCGCTACACAATCCACCAATGGATTGAATAGTTTTATGCACGTGTTCGATCGTTCTATGTTTGCAGCAAACGATCCGGTACAGTTGCGTGGTTTTTTGGCCATGCGACTTACGCATCTTCCCGAGAATCCCAATCTTGAAGTGTATGTAACGGACGCAACAAACACGTTGGTGGAGAACGGAACCATGTTCAAGCAGCAAATTAAAGGACCAAATGCGAATCTTTTGGTTCGCATTGGTGGCATGCCGGTTGCAAAAGTTGGCGCCTATCGTATTTGGTCGCGCGTGGACGGTGCCGAGCCACTCGAACTGTGCACGTGGCACGCAGAGTCGAAGCCTGTTGTTGCTTAATCTTTTCTCTCTATGAATATTCTCGATCGCGTCAAGCTTGTATTCGCTCGTGGCGGTTCGCCGGACGAGAAACGCCCCGACGACATTACCTCAAAAAAATCACCGATGCAGGGCACATGTTGTAGTGCGCCAACAGCAGAAAAGCAGTCGTGTTGCGCAGAAGGGGAATGTGACTGCTCCTAATATGGGAGCGCGTTGGAAGGCATGGATTCCTCGTGCGTTCAAAACGATCCTTGCGGGTTTTTTGTACATTCTTGCACTTCCGGCGGTTCGGAATTGGTTGGTAAACAAACTCGTAGGCAAACCAAAAACCAACCAAAAGATTATCGACGTTGTAGCAAAGAAAGAATAAGTCATTATGTCTGGTAAAGATTTCTATAAAATTCTTGGAGTTGAAAAGTCTGCGTCGCAGGACGATGTTAAGCGTGCGTTCAGAAAGCTAGCGCACGAACATCATCCGGACAAAGGTGGAAAGGAGGAGAAGTTTAAGGAGATCAACGAGGCGTATCAAGTGTTGGGTGACGAAACAAAGCGAAAACAGTTTGATCAGTTTGGATCGGC
>CALRAI010000034.1 GCA_943350635.1 Candidatus Uhrbacteria bacterium
CCTCGCTGAAGAAATCCCACATACAACACAAGAAACGCCGTCGTGAGCAAAAATCCAAGCTCTTCCGCAATCACCGCAAAAATAGAATCACCGGCAACTTCGGGAAGATACTGAAATTTCTGCAACGAATGCCCGTATCCTCTTCCAAAAAACCCTCCGCTTCCCACCGCAAGCAACGCCTGATTAATATGATACCCGACACCCTTTGGATCCAACTCTGGATGCAAAAATGTCATAAAACGCGCAGCACGATACGGAGAAAAAGCTACCAAAAGCGCCAACAACCCAGCACCGCCACCAGCAAAAAGCGCAAAATATCGAAACGGCGCACCAGCAGAAAAATACACGCCCAACGCCATAACAACAATGACACCCATCGTTCCCGTATCGTGTTCAAGCAACAACAATCCCATAACCACAGAAAGCACAATCACAAAAGGAATAAGCCCGCTGTGAACATCACGAATTTCGTGTTCCGTTCGCTTCTCCATCCATGCCGCGATATAAAAAAGGAATGTCAGCTTCACAAGTTCCGAGGGCTGTAATGTAAGCGGTCCAAGGACAATCCACTGTTGAGCAAACGTTCCCAAATCTGTACCAAGCCCAGGAATAAACACAGAGAGCAAAAGTACAATGGAAATCAGAAGCATCACGCCAGCAAAGCGTCGATAATGTCCGTACGGAATAGCGCTCGTCAACAAGAAACCAATCACCCCTGGAATCAATCCGAAAATCATCTGATGTTTCAAGAAATAATACGTGTCATGAAATTTCAAAAAACCCGTTGGTCCAGATGCCGATGCGAGCAACACCAATCCCAACAACACCAACCCACCAAGCAATGCAAGGAACGTTCTGTCTGCACGAGCAATTCCTCCAAAAATTGTCATACCTATACCGATGTTTTCATTGCAACATCGAGTAATGCGATCAAGATACCCAAACCACCAGTAATCCAAGAAATAACCCAAAATCGCATCACCACCTTTGGCTCCGGCCAACCAAGTGCTTCAAAATGGTGATGAATTGGCGCAATAAGGAAAATCTTTTTTCCGAAAAGCTTTTTAGAGCCAATTTGTAAAACAGTCGTAACCATTTCCAAAACAAAAATGCATCCAATCAATGGGAGAAGCAATGGCTGGTGTGTAAGCATTGCAACAATACCAAGCGTAACACCAAGCGACATCGCTCCAGTGTCGCCCATAATAAACCGTGCGGGATAAATATTGAACCACAAAAATGCGAACAACGAACCCATAATGACGGCGCAAAAAGCCGCAATATCATATTGCCCTTGCATCACCGCAATAAGCGAATATGCACCGAATGCGCTTGCCAATGTGCCACCCGCTAAACCGTCAAGTCCATCCGTCTGATTCACGGAAAACGACGTAGCAACAATAACTCCAATAAAAAACAATGCGTACGGGACAACGCCAACCACCACATCTCCCATGAGCGGAATATGCAACGTATCGAATCCAAGCTTTACTGCAAACCACCATGCGCCAATACCCGCAACAATGGTGTACAAGGCTAATCGATGACGAATATCTAAACCTCCCCCATGGGTTCCCACCTTAAACACATTCATGAAATCGTCCGCCAATCCAATACATCCTGCAGCAACAAGCGCAGCCACTGGAAGCCATGTTTGCGACCGCGAAAGAAAATTCAATTCTCCAAGCGCACTTTCTGGCGCAATATAATGCATTGCAGAAAAAAATATCGCCATGCACGCTACCGTTACCCAGATTAACACCCCACCCATCGTAGGAACACCTGCTTTCTTTGCATGAAGCTTTGCAAACATTGGTGCAGTTACCGCGCTACGAATGGATTTTCCTAAACGGAAACGATACAACACATGCGTCAAAAGCGGAGTCCAACAAATCGCCACCACAAATGAAGCGGTGCCAAGAAGAAGAATCTTTGTAATAGCAAAGGCATCAACCATATACAATATTCATAAGCACAACAAAAACCGTTGCGCACAACAAAAACCCCGTAAGGACAACATTCGAAACAAGAACCACTTCTGCCAACATCGGCTCACGCTTCACTACGCAAAATGCGAGAAAAAGATTCCAAATCATAACCAACGCGCCAGCAATAGGATACACAAAAATCTGCCACCACGTCCCCGTCCAGTCCACACCATAGTGAATATTATAGTGCAACGGAATCACTTCTTTTCCGTACAAATCAGGAAACAGCCGCCATACAATCAACCCAGCAGAACACAAAACACAAGCCAACGAAATCAGTGTCATCAACCGAAAATATCGCATTCCAAGGAGTGCGGCGACTCTACCCTTCCGCTCAACAACGACTTTTGGCATGGGGATGAACGGTAAGAATCTTACGAATCCCAGGAACCCGCTCACACAGCACCACCTCAACACCCTTTTTCATCGTAACGTCGGAAAGCGCACACCCCGCACAGGCACCGGTAAGCTCAAGCGTCACAATTCCCTGTGCTTCGTCCAATGCTACCAGATCAATTCCACCCCTATGGAGACGCAAATTTCCACGTATTTCTTCAAGAACCGCAAGAATTGCGTTACGCATACCCGTGCAGTATACCCCATTTCGCACGAGAAGATAGTCCCAATTTCTGCTTGACGCTCCCCACGAATTCGGCTAATATACCCCACGTTAGCCGCTGTGGTCACATCGATCACCGCAGGCACTTACCCTATATATGGCACATAAACTCGCCCAAGGCTCCACACGAAACGGCCGCGATTCCCAGGCAAAGCGCCTTGGAGTAAAGCGTTCGGACGGCACACACGTTCAAATTGGTGAAATCATCCTTCGCCAACGCGGTACCAAAACCCATCCAGGAAAGAACGTTCGCTGCGGAAAAGACTTCACACTCTACGCAGTGGCAGACGGCGTCGTTTCCTTCATGAAAAAGCGCGTTCCAGACTTTACTGGCACCCTCAAGCTCCGCACCTTCGTTTCCGTAAAGCCAGTAGTCGAAGCAGTTGCATAAGCATTGCTCTCCAAAAGCCCACCAGTCCGGTGGGCTTTGGCTTTTCTATCGACGACGCTCCGACGCTGCCTGTACAAACTGCACAAACAACGGATGTGGACGAAGTGGTCGCGATTGAAATTCTGGATGAAATTGCACTCCCACAAAAAACGGATGGTCGGCAACTTCGACGATTTCCACTAAACGATCGTCAGGTGACGTACCGGCAATGACAAGACCAGCATCGGCGAGCTGTTGACGATACTCATTATTAAATTCGTAGCGGTGACGATGACGCTCATCGGTCGTATTCGACCCATAGGACCTATACGAAATACTTTCCCTTGCAAGAACGCACGGATACGATCCAAGCCGCAGCGTTCCGCCAATTCCCGTCCCCTTCAACTTCTTCGCCTGATCATTCATTAAATGAATCACCGGGTTCTTCGTCTTCGCGTTAATCTCCGTGGTGTTCGCATCAGCAAGGCCTATCATCGTCCGCGCAAACTCAATAACCGCACATTGCATGCCATAACAGATTCCGAAATATGGAATCTTGTGTTCACGAACATACTGTATCGCCGCAATCTTCCCCTCAATTCCCCGCGAGCCGAACCCACCCGGCACCAAAATACCATCGTACTCATCGAGTTCCTTCAGTTTTGAAGGATCCTGTTCGTACGCTTCACTATTCAGCCACTCGATGACCGGCTTATGGTTAATCGACCACGCCGCGTGCTTGATCGCTTCAAGAACCGAAAGGTATGCATCGGAGAGAATAAAATCTCCAGTTGAAAAGTACTTCCCGATGACGCCAATTTTTACTGGCTTTTCAACTGCATCAATCCGACCAACCAACGCGCTCCACACGGCAAGATCGGCAACCTTGCGAGACTTCAAGCGGAACGATTTCAGCATCGAATCCGCGAACCCTTGTTCATCAAACAATTTCGGAACTTCATAAATCGACCTTGCGTTTGGCGCCGTGATGATGTGCGACGGCAATACGCCACAAAATCGACTGAGCTTTTCGCGTCTTGGCGCATCAAGCGCCACTTCAGATCGGCAAATAAGAAACTCAGGATTGATACCAATACGATTCACTTCACGAACCGCATGCTGCGTTGGCTTGGTTTTCATTTCGCCGATCGACGGCGGAACCGGAAGATAGCTCACGAGCACCGTCCGAATATCATCAGGCGCTTTGAGCTTCATCATACGGATCGCCTCGAGGAAAAGAATGTTCTCATATTCCCCCACCGTGCCACCAATCTCCACAAGAACAAAATCCGCCTTCGCTTTCTTCGCCGCCTTCTCCAGACGATCGATCACCTCTTCCGGAACTCGCGGAACCACCTCAACGCACTTTCCATGATAATCACCTCGTCGCTCACGTTCAATGACGGATTGATACACTCGCCCCGTGGTCATGTAATTTGTGGACGTAATATTTTCATCAAGGAATCTTTCATAGTTCCCAATATCTTGATCCGTTTCATCGCCGTCGATCGTAACAAAAACCTCACCATGCTCCACCGGATTCATGGTTCCTGCGTCGACGTTGACATACGGATCAATTTTCACCGCCGTCACCGAAAACCCGCGAGCTTTCAACGTTAATCCCAAAGCAGCGCTACTCGTTCCCTTTCCTACCCCACTCATCACTCCCCCAACCACAAAGATATATCGATGTTTCATATATACAGAAGAAGCGACCATTAGGCCGCTTCGATGATAAGAGAGAGTTGTGATTCAAAACCCGTGGGAAAGACGACGGGAATATCGAAGGTGCCAAATTCTTTTAGCGGCTTCATCGCAATACACTCAAGAGGAATTTTGAATCCAAGTTCTTTCAAGCCCTGTTTCACGTCCTCTTTTTCCACCGAAACAGCAGGAACGCCATTATCCTCCTTCACCGAACGCACAATCTCAAGACCATCTATTGAAGCAGCAAGTTCACGTTCTTCACGCTCCGCCTTAGTTTCCTTCGGCCGATCATCGAGGGCTTTATCTGCCGCTATCACATCTTTCGATGCTAAAACCGCAAGGTGCTCAGGGAAGAGGAAGCTTCGGGCGTAGCCTTCGGGGACGTCAACGATAGCACCAAGGGGGCCGAGGGCACGGACGTCGGCAATGAGGGAGACGAGCATAAGCGTAACGCCTTCTTAATGATGTGAATCATATCACGATAGCTGGAACGTCGAAGCAAGTCTCGCGCCGGTACCCAGCCTACTGCACGAATCGTTTCTCCTTGCTCCTGCGGTGTTGGGCGATGTACAGACGCATCCCTTTCGGCTTCAAACAAAAAATAATGGATGTATTTGTGTACAAGCTTTCCTTTATGCACAAATCGATCGCGGAACCAGATATCAATCGTATCAAGTCTACACACCATTCGCAGGCCCACTAAACCCATCTCCTCCTGAATTTCTCGTATTGCGCCATCTTTATAGGATTCGCCCTGACGAACGTGGCCCTTTGGAAAAGCCCACTTCCCATATGAGTCCTTCACCATCGCAAAATACACCAAACCATTTACGCGCTTAAAAACCAAGCCTCCGGCAGAGACCTCGGTACGATGACGCTCTTCCTCGCCCTTACTTCTTCGTGAGGATATCGAGCGCCGCGGAGTATTGGGTATCGTGTTTGGCATGAGCGTCTTCAAGGGTGAGTGGAACAATAACATCAGGAGTAATGCCCTGTTTATCAATAGAACGACCAAGTGGTGTAAGCCAACGCGCAACAGTAATTTTTACCGCACCACCATCCGGAAGATCGTGGAATTCCTGCACACACCCTTTTCCAAAGGTTTGCTCACCAACAATAGTTGCCTCCTGTGCATCCTGAAGTGCTCCAGAAAGGATTTCGGACGCCGATGCTGAGCCACCATTCACCAGCACAACCGTGGGAATATCCCTGAGTTGAGCGCTACCCGACGTAGGATACGACGACTGCTCCCCACGAATATCCTCAATAACCGCAGTTCCACCCTTTGGAATCCAATATCCGGCAAGATCGATTGCGGCATCAAGCAATCCGCCAGGATTGTTTCGCAAATCGAGCACAATGCTCGTTGCACCATCTTTTACCGCACTGGAAGCGGCCTCCGCAAATAGCGAAGAAGTGTCTTCATTAAACATGGAAATATCAATCACTGCAACATGGTCGTCCTTCATGGTGTACTTCACGCTATCCACGCTAATTTCATCTCGCACCATAGAAATCACCTGAGGTTCTTCAACATTTCCACGAAGAATACTCAACGAAACACTCGTTCCTTTCGGGCCACGAATATGCGTCACCGCCTCGTCAACAGACATGCCCTCAGTCGACGTTGCATCGATAGCAACAATCGCGTCTCCCGATCGAAGTCCAGCACGATCTGCTGGCGTTCCCGGCAACGACGCAACCACCACGATCCTTCCCTCCTTCGTATCGAGTTGCGCACCAATTCCAAAAAAACTTCCCGCAAGCTGTTCATCGAACGATTGTGATTCTTCTGGAGTGAAGTACGTGGAATACGGATCGTTCAAAGAAGCAACCATCCCAGCAATGGATCCATAATACATGGCCTTCTCAGAAACTGGTTGTTCCACATACGAAGATCTCACCAGTGTCCACACATCCCAAAACGTTGCAAAATCCGCATCACTGCTCACATCCGCGGGAGTGACACCCTGACTGATAACATGACCCTCACCCACGGGAACCATAGCTATCTCTGCGCGACGCTCACCAAGAGAATACCCAAGAACACCACAAAGAATCATCACGAAAACCGCACCAAATGCACGCATGGGGGGAGCCAGCGGAGAACGAGAAAAACGCATATGAAAGAATAGTAACATAGGCGTTCGCGTGTTACACTAGCGGTATGCACCGAAGAATTCGTACCTCAATATTCTTCCTATTTTTCACGATTTTTATTATTGGTGCACCAATGATCGTTTTATATACCGCTGGATATCGACTCAATGTAAACACATGGAGAATCCAACGAACCGGAGTTATCGCAATCAGCACGATTCCTCGTGGGGCAACGGTAACCATCAATACTGCACCAACAACAAACAAAACTCCGTACGTCGCACAGCGTCTCACGCCTGGGGAATACACGGTGCTTCTCGAAAAATCGGGATACCAGCCATGGAATCAAAGCATTACCGTTAATAGTGGATCCACCACATATCTCACTGCACTCCTTTTTGCTCAGGCAACGCCGGAACTTCTTCTTGAGGAACAGGCTGTATCTGTTACCGGAGACAATAGCGGCCGATTTATCTATCTCCTTGTAGATCGATCGCTTGCAGAAGGCGGTGGACGAAGTGTGTGGCGATACGACACCGTTACACGCTTGCAGCGCAAGCTTGCCGACGACGTAGGGAACGCTATTACGCATATAACACTCAACAACGACGAATCCACACTTCTCCTTACAACAGACGACAACACGCAGAACACTCTCGCGATCAATACCGACACCGGAATCACGCTCAACGAAATCGAAGCCGCAAATGCAAAAAACGCACTCCCGGAATATTCATTCTTCGACAACGGTTCAAACGTGGAAATGCGACTCGTCGACACGAACACGCTGGTAAGCCTCCTTCCACCAAGTACCTACACCGTGATGTTCCGGAATACCACTATCGCACTCATTAAGGATGGTCGCGATCGTGGGTATCTCATCGATCTCAACACACAGTCTGTAACACAAATCGATCTTCCCACCGCACTTCTTTCCCAAAGCCCCTCAGAAAATCTTCTCGCTGCATCGGACGGAAACGAAATTGACGTCTATAATCCTCAAACAGGCGAACGCAC
>CALRAI010000035.1 GCA_943350635.1 Candidatus Uhrbacteria bacterium
TCCGCCGATCTTGCAAGTTACTCCACCGGCACTCCAATCACCGCGGCCACGCAGGATCCTGCGGGGAAAATTGTGAAGCTTACGTCCAATGGTGCGTTGTTCTTGCTGAAGGACGGCATACGCCGTGCAATTCTCGATCCAGCAATCCTCACAGCGAACTTCCCGACTGCGGTTGTTGAAGATGCAGCCCCTGTGGTTATTGAGCAGTATCGGGAAGGAAAATTTCTGAAACTTCCCGATGGCACGCTTGTACGCTCTTACGAAAATCCTTCGGTCTATGTTATTTCCGACGACACGAAGCGCCCGATTACCAGCGAACAGATATTCCTCGATTACGGATACGACTGGGGGAACGTTATTTTTGTAAGCGACGACGTGCTTAACCTTCATACAACAGGAGATGCGCTCCTTGGTTCGGGTAGCTAAACTTCTATGATCGTCTTTGCTGGAATTGTTCCATGTTCACCACTCCTGCTTCCCTCGGTAAATCCCGAGCGCGTGGGTTTGGCGGAAAAAACCACCAATGCCATGCGCGAAATGGCAGAAGAGCTCTTTGCAATGCACCCAGACACTATTGTCCTTTTTTGCGAACATACTCAAGCACCTACAGACACCTTTGCAATGAATGTTGCAGATCCCTATACCGCAACACTCGCGACGTTTGGGGATTTAGGGTATTCCTCCACCTATCATCCCGATTTTATGTTGGCGGATAAAGCACAACGTGAACTCCGCAAAAGTGGCATTGCCGTTACCATGATTACCGAGGCACAGCTTCCATTTACCGCAACGGTCCCTCTCGATTTTCTTCGAGAACATCTCCCCCAGGTAAAAATCCTTCCCATAGCTCCTTGCAACCGCACACCAAAGGAACACTTCGCGTTTGGCGTAGCACTGCGCAACATTCTGCTCGAAAGTCCTAAGCGTATTGCCGTCCTGGCAGCCGGAGACTGTTCTCACACCCGATCAGAAGATACTCCTGGTGGTTTACTCCCAGAAGGCGAACAATCTGATGCATTGCTCGAAACACTTATTTCACAAAAGAATACCGCAGGGCTTTTGCAATTCGATCCCACACTCCTTGCAGCCGCACGCGACGCTGCGTATCGTCAAATCGTGATGCTCTTTGGCACACTCGATGAAACGCCCGTCCAAAGCCGCATCCTCTCCCACGAGGCACCCTTTGGTGTGGGAGAAATTGTTGCAGAACTCGTGCTGAACTAATTTCTGTGTTTGCAAAAATTTTCCCCATTCTGCGACTCCCCCGTCGCTTTCATGTTTTCGATTACGTCATTCCCGACGAAATGATGGTTGCGGTTGGCGATGTAGTTCAGATTCCCTTTCGACACCGCACCGTACTTGGTGTGGTGCAATCGATAACAGAATCGACCATCGAGAAGCGTGTTCTTCCTCTCACGTCGGGATCAATTGGTTTCACCATCCCCAGCAACGATCTTGAGCGCATCACAACCATTGCTTCAGAACTCGGACAATCAACGTCTTCAATCCTCAACGTGGCGTACGAAGGATTGAGCGTGTATCCCGCCTCTCCTCATCCGAAATCCTTTGCAACATATCCTTCCCCCTCCTCACCAGCCATCGACCAGCCTACCATCTCTTCTGTTCATACTATTCTTGACCGTCTCACGTCCGATCGTGCGCTCTCCGTTGCATGCGACGACGAAACATTTTGCGTTCTTGCGCATGCCTTGTGCAAAACCATCAAACATCAAATCCTCATCCTTGTTCCCAGGGAACGTGATGCACGATTTCTTGCGACGATGCTGCGATCGACGACCCCAACGGTACTTACTGGGAAGGTGAGCTCGCATGATCGAAATGCGATTCTCCGATCGTGGCATTCGGGATCGATCCGTGTCCTTATTGGCACACGGCAAGCAACGCTCATTCCTCCGCACTCCCTTGGCGCAGTCCTCGTGTATCAGTCCGCGTGCTCCGATCATCAGAGTCCACTCCGCAACCCACACATTCATGCCGTTCGAGCTGCCGAAGCTCTCGCACGGTCAGCGAACGCTCCCTTCGTTGCGTGCGATACGTTTCCAGAGCCTTCGGCAACACTTCCGCTCGTTGTAACAACCGATGGTGCAGACGCGACGCTTATCGATGTCATGCACAAAGGTGAGAACTCTCCGTACCCGTTACTCAGCCAAACGCTCCTTGCCGCCATTGACGACGCGCTCACGGATCACAAAAAAGTTCTCCTTTCCTTTAACCGCAAAGGCGTTGCAAAGCGCATCGAGTGCAAAGCATGTGGCTACGTTCCCTTTTGCGGAACGTGTGGCAGCTTACCCACCGTGCGTATCGATGATTTACTCTGTACGGCATGCGGCACGGAAATGTGGCGACCAACGGAATGCCCGTCGTGTCGCTCTCCGAAGATCGGACTGAAATCCATTGGCGGAACCAAAATTGCCGACGATCTTCATAAGGCGTTTCCTAACGCCATTATCGGTCATATTGAAAAAGGACGCTACGATCGTGACGCCGATATTCTTCTTGCCACGGAGTTTTTCTTTTCCAGTGTGATCGAGCCATTTCATTCCTACGGCTTTGGCGTCGTGGCTGAAATTCTTGCCGACGTCGGATTCATTCCTGGTGATTTTCGTGGTGCAGAAACCACCGCACGAAAAATTGCCCGCCTTCGCCATCTTGCGCACCGGGAGAGCGCAACATGCATTATTCAAACCCTTACTCGAGATCGCGTTCAGTCCTTGCTTGGCGCAGAGTACGTACATCGCAACGAACTTGATGCGCGAAAAAAATACAGCCTTCCCCCGTTCGGCGTTGTTGTCGAATTCGAAACGGAGGAGGGAGAAGTTTTGCCCAACGAACTCAAAAACAGCAAAATTTCTCACGAAACATTCGCCCATTGGCAAACGCTCTTTCCAACACTCCCTGATTCTGTCAAAATACGGGTGAGTCAATGATTCGCTCGCGCCAGTGGCGAGGGTACATTTTTCCAACGAGCACGGGCCCTCCCAGCTGCAGGTGAGCAAAGCGAACCGTCGCAGCGTGAGGGATTCGCGCGGAGTGCAGAACAATGTACCCGAGCCACCAGCGAGTGATGAGCCGAACCCATAATGTCTTCTGTATGTCTCGACCAGTCCTCCACAATCCCGATCCACAACTTCGCATCAAAAGCGAGGATGTTTCTGCTGAGCGCGTGAACACACCGGAAATGAAACTTCTCATCACGGAACTGAAGGAAACCATGAAGAAGGAAAATGGTGTCGGTATTGCTGCACCACAAATTGGGGTTCATGATCGCGTGATTATTGCGGAAATTGGTGGTGTTGCCACGGCGTATATCAATCCCGTCATCAGCGATTGTTCCTTCCGTAAGATCGATAGCGAAGAAGGCTGTCTTTCGGTCCCCGGTACCTGGGGAGTTGTACGACGTCATCGCTCGATTACTGTTACTGCGCTCAATGAGCATGGCGAGGTCGTCGTGCAAAAACACCAAGGTTTCGACGCAACGATATTTCAACACGAAATCGACCACCTTAACGGCGTACTCTTTATCGACGTTGCCGACGACATTCAAAAAGCTTCGCGCCTCTAAATTATGCGCGTTGTTTTTTTTGGCACACCAACACTTGCTCGATCGATTCTTGAATATCTCATTGCCGATCCCGCGTTTACCGTGGTTGGTGTTGTCTGCCAGCCAGATGAACCGGTTGGACGAAAAGCGATTCTGACTGCGCCGCCAACGAAGCACTGCGCGATCGATCATGCAATTCCCGTCCTCCAGCCAACGAAGCTCAAAGACGAAGCATTTCTTGCCGCCATCGATGCGCTTCACGCAGACGTTGCCGTGGTTCTTGCCTACGGTCGTATTCTCCCCCAGATTCTTCTGGATCGCATTCCTCATGGATTTGTAAACGTGCATCCTTCCCTGCTGCCAAAATACCGCGGCCCTTCCCCTATGCAAGCAGCGATCCTTGCGGGCGACGCAACGACGGGAGTTTCGATTATGAAGCTTGACGCAGGCATGGATACCGGTCCACTTCTCGCGCAATCAGCGATCGACCTTGCGCCCGATGAAACTATGGAATCCTTGACGGCGAAGGTTGTTCGCGTTGCTGGGCCACTTCTCATCACCACACTCAAAGACTACGTGGCAGGCAACATCGCTCCGACCGCACAGCACGATGAGGGAACGTCGATCTGTCGTCTTCTCGATAGAACAAACGGCGTCATCGACTGGACCGAGTCAGCAGACATCATCGACCGAAGGGTACGTGCACTGAACCCTTGGCCGGGAACGTCGGCTACATGGACGATCAAGGGTAAAGAGCTCGTCGTTAAAATCCTTAGCGCCAAGCCTGTTCCTGAGCAAATTTTGGGAAATGCCCTCGTCCACCCTTGCGCCCATGGCACCTTTTTACAGATTCTTACGCTGCAGCCTGCCGGAGGAAAACCCATGACTGGAGCTGATTTTATGCGTGGATACTTGAAATAACTCACTTTTTGTGGTAGCATACTGCCGCTACCCTTCACTTTCCCCACTTTGGACCCAGGAGTCCTGCCAATGTTCCTCACTCTCCTCGCTACTCTCGCCTTCGCCGCAACCTCTACAAAACCCTGCAAGCTTCCCAACCCCGCCGCGTACAACCTCGATCAGTACATCGGGGTTTCGCAAACCCTCGCGGCCAAGGGCATGCCCAGCAAGAGTGTTCTCTTCGCCACGGCGCCGGATCCGAGGTTCGACGGCGACGAGCCGATCGAGTACCGGTTCGTGTCCTCCCGATCCCCAACGCTCACCATGGTGCTCGTGCACCGCGAGGCGCTGTCCGTTGATGGCGGCCCGGTGAACGTGGTCGAAATCTCGGACCAGGTCGTAATCGACCTGAACGGGAATGTCCTGGGCGGACAGGCCTGCGAGGTGAACGTCGCCATGGCTGAGGCGGCGCTCGAGAAGATGGCGCGAACCTACGGGTTCTAGCCACAGCGCGCCCCCTCGCACGTCAACGGCCGAAACCACGACGACCCCAGCTCACGCAGAGCCGGGGTCGTTTCGTTTTCACCGCACATATCATTCTTGTTCGTTATTCCATGCGACAACTCACCGTGTACGATGAGTCTCCAACACCACCAAAAGTATCCGCAAGATTCTTTCCTAGCGGATACATCGTTACTGGCGATGTTGAAAGGTCGATCAACGCAAGTTTAGAAACCGAAAGCGTCAAATCTCCTGCGGCATCAGTATTCTCACATCCCATCGTTACGATTGCGTGGTCCTCGTCGCAAAACGTACCATATGCGTAAAAAACGCTCCTACAGCCTGTATATTCGTCATCCTGCGCAAGAACATCTGCCAACTTTGGAGGCACGATTCCTTCCGTTGCCGTTCCCACAACACCATCCGTAAAGGGAATACGGAAAATTCCACGAAACTTTTCGGCATTATTACAATATGCACTCGTTCCACCAAAACCCCAAAAACAATGTGCCGTACCATCCTGCTCGGTGAG
Source organism: Candidatus Uhrbacteria bacterium (assembly GCA_943350635.1). GTDB lineage: Bacteria > Patescibacteriota > Patescibacteriia > UBA9934 > UBA9934 > CAIKHN01. The sequence continues at coordinate 5,496 of CALRAI010000035.1, forward strand.
GTCGATAAACTCCTCGGTAGCTAACCGATACACACCGGCTTGTGCAGTATTACTCCCCCTTCCCGCACCAAACAACTTAGAAAAAATCACATCGCCATTTGGAGCGCCATGTGGCTCGCCATAACTTGCTCCCTCCGGAGAAATCTGTTCAATATTGCTCAACGATGTTGGTGACGTAAGATCCGCAATCATCAATGCTTTCGATTTTCCCAACGATGAAAAAATCATGCGTTTTCCGTCAGGCAATGGCACTGGCCCACGCGCTGAGGATTGTAATATTCCTGATGTCTCTCGAGAAAGATCAATCCATTCAATCCCAAATTTCTCTGCACTGGTGTTCGCATAAATCATGCTTCCGTCCGGAGAAAAGACTGGAAACACTTCTTCAAAGGCGTTATCGGTTCGACGTTCAACATCAAGAACCGTTCCGTCGAGTTGAATATTCGCGGTGTAAATATCACATCCTCCCTGATTGTGTGTTTCACAGCCGCTATTGTTCCCAAAATCTGCCGCAAAGACGATGGCTGCGGTCTCTGAAATTTGCACCGATGCTTCTGGAACGCTCGGCGCTTCCGTGGTGCCTGATCCCTGCGATGTTCGCGCCGGACGGTCGCCGGTTTTCCTACTCTGTGTTGGCAACGACTCCTGCTGAAGGAATAGATATATTCCCCCACCGCTACAGAGGATGAACACCGCGCACAACACACCGACAATATACGTTGATCGTTGCATAGATACCTTTTACATCTCACTCGTTCAAAAAATGATACCATGGTTCCAGTATCGTTTGACCATCCGTCTATGAAAAATGCCCCACTTATTGGCCTTGCTGTACTGGCATGTTGCTCGCTCGTCTTTTTCATCACCATGATTGTGCTTACCACACAAAGTACACCAAGAAAGCAGCCACGAGACCTCACCCAAGTGCCGTCGCAAAGCGATGCAATACCTGGAACAGACGACGAAGAATCGACCCATGTTCCTGACACTAAAACATACGGTGCTGGAGAAACATTCATTGCATACGTTCCTTCAGAGTCCGGAGATATTGCTGTGCAGATTACCGTTCCCCAAACTGCCCGATACTCGGACGGTGCACCGGTACTGGTATATACTCCAGTATTTTTCACATCGGAACGACAGTTCGAAAGCAATTTCGATGCTGCGGCGCTGGGAATGATTCTTCTTTCTCCACTGTATCCCGGCACCACTGATAAGGTTTCAGGAGTCTCGAGTGAGGGAACATTTGACTATGGTGGTGAACAATCTGTGAAAGCATTTCGTGACGTGATCAAATTTGCGGGTGGAACGCTGGAGGATCGTGACAGTCTCACCATCGGTGAGCGCGTTTCGATGCCGGTACTTACAAAGAACATCGGAATTTTTGCATTTTCACATCCGGGAATTATGTCCACGAACGTGATGGGATATTACGGAAATGAGTTACCAAATGTTCGCTATGTGGTCAACCGGGAAAGCCCAACCGTCGACACACTGTATCCATTAGAAATTGGGCATTACGACGATGGCATTGCAAACAATAATCCTGCGTACGAGTATTCTCGGGATTATTCTTCAAAAGGTATCGATCTTGATTACAGCACTATTGCCTGGAATTCGGAAACGGATGCGCCGTATTTTGATCTCAATCACGATAACCGTCCCGGAAGCGGCGATTATATTTTTGGCACACAAACACCGAGCATGTTTGGAAAGAAGTATTATTCAGAAGCGCTCACCAGCGCACTACAAACAAACGGGATTTTTACCGTGCAAACATGGCCAAGCGATCTTGCAACCCCAGAGGATACCGCTCGAGACTGGCCGTATCGTGAAACAATCAACAATTATGCATCGATTGGTGAGCTCGACGATGTTCATTTCATGTTGATATTTAGTACAAAAGGCCACGTTCTTCCCGCAAACGATGTTCCAGAAATTCACATGGCGTACGACAATTTACGCGAGAACAATGTTTGGACACGATTAAATCCTGATCAAAGCTATGTTGCAGCGCTCCATGCCGCAACGGGTCAGAAATTTACTGAACGAGCAGCGAATACCGAACCAAGCAATTGGAGTAATGCCGCAGCGGAGGGATACGAACTCAGTGGACTCGCAACAACCATTATGTCCTTGGCGGGTGTTGCAGAAATGGCAGATCGGGCACACGAAAATATGTGGTCA
>CALRAI010000036.1 GCA_943350635.1 Candidatus Uhrbacteria bacterium
CTCGTCCGTGTCCGTATCCTCCACATCGGACGCACCTGACGATATTCCTACTAATTCTGTCGTATCCCCAATTTTGTGCTGACGGACAATCCCTGCAGTATTCCGCTGTCCCGGTAGTGCGATGAGAAAAATTCCCGCACTCAGCACCACGACACCTACTCCGCCCAAAAACCACGGCCAAATATTTTTTATTTCCATAGGCTACAAGAGAGTAGCCTCATCATAACATGCTCACCTAGCTCACTTTGACGCATTCTATGAAAATCGTGTATATTTCCTCCGTTCAATACTCATCTCACTATCATTCCGAGATCGTCTAACGGCAGGACAAAGGACTCTGAATCCTTCAATCATGGTTCGAATCCATGTCTCGGAACCAACAAAAAACCCAACTTCACGGTTGGGTTTTTTGTTGGTTCCGATGGATTGGATCGATCCAGTTGGTTCGCGCCGTCGAGGATAGTGAGCGAAATGCCAACCCCGTTGCGCATTTCCGAACGACGCAGACGGCCTAGCTCGGGTAATCCCGGGCGTCATCCATGTCTCGGAACCATCACGACCTGTTCCTACAGACCGGAACAGGGGGTGACCAAGAAACCCCGCATTCTTCATGGGATGCGGGGTTTCGATTTGAAGTTTGAGGAAGTTCGAGTATAGTTCAAAGAAATCACTATGAAAAAACAACTCCTCTTCGGACGGGCCGTGCTCTTCATCACAGGGATAGGGATTGCCCTCATCGGGACCCAAGCCTTTTATCCGCAAATCACGCGAGGGAAAGTTCTTTCCGCGTCGTCCCTGTACGATCTTTCGATTGTTACCTATAAAATAGGACAAACGGAGCTTATTTACAACGATTACGACTACAGCCTGAATATCCCAGACTATTGGGATGTACGCACGGTCGTTGATGCGATTCCGTCGGAAGATTCCAGGTATCCTGAATTTAGGGCACCGAACATTGTGCTCATTGGAGCATCGCCGCAAAAAGTGATCCATATTTTTGATGACCCAGCTTCGAATGAATGTCAACGCAATCTTCTTTACCTTGATCGAACGACGATGAACAAGGAAAAATTCACAATATCTCGTACCGACTATTGCATAAAAAATGTGGTCGACGAATGGGACATGACGACGTTTTTCGCGATAAACCCAGAAAATACCAAAATTGCCTTAGGAAATACGGCAGATGGGAAAATTGTCGCATCAATTAATGTAGCAAATGTCAGCTCTCGCCCAGGTCACAATTGGGAAAACACCAAGATCGCCTTTGTCACTGGCGGAATAAACTTCGAAGGGGAAGATACCCGAAAGCTTTTTCTCTGGGACGTGAACGCTAGCGTTTTGATCGACAGGACCGAAGCGCTGGAAGCAATCGAAAGCAACATTGGCCTCATTCATTATGTCCATGATACTGATTCATTCGACCTGTACGATGATCGCTTTGAGGTGACGCTCGGCGGGGAAGGCAAAGTTGGCTCATTTAAATAAAGCCCCTTGAGTTCTATCCGAGCGGAACAGGGTCGGTGAACGGGTAGAGGGGGGCGCCTCAAAGCCCCTTCAAAGGTTTTAATCTAGACCGGGCCGTGCAGAGCCATTCAGTACCCGTTCTGGGCGAACTAAACAGGGCACTGGTCCAGCAAAACCCTCAAGTCGTAAAACTCGGGGGTTTTGCGTTTGGTGACTTATTATTTCTTTTCGAGGACTCCTTCGATCACTTCCTCACAAATCCCTCGCCAGTTTTCAAGCGTGGCGTCGCCGATGGTTACGTTGCCTTGAGCATCCATGGTGATATCGGCGAATGATTCTGAAGTGTGGAGTTGCTCAAGTCCTGCGCTTGTAAGCGAACCTCCAAGCCCTTTTTCTGCCGTGTACATTCCAATTTGCTTCGTCCTTACACAAAGTTCAATAATTCCTTCCGGGTCTTCCGCATAGTATTTCTTTGCGAGATCGACGGTTGAACATCGGTATTCCGCTTTAAAATCATCCCCATCATCCCACGGTCTTGTTAGACCGTTGAGGGTTATGGTGGGGTTAGCGGATCGCTCCTCCTCGATACAAACTTTTCGTTCATCTTCGTATTGAGAAACTCTGGCGTCGAGTGATTTTTCGCAACCCGCCCCAACAAGCGTGAACGTCAACATGCACAGCACAAACATTGAGGAATATTTCATAGATGCCATAATATAATCATATTTCTCCGAAGAAGTCACTATACGTACTCCGCAATTTTTATGCATTTGGCCATTGCAGCCGTGGGTCAAAATGCATTGCGATCTTTGGATCCCATTGACGAATATATGGAAAAAGCTCTCCAAATGGATACTGCGCTACACCATGAATTTTCACCTGAAAATTCTTACCGCGAATCTCCATCCAGTCAGGATAGCAGACGTTCTTTGCCCCAGGCTGCGTCCTACTTATACGACCCTGTACGTGAATCGACAGTATTTCGGATTTTGGGAAATAGTTGTGAACATTCTGTTTTGTACTCCAGAGTACTGCATCGTTTCCAAAAAATGCACCAATCACCGGCTTCCCTTCCTTGAGCTGCTTTCGCTGCAAACGTTGACGAAGAAAATACGGCACCGTCCAAATGAGTAATGGGAGTAGCACGACAATTGCTGGAAACCACTCGTCGGATCCAAATACTACGCCCCGTGCCATTTTTTGTATGAAACTCGAAAAAACCAAGGCAACAATAAGCATTGGTATCCCAAACAATACGCTTGCGATAGCAAGGCTACTTTGCTGCGGGAACGACTTGACCGCCACAAAATCTGACGGTACACGGTTTCGCGAAACACCAATGAGTGCGTCCATAGTTTCATCAGAATCAATGAGTATTAAAGATATCGTAACATATCTTTAATCGCGTGCTGATTCGATTTGTATAACCGCTGCGTCGATAATGCATCGAGCGACATTGATTCCCGTGGCGCGTTCAAGTTCGATGAAGCCGGGATTGGCGTTGATTTCGATGAGCAGTGGCCCGTTGGCGCTGCGGAGAATGTCCACACCGGCGCAATCGAGACCAACCACTGCTGCGGCACGAATTGCGAGCGTCTGTTCATCCAGCGTGAGATCCACCACCGCTCCGCTTCCACCAATGGACGCATTCGCGCGTACGTCCCCGGCACGAGCTGTGCGTTCCATTGCGGCAGCGATACGTCCACAAAGCACGAGAACGCGAAGGTCGCGACGATTCGCTTCCCCAACAAACCGCTCGATGATTACCGGGTTCCCATCGCGCACATTCAAATACTCGACGATCGGCGAAAATGTTTCTGTGTCGGCCGCATAAAATACGCCGGTGCCGTGCGTACCAAACGGTACCTTGATGATCACGGGGAAACCGATGTCTCGTGCGGCGGCGAGCGCGTGGCCAGGTGTTCGCGCTATTGTCCACGATGGCATCGGCAATCCCGCAGAAGCAAAACGAAGATGCTGAGTAATTTTGTCTTTTGAAATCAGTAACGCTTCTGGATTCCCGTTCAACACGCGTACGCCAATTGATCGAAGCGCTTCTAATTTTGCTGCATGTGGCATGGGTTCTTCCACAAAGTTTGGCCGAGCAACCATGACATCTGGAACAACGAATGTGGCGTCGTTGTACCGAATCGATACTCCAGATCCATCGTTGGCAAACGCAAATAATGGCTCATAGAAAATTGTCGCCTCATGCCCGAGTGCACGAGCTTCCTCCACCAATCGCACCGAATTGCTCGCGACGTCGCGCGACGCATCCGAAAAAACAAGAATACCAATAGTCATAGAATGTGTTAGAGTGGGTACACTATGGCATTGATTATCGGAAACGTCATCCATGGCGACGGATTTGCTGGGGAGGGCTACGGCGTTCCCACGGCGAATGTTGAGCTTACCCAGAAACCCGATCTTGCGCCGGGAGTGTATGCCGGGCTTGCACAATTTGATGAGCGACAGTTTTCATGCCTTATCTGTTTCGACGCAGAGAGACACAACAAATTCGAAGTGCATCTTTTTGATTTTGTCGGAAATTTATACGGCAAACAGTTATCTGTAGATGTTCAGTTCAAACTTTCCGATATTGTTCCATGGACTGGGGAGGAAGCCATGAAAAAGAAAGTTGCACGCGACGTTGCGCTTGCACGAGCGTACTTTACGCAATCGCTCCCCCAAGCCCACTAATAAAATCCGTGACCGCGTCTGTGTTTGCTTTTGCAGGAACGTGAACAGAAACGATGTTCACGCGGTGCAAGAGAATTTTTTCAATTGCGTCTTCCACAATCTTTTTTGCTTTTGCCTCCTTCAACGCATCGGCATGAAAAACGTACGCACAATTCAACGTAACCGTATTCCCTTCGATTCGTGATGGAACGGCGCCACGAAGTACGAGTGGCAATGCAATATTGTCTTCTGCGGTAACCGCGATACAGCGTTCCCATTTATTGACGAGGTCTTCTAAGGGAAACAGTGGGGCGTCGGGCGATGCTACTGCCGCATCAGCAACAAGAGATTCGATCTGCTGAATGGGAGCGAAGTCGTAGCGAATAGGAACGTCGGGCGCAGCTTGAACTTCGACGACCAGAGGATGGATCCCCGCCTGCGCGGGGATGACGGAAGGGACGAGCGCTTGTGCAGGGGGGATGATCGGACTTGCTGCAATCGGAGTAATTGGTGCGATTGAAGCGGCTACCGACCGGACATCGCATGCGTCTAAGATTGCGATCTCGAGTGGAATTTGCGGGATTGCAGGAAGACTGGAACGGGTTCGGGCAGCAAGCAATCCATCAAGGAACTTTTGTGACCGGGCAATACCCATCATCGACCCTGCCGCACGTAAGCGTTCAATTGTCTTTGCGTCGTATGCGTCCATCGTCGTATCACCAAGTGCGGCGAACATCACGGTACGAACGTATTCCAATAACTCTTCGATAAGATGTTTTACCGATCCCCCGTCGGACACAAACGTTCCCACGATTTTTAGCGCTTCCTGTGCGTCGTGCTTTGCCACAGCATCAACAACATCTGTTACCACCGCAATATTCGTCATTGGCAATACCAACGATGCCACCGCAAGTGTTATCGATCGTTCACCGAGCGCTAGCACTTGTCCAAGCAAACTCTCGGCGTCGCGTAAACACCCTTCGCTGAGTCGGGAAATTTGCGCAAGAACGTCGTCGTCGATGGTAAATCCTTCTGCCTCAGCTATCTTCTTCAAACGCGGCATCATCACTACTGGCGGCACACGATGAAATTCAAATCGCTGGCATCGCGAAGCAATCGTGGCAGGAATTTTGTGAAGTTCTGTTGTGGCTAAAATGAAAATTGCATGCGCCGGTGGTTCTTCAAGCGTCTTCAACAATGCATTGAACGACGAACCCGAAAGCATATGCACCTCGTCCAAAATAAACACTTTAAATTTTCCACGGCTTGGCGCAAACCGCGCGTTCTCAATAATGTTGTCTCGTACATTATCGACGCCGGTTTGCGATGCGGCATCGATCTCGATACACGACATGAATCGACCACTCGCAAAGTCGGTACACGATGAACAGGTGTTGCACGGCTCCGATACACCATCGACTCTCGCCTCGCAGTTCAACGCTTTGGCAAGCAATCGTGCGATAGTGGTTTTTCCCGTTCCTCGTGGACCAGAAAATAAATACGCATGCGCAACGGTGTTCTTTGCAAGTTGTTGTTGAATGGTTCGAAGAACGTGCTCCTGTTCTGCAACATCGGAAAATGACTGTGGACGATATTTTCGATAAAGGGTTTCCATACCGCACTATCCTATCATCTCCCCCGCATCACGGCGAACAGTACAATTGGTGCCGATACCCACAATGTTCTTTGCAGTGGATCTGCAAAAACCCCGCGAATATGCGGAGAAAGTGTTGTAAAAATATCCACAGGAAGAAACGACGCCAGAACACCAAGAATAAACCCCGCGATAACGATTCCGCATACCGCCCGCTCAAAACCATTCGGAAGCACGCTTGGTTCAAAATACGAATGACGACGAAATAGAACAAATGCGATACCAGTGACGACGATGAACACTGCGATGTGTTGTTGATACGCAGGCCAAGCGCTGATTCCTGGAATACGGTCTACAAACGGCGCAAGCGATGCAAATGTTGCGCCCATTCCCAATGCGGCAATTACCGGAACAACAGCGTATTTACCGATCGTGTACACAAATAATACCGATCCGGCGATCACCGCAGCGGCAACGCCGGCATCGAACACGAGAAATGATTCAAGCGACATACTGCGTACAGTATATCGCATTCCTTTACTTCTCTCGGAGATTCATTTCGCGCAGCAACTCTTGCGATTTTTTATCCAACTTTGTGGGCGTAACCACTTTGACGATAACGATCTGGTCGCCTCTGCCGCGATTTGATGGCACGCCTTTTCCACGCAAACGAAGCTCGTCGCCGCTTTGCGTGCCCTGCGGAATTTTGAGTTCAACTTTGCCGTCCACCGTTTCGATATCCACCGTGTCCCCAAGCGCAGCCTGTGTGAAACCAATCGGCTTTGTTACAAAAATTGTTGTGCCGTCGCGCCGGAATCGGGCATCTGGTTCTACGCGAAGCCGCAAATATAAATCGCCAGGCTCCCCTTGTGCACCAATATTTTCCCCCTCACCACGCACACGAACACTCATACCGTCGTCAACACCGGCGGGAATATCTACACGAACCGTGGTGCGGCCATGCACCGCACCTTTCCCATGGCATTCCGAGCAATCCTTCTCCGGTTTTTCTCCGCGACCATGACATTCCGTACACGCGGTTTTCATTTGCATCGCGCCAAGCATGGTGCGTTGCATCGTCACGCGGAAACCTTTTCCTTCGCACGCCGCACACGTTTTCATTTTCGTTCCCGGCTCTGCCGCTGTTCCCGCACATCGGTTACATTTTGAGTTCTTCGTGAGCGGAATTTCTTTTTCCACACCAAAGATTGCCTCAGAAAACTTTAAGCGAATGCCAATCTCCAGATCTTCTCCCTTCACTTCACGTTGCTGACGACCACCGCCACCAAACATACCACCAAGAATATCGCCAAGGTCCTCAAATCCTGCACCACCAAAGTCGAAGTTGAATCCTCCTGCTCCACCAAACGGATTCCCACCGCCGGCAAATGGGTTACCTCCTCCACTCCCGTCGAATGCTGCCGATCCAAACTGATCAAACTGTTTTCGCTTTGTTTCGTCACCCAACACTTGATACGCCTCGTTGATCTCCTTAAACTTCTCCTCCTTTCCACCTTTGTCCGGATGATGTTCGTGCGCTAGCTTTCTGAACGCACGCTTAACATCGTC
>CALRAI010000037.1 GCA_943350635.1 Candidatus Uhrbacteria bacterium
AAGCTTCGTATTCCTGGCGTGCTCATCGCGCTGTGCATATTCTTTGTGCTTGCTATAATTTTTGGCGGCATTCGTGGCGTTACATCGCTTTTTGGCCTTGCAGCAAGTTTAGCAATTTTGGCTTTTGGTGTTATTCCCGCGATTATTGCTGGGCACGATGCGCTCACCGTAAGCGTCATCGGCGCATTCTCTATCGCGATCATTTCGATTCTCCTTGCACACGGTGTGAATAAACGAAGCGGCATTGCGCTTGGATCAACACTTGTCACACTCATCGGCGCCGTTATTTTTTCCCTAATTGCAGTAATGCTCGCAAAGCTTTCTGGATCAGGAACGGAAGAGGCGGTCTATTTGCAGGTTGGATCCTTACCATCGTTAAATCTGCAAGGCTTGCTGCTTGGCGGAATGATTATTGGAACCCTTGGCGTGTTGGACGACGTTACAACGGCACAGGTTGCTGCAGTAGAGGAAATCGGCATCGCAGACGCGTCATTAACACGCAAAGAACTCTATCGGCGTGGTTTACGTGTTGGGAAGGAACACATCGCGTCATTGATTAACACATTGGCGCTTGCGTATGCCGGAGCTTCATTCCCGCTCTTTCTTCTTTTTGCGCTCGAGGGCGGCCCGCCATTGTGGGTAATTCTTAATGCGGAATATGTGATGGAGGAAGTGGTTCGCGCTATTGTTGGGGGAGCATCGCTTGTGATTGCGGTTCCAATTTCGACGTTTGCTGCAGCATGGTATTTTGGCAAAAAACACTAATATGCTTCTCGATTTTTTTACCTACGACTTTCTCACGCGAGCGCTCATTGCCGGCCTCATTATTGGAACCGTGGCGCCAATTCTGGGGATGTTTCTCACGGTACGTCGATACTCGCTTATTGCGGACACGCTTTCCCATGCTTCGCTCGCTGGTGTGGCCATTGGCATTATTCTTGGAATCAATCCGATTCTTGCAGCGATTGTGGTATCGGTTATTGTCGCTATTGGCATTGAGAAACTTCGTTTGTCCGGCCGTTTTGGTGGCGAAGCGATTCTTGCGTTGTTTCTTTCGGGAAGCTTAGCGTTTGCCGTTGTTGCTATGAGCGCAGCAGGAAAATTTAACGGGGGAGTGCTCGCATACCTTTTTGGAAGCATTACGACGGTAACTGTGGGGGACCTGTGGATGATTGGTGGATTAGGTGTGATTATCGTGGGGATCGTTTGGAAAATGTATCCACAATTTTTCTTACTTTCCTTCGATGAAGACGTTGCAAAGGCGAACGGCGTGAATGTTGTGCTTTCTAGCATGGTACTCGCGGTGCTGACGGCGGCGATGGTGGCGGTATCGATGCGTGTGGTGGGAATTCTTCTCGTGGGTGCACTCATGGTGATTCCCGTGCTTGCAGCAACGCAATACAGCCGTGGATTTAAAACAACGATCGGTATTGCGATCGTTGTTTCATTGCTCAGCGTGCTGAGCGGCCTTGCGCTTTCATATTTCTACGACCTCGCAACAGGAGGGACTATCGTTCTTTGTGCTGTGGGATTCTTTATTATCAGCACACTGTTCCGATCGTTCCGTCGATAATGCTATTTCTTTTTTGCGCTTGCCTTTGGTTTCTTCTTGTCCTTCTTCTGGGCATTGTTTCCTTTTGCCATACACGAAAATTAGTGAATGATGATATTAGTATACTGCAATAGTAAAACACCGTAATTTTAGGCCAGCTTCGGTAGGCACGACTTGGCCTCGCCTCGAGGATCGCCGTCGCTCACCTCGGGCTGGCCACCGCCTCGTGGTTCCGACTGGTGTCGGAACAGCACTCCGGCGTTCAAGTCGTGACGCACATGCTACTAAGCATGTGCTCCCGGGCGCACCACGAAAAAACCACGTCTGATGACGTGGTTTTTTCGTGGTGCGCCCGGCACGACTTGAACGTACGACCCTCAGATCCGCAATCTGATGCTCTATCCAACTGAGCTACGGGCGCATGGAGGATCGCTCCAGCTTGTCCATTTTCGGCTTGCGGCGTCGCAAATTCGTTCGTCGTACCAAGAAGTACGCCTCACGAACTTTGCTCCTGGCGCACCGAAACTGGCCTAAGCTGGAACGATCCTCATAACCTGAAAGATTCAACATTGGAGTGCTGAATCTGCAAAATTCCTAAGAAATAATGCAAAATGCTTACAATTTATACACTCTGCGGAGCACATCGGTCAAGCTTTCGCCTTCGCGTTCCAAATTCTCGAACACAAAAGGAAGGAGAATGCTGCGAATTTCGTTGGGATTAAGCTCCTCAAGATCCACAGAGAGCATGGGCTGCATGCGGCCATGAAAGGAAAGATACAAGGTGTTGAGCGTTGGCGGATCGTAGGTAAGAGAAAAATCGCGAATATCTTGAAAGCCGAAAAAGTTGTCCCCAAACACGAATCCTTTGGTGGTGATATGCACAGGAATGCGTGACGGCTTTTTGAGGTCGCGCATGAGGGTAATGACTGCGAACATGAGAATAATCACGCCAAAGATGAAGTTCCCAGTGAACAACGCGTACAAAATAAGAAATAACCCAATCGTGGACGCCAAGAAATACCAGCGCTTGGAGCGCTCAGTATAGGGAAATTCCCAACTCTCCCAACTCATCATGGGTTCGCCAGCGTCGATGGTTTCGCCAAGCTGCTGTTCCTTAATCTGTTGTTCATCGGTAGGCATAGCACAAGTATAGCAAAGAATTCGTATCGCGCCGCGTGCTTGAATATATCGTGTATCTTGGGTACAATATTCGACGTATTCAATGTCTGATACTCTGAAACAGCGATATTTGGATGAGCTGCTAGGCGACGAGTGAGCACCAACGAGGCGTACGTCACCGTACGGCGAGGCGGCGCGGAAGTCGTCAACAACGCAGATCGCCAAATAGTGCTGTTTCAGGACAAGGAGAGGTGGCCGAGTGGCTTAAGGCACAGGTTTGCTAAACCTGCGTACCGCAAGGTACCAGAGGTTCGAATCCTCTTCTCTCCGCCACATGCAACCGACCGATCTGGTCGGTTTTATGTTTGATCGGAGTACGATTTTTGGGTGTTATGATAGACTGAGAGGGAATGAATTCTCTCATGTATGCCATCAACTCAACGCTTTTCGCTTACCCTCGGTGTTGCTGTTCTCGCACTTGGATTCTTTAGTGGAGCATCGTCGGCGTTTGCGTGTTCTTGTGCTTCATCAACGCCGGATGAGCAGTTGAGCAATGCGACAGCGGTATTCGTTGGAACGGTGAAAAATATTTCTGAAGATGGGGGAAAAAAGAATGTGGAGTTTGATGTGAGCGAATCGAAAAAGGGTTCGGTGGGGGATACCGTTACGGTAACAACGGCTGGAAATGAGGCTGCGTGCGGTATGGATTTTGAAAAGAATAAAACGTACGTTGTGTATGCGTATGGGGATGGGGAATTGAGTACGGGTCTTTGCCAAGGAACAGCGGAGATCGGAGTTGATGCGGTCGATGTTCCAGAAGAGGAAACCCCGGAACCTATCGACCAGAAATCTTCTCCAGTTCCGTACATTATTGTTGCGATCGTCGCCTTTTCCACCGGCGCGTTGTTCAAGCGTTTGGTGAAATAAGGTGCTATTCGGAATGATTGTATGGATGTTCAAACGATTGCCACATATAACCAACTCGCTAAAGCGTACGATGAGGAGACCGTGGATTTTTGGAATCGATTTCCGGTTGAATTTATCGATGAGTTTATGAGACGGGCTTCGGGGAAGGTTTTGAATGTGGGTTCTGGGCCGGGAAGAGACAGTGTTCTGCTTCGAGATCGAGGAGTCGACGTGACATGTTTCGATGCATCGGAAACAATGGTGAAGATGACAGAGGCACAGGACTTTCGATCAATTCTTGGGGATTTTGAATCGATGCCATTTGCTGACGGGGAATTTGATGGTGTCTGGGCGTACACCTCGCTACTTCATGTCCCGAAGGTAGAGATTGGGAAATCGTTGGATGAGATTCATCGCGCATTGAAAAGTGGGGGAGTGTTTGCGCTTGGAATGCGAGAGGGCGATTTTGATGGATATCGGGAAAGCTCTGATATTCATCTTTTGCGGTGGTTTAGTTTTTATTCAAAGTTCGAACTAGAAAAGCTTTTGAATATCCACGGGTTTGAAATCGTTCATTTTATGGAATATCGACCGGGTACAAAAAACTATTTGAATTTTGTTGCGGTAAAAAAGGATTAATGAAATGCAATGCAATGACCTGATTCCCTTGAATGGATTGAGAGGGGTGAGAGAAGATCTGATGTGATTCTTTGGATGGGGTTGAGAAGCGGGGCTCTACGGGCACCTCGATTTGGTTTTTTTACGACCGTCGTCTGTCGCGGTTTCAAGGAGCTCCTATCGAGATTGGGGTATAAAAACATGGCACTTGGAAGGCTGCACGGTCCTGAAATCGGCGATAATCGATTGTGAAGATTGCAATGTGCAAACATCGATCGTAGAAGGGATTATCGGTAGCTACGGTCGATAGTAAGGCCTATCACCGACTCCTACATGCAACTCGGTTGCATTAGCAGAACCCCTGTTTTGAAAACACATACCCCTACTCTCAGCAAAGCAACTGTACAACAACACCAATCATCGCAAGCAATCGCGGCCCTCTCTCCCGTCCCCCCAACCAAATCGAAGAATCCCAATCACATTCTCGACACATTCCCTCCCAACACCCTCAAAAGAATCACATCAGGGTGTGGATTATCATTGCAATTATTCAAATCTTCTGGTAGTATCCGTTGACGCTATGGCATTCCACCTCAAGGATTCTGTCGTGAGTATTGCGGGCATTGGTGCCGCAAAAGCAAAAGATTTTGTTCGTATTGGCGTCGTCTCGTTACGGGACGCGCTTTTTGATTTTCCATTTCGATACGACGACTTAAGCAACGCCATTTCCATTATTGACGCAAAAGCGGGAGCAAAAGTAACAATTCAAGGAACAATTACTGCAATTGAAAACCGAAAGAGCCAAAAGTCCATGCGCATGATGGTTACCGAGGCGCTTATCCAGGACAGCACCGGAACCATTAAGGCAATCTGGTTCCATCAAGGTTTTCTCACCAAGGTGATCAAGCCCGGCCAGCTTGTTTCTCTTGCAGGAAAAATCGACGATCGCTACGGCCTTTCCCTCGTCAACCCTGCGTACGAAGTGCTCGGGAAGGTCGACGTCACCAAACACACTGGCCGCATTGTTCCCATCTATCGCCTTACCGGTGCGCTGACACAGAAATTACGCCGTAAGGTCGCCGAGGCTGCGTTATCGACGCTCAGCGAAGTTTTGGATTGGATGCCGTTGCGCATTCTTTCGGAGATTGATCTCATTAAACTTCCGGAAGCAATCACGGAAATGCACTTTCCACGATCGGAAGAAGCAAAGAACTCTGCATTGCGTCGCTTGAAGTTCGACGAGTTCTTCCTTCACCAACTTCTTGCTGCAAAAAGCCGTCGGGAAATGAAGCAGCGCAACGCACCAAAAGTGCCATTCTTCGAAGATGTTGTTCGCGATGTTGTTTCCAAACTTCCATTCGCACTTACCGGTGCGCAGAAAAAAGCAATCTGGGCGATTATTAAAGACATGAATCGTCCCGAGCCAATGAACCGCTTACTCGAAGGTGATGTTGGGAGTGGAAAGACGGTGGTCGCTGCAGTTGTCGCGTTGAACGCGGCAAAAGACGGCTGGCAGTCTGCAATTCTTGCTCCAACAGAAATTCTTGCAGAACAACACGCACAAACGCTTCAAAAGCTTTTTGGAGATCGGTTAACGATCGCGCTCTACACACGAACGAAGCGTCGCGTTGGAGGCAAGGAAGTCACCAAAGCGCAATTACTCGCCGCGCTCCGCAACGGCCAGGCTCAGTTGGCAGTAGGGACGCATGCGCTGCTTACCGACGAAGTGCTCTTTGATCGTTTGGGTTTCATCGTCGTCGACGAACAGCATCGCTTTGGCGTGCGTCAGCGCCAAGCGCTAAAGGATCGTCGTGGAGACCAAGAGGGCGTTCCACACTTACTTTCTATGACCGCAACGCCAATTCCACGGTCGTTAGCGCTCGTCCTCTACGGCGATCTTGATCGTTCTGTACTCGACGAGTATCCCGCAGGTCGCAAGCCAATCGCTACACGAGTTGTTGAACCAGGTCGCGAAGAACCGGTGTACGACGAGATGCGAAAACAAATGGATGCTGGGCGCCAAGTATTCGTCGTCTGTCCATTAATTGAAGAATCGGACGCGCTCGGCGCAAATTCTGTGAACGATGTGCATAAAGAATTCTCAGCCGGTCCGTTTAAGGGCTATTCGGTGATGATGTTGCACGGCCGCATGAAAACCAAGGAAAAGGACGACGTGATGCGTGCATTTGCTGGTGGGGAAGCGCAGATGCTTATTTCCACCACAGTTGTTGAAGTGGGTGTGGACGTGCCAAATGCCACGGTGATGTACGTAGAAGGCGCAGAACGATTCGGGCTTGCGCAGCTGCATCAGCTTCGTGGTCGTGTTGGGCGTGGCGCTCACGAAAGTTCGTGTTATTTGCACCCTACTGGAATGCTCGGCGAAGTGGCGCGATTACGTTTGCAAGCCGTTGTGGAAAGCCAGGACGGATTCGATCTGGCGGAAAAAGACTTGCACCTCCGCGGTGCGGGAAATATTTTCGGTACCGAACAATCTGGATTCGACCAATTCAAACTCGGCACCATGAACGACATCGACTTGATGGGTTCTGCAAAAGACTTCTCCAAAGAAATTCTCGACGAAAGCCCAGATCTCGCCGTGTACCCCGAGCTTCGCGATCGCCTCCAAGAATACGTAGACGAAGTGCACTTTGAATAGAGCACTCGCCGTAAATATTCCGTCATTGCGAGGAGAATGTACTCATTCGACGCGGCAATCTTGGTGATCCTAGATTGCCGCGTCACGATTACGTTCCTCGCAATGACTAA
>CALRAI010000038.1 GCA_943350635.1 Candidatus Uhrbacteria bacterium
GCAATGTGTTCCTTGATTTGCGATGTGCCCTCGTTTTGTTTTACATCCTCCTGGTTTTTAAAACGTGGAATAGTCACCATCAACGTTACGGTAGAATCCTCGCCACCACGAAGATGGCTTTGTGCAATAAGCCGTGAACGAACGAAAAATACAATCGCGACAACAATTCCAACAGCAACAGCTCCCCAAATAATGATGGGAAGAATATCGTTCAGTACCGATGTCGACGGACCAGCAATAGCGAGATTGGACGCAAGATCACTTGCTCCGTACGACGATTTTTTCGCAACCGCTATAAGGGTGTACAACACAAAATATTCTTAGGAATGAGCGGATTCTGCAAACTCCATCACCCGATCCGTCTTGATTTTAATTTCTTGCTCCAGGAAATATTTATTAATTCCCGGCAAACTTCCCAACCAATCCGTAATAAGTTTCCACACTTCCTTCACCTTTATTGCGCCCCGAAGAATCATGTCCGTAATATGGTTTGCTGCAGCTTCCCCTTTCTGACGAAATGCAGGCTTCCGCTGTTCCGGCAACGCAAGATACAAATCCTTAATACCATCGGACAAAATATTTTCCACATCTTTCAACATCTTGGTTCGTGGATCGCTAGCAGCAGCTGGAGCCACCGTCGGTTGCTGCGCTGCAACGGACTGCGCAGGCATTCCATTGGACGGCGCCTGTTGCCCCGCCTCCATATGACTCGATTCTTGCTCAACACGAACTTCCGCACCATTCTGCAATGGTGCTTCGGTACGCGGAAGAAGACTAGAAACGCGCTCAAGTTCAGGCATGACGGTAGTATACAACACCGGAGAGAAGATGATTCTGATCTAACCTTTTAAAGGGTTGGGGGTTACAAAATTCAGATCAGGATCGATTCAGCCTCACCTCCCTATCAATTCCAATTCTTCGTAAAAAATACTCATCGTGAGATACCACAAGAAGCGCTCCTTGATATTCACGAAGCGCGTCCTCAATGATTTCACGAGATGCAATATCGAGATGGTTTGTTGGTTCGTCGAGAATCAAGAATTGATATTCCTGCTGCAATACCATGGCCATCTGCAATCTCACTCGTTCTCCATGACTGAGATTTCGAATCTTCGTAAAGATCGATTCTCCGCTAAACAGAAATGCCCCAAGCACCGTGCGTGCTCGAGATTCTGAAAGTGGATGACTTGGAATGTTCATGAAGGTCGAGAGAAGATTCGCATCTTCATCAAGACTCTCAAGCTGTTGTGAGAAGTATCCAATTCTCACGCTCTCACCAACCTCAATGATCCCTGAATCAAGTTCGATCTCGCCAACAATGAGTTTCAAGAGCGTCGATTTTCCCGATCCGTTCTCTCCGACGAGTCGCGTATGGCTCTTTCCACGTAGTTCGAACGACACCTCTTTAAGGATCTGTATGCCATCAAAAGATTTTGAGATATCTTTCACGCGAAGCATGATTTTTCCGTTATGCACATCACCAAAAAACTCTTTTGCCTTCATCGATTTACCAGTTTTCGGCTTTGCAATTTCCACAGAAAGAATCTCCCGCTCTAATCGATTCTCCATTTGACGGAGCTGTCTCCCTTTCGCTGGACTAGGATGCACCGTCGCCTCCTGCCGCTTTAATGCAATCCATTCGAGCATTTCCTTTTTCTTCTTTTGTTGTGTTCGAAAATCGTCGGATTGATTATGCATCCACTGTGCCTTCGCGTCTTTAAACACATCGTAATTCCCGTGAACAATGTTTACTCGACAATTCGCTGGATCGATTTCGAGAATCTGTGTTGCGCACGAGTTCAAAAATGCACGATCGTGAGAAATCATCATGACGATCCCTCGGTACGATCGGATGGCTTCCACGAGCCATCGTCTTGTCTGCGTGTCGAGGTGGTTCGTTGGTTCGTCGAGGAGTACTGTTGTAGATGGCGCTGAGAATGCTTTTATGAGAAGGAGCTTTGTCTTTTGCCCTCCGCTTAATTGATTCACCGCCGTATCCATTGGAATATCAACAAGATCGAGCTCAGACAACAATCGCCAAACACTGGGATTCGATTCGGAATCCAGATAATCATCAATCGTATCGGTCGGTGTCACATCAATCTGCTGCGGCATCATAGAGACAACTTCCCGACCGCAATCAATCAACCCAGCATCGATACAGTCGATTCCAGCAATGATTCGCAGCAATGTACTTTTCCCACATCCATTCTGCCCAATAATTCCAAGACGGTCACCAGAGTTCAGCGTAATGGAGAGGTCGCGAAACAATACTTTTTCGTTAGTAGATTTTGAGAGATTTTTGAGGGTAATCATATGTGTGTTGAGTTTTACGCATTGGTCGTCCCCGCGAAGGCGGGAATCCAGAGCTCTAGAAAATGGATCCCCGCATTCGCGGGGATGACTGAATGTGAAATAAAAAACGAGGCTCAATGTTTTTGCATCGAGCCTCGTTTATTCAATGATTGCTACGTTTTTATGCGCGGCAAGGTAAAACGATTCCCAATACAAAAGCAGCCTCGGTAAAGGCGCCACGGAATTGGCAAAGTTTTGCAAGTGATCGAATCATATGTACGACGAGAAATGTAGCAAAAAAATCACGAACGGTCAAAACGTTTTACCAAATTTCCATCACCTTCTGCCCCGCTGGCGTATCGTTCACGTCAAAACCAAGTTTTACAATCTCTGCACGAATCTCATCGGACTTTGCCCAATCCTTATTCGATCGCGCAGCTTCACGATCAATAAGGAGTTTTTCAACCGAGCTTGGAACATTCAACGGTCGTGCAACAACATCTTCAAGCGCAAGGCCAAGAACTTCGTCCATCTTCAACAACGTTGCGGACTTCACAGAGCGCTCCATCGATACATGATTCAGCACACCATAGAAAATCGCCAATGCGCCAGGAGTATCCAGATCATCATTCACACGCTCCATAAACTGTGCCATCGACTCCGCATCCGCATCACTTGGCTTTGGTAAATCACGAACCGTATTTCGAATTGATCCAAGTGCAGCATGACTCGCGCCCACCGCATCCCACGTAAAATTCTGTGGCGTTCGATAGTGCGCACCAAGAATAAACAAGCGGAATGAAAGTGGATGAATCTTGTGCGTCTCAAGATCGGCGACTGTATACGTATTCCCCAACGACTTACTCATTTTTCCGCCATCAATCTGGAGGAATTCGTTGTGCATCCAAAAATTCGCTTCCAGACAATTCCGCGCCGCAAGCGTTTGCGCGATCTCATTCTCATGATGCACCGCGATGTGATCGATGCCGCCAGTATGGATGTCGAATGGCACACCAAGATATTTCTCGCTCATCGCAGAACACTCAATGTGCCAACCTGGAAAACCTTTCCCCCACGGCGATTCCCAAATCATTTGACGCTCAACACCTTCTGGTGCAAATTTCCACAACGCAAAGTCCGATCCATTCTTTTTATCGCCGAGAGAAACACGCGCGCCACTTTCCTTTTCATCGAGCGACTGACCGGACAATTGGCCGTACGATTCAAGTTTCGATGTATCAAAGTACACGCCATCAGCAATGGTGTACGTGTATCCATTTTTCTCGATCGCTTCAATCATCGTAATCTGTTCGGCGATATGATCGGTAGCCTTTGGACTCACATGTGGCGTAAGCATGTTAAATTTCTTCATGTCCTCGAAATACAACGCAGTGTATTTCGCAGCAATGTCCCACGCACTCTCCCCCAGCTTCTTACTCATCATCTGCAATTTCTCTTCGCCACCATCAAGATCACCAACTAAATGACCAACATCAGTGATATTAATAACCTGTGTTACCGCGTAATGATTCGCTTCAAACATTCTCCGAAGAGTGTCCGCCATAAGAAACGCACGGAAGTTTCCAATGTGGCCACGGCCATACACCGTCAAACCACAGCTATAGATTCCCACCTTCCCCGGCACCAAGGGTGCAAATGCCTGTTTCTTTCGTCCAAGAGTATTGAAAAGATGAATAGCCATAGATGCTCCAGAGTTTAACACATCAAAACGGCAAAGCCCATTCGATGCGTTCGAATGGGCCAGCGTAGGGCGTGCAAATTGGGAATCACTCCTCGACGATCGCGATCATCGCGTTGACGTAGCGCCGAGCGTACAAGGGAGCAAGCTCGCCGATCGTATTGCGAGAGTCGTTGATGATGCAGAAACACTCCGCGCCGTCGGGAGTCTGAAGCCTACGCCCCTCGATCACGTACTGCACCGCCGTGATATGCAGCACGTTGCCATTGGTAACGGATCGATGTTCAGCAAGATGGAGCGTGAGCACCGTGGGCGTAAGCTCCATGCGAAGCACCCGCGTAATCACCATCGCACCAACGGCATGACCGTTGTACGGCAGCAACACAAGAATGCGACGATTGACGGCATCGAGGCCGTCCACAAACGGCTGCAGAGAACCAGCAGAAGCGGGAAAGGATTCGGACAGATGGGACATGAATGCCTTTCAAACGAAATTTCGTGGTGAAAAGTCAACAGAAAAACGAACGGCACAACGTACCACAATATTCAAAATCAATCAACGCGATCCCGAACTACGCCATGGCGTGTTGCTGAAGCGCTGCACGAATCTTCTGTCGCTGATATCGAGCATGCAAGGCGCCTTGTGCCAAAACATGCCCCTCCATAGCTTCTTCAATCACATTCCGTGGCGCACCGTGTCCAATATCTAAAATACAATCCAATGCATATGCGGTGAAACGATATTCGTGTTCACCAACACCAGGACATGGACCACCGTATCCAATTTCACTAAAATCTGTTTCCCCTTCTCGTGCTCCTTGCGGAACACTATTCTCTCGAATCATTCGTGTGGTAGGCGAAATATTCCACACACTCCAGTGCAACCAATTTCCAGAAGGAGAAGAAGGATCGTCAACAAGTATGGCGATGCTCTGTGTGTCTCCCGGAACATCATCAAAGAGAAGTTCGGGATTCACATCCTTCCCGTCGCAAGTATATTTTGCGGGAATCATTTCGCCACTACAGAACGATGGAGACGTGACACGCATAATGCCGAGGAGTGACTTGCGCACGGCATCGTCGAGAGCGCATTGATGTGATGCATTGTACAAACGCATGAAGAAATCGTGAAGTGGAATCATCCACATGTGTACCACTTGCTTGACGAAATATTTTTTACAACGATGATCATTTTTTTAAACAAACTAAAATCGTTTTTAAAAGCGAACGCTCCGTCGACCCGCAAGGATCAAGACGGAGCGTCGTGGTTGTGACGTGAACGTAGTTGCTGTGAACAGTTAGCGCCGAGGCTTAGTGGAATCCACCACTCGTTCGCCCATCGTTCCACCGTTGTTGAACATGATAACGCCCGGGACAGGGGCAGTGAGCGAATCCGTCACTGGTACCGAGCCATTCGCAGACGCAACGCCAACGATAGTTTTCGCGTCGGCCACTCGATCACTCACCCTGTAGTCGTCGTCGGGGCCACGGTGCCGCGGCCCAACAGACTCGAGGTTCGCCTTGATGGTGCCGCCCTGGGCCAGAAGCCGCTCAACCCATTCGCGAGATCGAACGGACTGAACGGTGCTGAAGCTGTACAGCCTGAACGGAATATTCCCGAGACCATGCAGACGGAACGGCTCACCGTCACCAGAACGAACGACGACGTGAAATTCCGTCTTACTCGAAACAGGGTTTTCAACAACTTCGAGAGAGACAATAGTGAGCAGATGCATGGCGGGCTCCAGTGGGGGATGAAAAGGATCAGAACAGATCCTCGGTGGGATGTAACGTCCAAAGCGGACGCGTCACTATAGCATAATATAAAAGAAATATCCAATTTCTACCAAATTTTCCACCAGGGCTTTTGTGAAGAAAAAGATGATGTAACTCCGTCACTACTCTGTTCAGGCTCAACATGATTCACCCACCGATCAATCCGTAGCATTTCCTTTTCAATCGTCGGGCCTTCATATTCTCCGCTATGCATATGGTTCGTACCATACGACGCTTTTTTTTGATCAAGATGTAAACTGAACACCACTTCGTTATTCCGCTCGTCCACATACAAATGAAACCGCGGATAATATTCGGACGTCAGTCGCAACACAAAACTGCGCTCTCCACTCTGCGGATCCGTAAACGGCGAATACCCCGCCTTCCGCAACACCACAAGCGGGCTATGCATCACCATTTTGTCGTAGGTCACTTTCATATGGAGCAGTGTAACAAAAAAGAACCGCTCTCGCGATTCTTTTTTTGGTCGGACCGGCGGGATTCGAACCCACGACCTCGTCGTCCCGAACGACGCGCGCTGCCAACTGCGCTACGATCCGATGCTTCTCTCATTCGCAAGAATCGTACTCCAAAATATCCTACCCACTCAAGAAGTTGCGAAGAGATCATTTTTTGTGTACTCTTTTCGGGCACAAGGAATACGGAAGGGTCGCATAGTGGCCTAGTGCGCACGCCTGGAACGCGTGTATGCCGCAAGGCATCGAGAGTTCGAATCTCTCCCCTTCCGCCAGAAAAAGACAACGCAAACGCGTTGTCTTTTTCTTTAGAGATCGTTATAATTCTTTCGTCACTTTAGTTCCGCCGAGCATCGCGAGGCGAAGCGAGCGAGCGATGGACGCAGCAAACGACCCCGTCGTTAGCATAGTCCATCGGGCAAGCGAGCATCGAGCCGTAGCGCAGTGGTAGCGCGCTTGCATGGGGTGCAAGAGGTCGTGGGTTCAACCCCCATCGGCTCGACCAACCTTCATTAGAACTTCCTCCTTTGGTCTATTTTCGACTCACTCGTCGCAAAATCACTCAACGTACCATGGAGTACGCCTCGCGATTTTTGCTCCTCGTTCATCGAAACTAGCCTCA
>CALRAI010000039.1 GCA_943350635.1 Candidatus Uhrbacteria bacterium
GAGGTAATTAAAGTTTCGAGTTGGTTTTCTGTCCTTGTCGTAACGCTAAGTACCAACTCACTAGCGCAAGCTTTTTCGTGAGATTCATTCCCCGATGACATCGCAGTAATTCCTTGAGACGAGCGTTGATACCGCCTTCAACATGATTAGAAGTTCTTGGAATAGATGGCTCACGAACGAAATGAAAGAGATCTGGGATGGCGTTCTGTATGAGTGATTTTGTTCCACGAAGTTTTCTGTGCGTATACCACCACCGACTGTTTGGTCCATATGTTCGTTCTTTGAGAAAGGATTCGTGTTTCCGTGTCCACGCAAAGAATGCACGGATCCATTTTCGCTTTTGTCGCTTTGTCCGAATGCTCGAGAGACGATTCACGAGAGCGAGCAGCTGTTCTCCTGCTCGAGATTTTGGATGTTGCGTGAGCCACACTGAAGCCTGTCGAATGACGTGAATGAGACAACGCTGGAGCTTCACCCGTGGCCAAACCTCACGAATAGCCCGTAACAAGCCTCGTTGACCGTCACAAACAACAACGGAGGGTTCCACATATGCCAATGCAAGATGGTGAAGAAAGCGCGACCACACCTCAAGATTTTCTCTCTGCACTGGCATCCAAGAAACAGGTTTTCCTGTCATTGCATCTCCGGCAATGAGCACCATGCATTCTCGAGGAGCCACCGATGTTGCGTCGAGAACAAGATATTGTGTTGTTCCGGTAATTTGGGGCTTTGGTGGATATTCCCAATATGGTCGGAACCACGTCGACAATGTCTGCACCGTCACATGAGAATGTAAGGCAAGTTCCTTGAGCGTTTTCTTGCTCGTAATCCACGAAACAAACAACGACCGTCGCTGTTTGTCGCGATGGTCGTTGCGCGTTCTCACACCATTTTTTCCACAGATCTTACATCTCCACCTCACTGTTCCTGAGGGATGAATTCCCCAATGTTGCATGGGCTTCTGACAACTCGGACAACGTTTTCTGGCTCCACTTAAGGTCATATGACCTTAAGTTTTCCAGAATATCGCTAAGATTAGAAGAAATACGGTCGTTCTACCAACTCGAAACTTTAATTACCTCAATTTTTATAAAGATTACGGTGTTTTATGTTTGACTATTGCGAAAATCTTTGGGACGCTTGGACTTGTCCCATATGGAGGGGGATTTTCATGGATACTTCGGAATCGTTGGTTGTGTTTGAGAAATACAATGCTTGGGCCTGTGCGATGGAAGCGCACCCCATTCTCGGCGACGAGTATCGCCGCATGCAGCAGCTCTACGCCTTGGTGACGACAAGCGTCTCCTCGTTTTCAGAAACACAGGTGTTCTCAGAGAGCTATCAGCGAGTCTACGGGCCGTCGCGCTATGGATGGGAAGTGCTGTTTCGGCGCTTCGGGCAACTGAAGGCGCAACTCGCCACGGAGGAGCGTGCGATCGGAAATTCGTTGCTTCTGCCGGTGCAGTTCCGGCTTCAGCCGAACAGCCAGGTCGCGGCCACGACGAATCCGCTCGCGCTACTTCGTATGGCGATGGCACCGTTCAATAGCGACGTGCTTGTGCTTCGGGGACAGATCGAGGCGATGACCCAGTTCATCCTTACCCGGCTTATGCTCGCAATCGACGAAGCAGAGAGCGAAGTTGATTCTGGAGAAACAATGCGATATGCACTCAACTGGATGGTGGAGAAATTCTTCGTCCCGGGGAAGAGCGGTACGCTGTACTACGCTGCGGCACTCAACGGGCTTCGGCGACCGGTGAGCATCAAGACGTCGTTTGAGGATTTTCCGAAATACATGGGGCCAGTGGTTCACTACGGTGCGCCGCCCGTGCGTTATGTGCACTGCGGAGATTTTACGCTTCCCGTTATGCTCGACGACCGTATCAAAACGGACTTCATGTCTGTGCTGAAAATGGTTCGGAAGGGTGAATGGGCACGCGAACAGTACGACAAGCACGGCATGACGTTCACCGTGGAACACGCCAGTGATGCGGATCAACTTGCTCGGGGAATTCTCCGGATGTTGTACGAGCACGGCTGTGATGTGGTCGAGGCGGTGATCGATCAAGTTCCTGGGAAACCGATCGATCCGAACAACCCAGACACGGATCCGGATTTCCGCGCCCGTCGGCTCGTGTTCCGTCTCCCGGCGTGTCAGTTCGGCGTGATTATGGTGGAGGTAAACATTCAGTGTTTGGAAGAACAGCTGGTCGCCACCGTTTCTCACTCCAAGGCGAATCACGATCTGTACACCGTGCATCGGTATCGCGCGACGCACTTTCCGTGGCGCTTCCCGCAGTTTGTCTACGGTGTGAACTGGGGGAAAGATGTACAGGGTCAGGATTCGGAGGACTGGCAGCGCATTGCCGCTTGGATTCGTCTGCGCCAGGAATGGAAGCAGTAGCACAGGTTGAACGTACAACGACGAACGAACGCCGCGGGAGCAATCCCGCGGCGTTTGATATTATTTCTTTTCTTCGTCTTGTTTTTTCCATGCGGTGCGAACTCTTTGTGCGAGAAGATTGCTATGAGACGTTCCCTCTGCGTCTTCTCCTGTTTCTGTTCCTTCAATTTCTATTGGATTCTTCTGTCTTATGCAGAATTCTTGCACTGCAATTATTGTTTTTTGAACATCTGCGGAAGATGCACAGTGGATCACGATGTTATCGAAGAGTTTTGTTGCTCGTGTCCCGCTGGTAGGGATTTTTAATTGACACGAAACTCCAGTATGTTGAACGGCATCGATGATGCCGGTGATGGTTTTTGGTGTCAGATCGATGGTGGCTTGCTTAAGAGTGATATAGCCCTTTGGTGTTTTTCCTTCGGTATGGATAGGTATACCGTTGTTAATAATCCATCGTCCCCAGTCTGACGCGACAGTCATGTGTTCGTATACAAAGGATTCCTTTCGATCATGGTCAATTTCCCAGGTATTGTTTCGCGTGACGAGTTCCGTTTCATATCTTCGTTTTGCTGCAATTTGAGCGTTGAATTCTGGGCCCCCACTTTCAGCAGCGTTCATGAGTTTTCCTCGACGAGAAGGCTTGATGATCATGAGTGAATAAATATCATCTTCGGAATATCTATCGGGCTTGTTATAGAGCGGCCTTCCGCTGAATTCTGCATATTCGGCACGATGAGTAATGAGGTATTCCGCAAACTGTTCTCGTGTCATTGCTGCGAGACGTTCGTGCATGAGTGCGCGAGAGCGGTCTTCGGTGGTATGTTCGGGTTTTTCGGTAGTAGGAGAAATCTCTTCTTTCACAATCACTTCACCGCCAATGCCAATGCCATCGATAACCCACGCGTCTTCTTGGATCTGTGAAATGTTTCGCGTTCCTTTGGGAACGATGATAACGAGATTGCCATGAATATTGATATTGTGACCAGAAAGATCCTGTAGTCGATCGGCATTGATAATCAGATTGCCTTCAATATCCAGTTTTCCGGGAATATCTTGACTTCGAATGTCAGCATGGCGCTGAAGATCAAGATTTCCAGGGACTTTTATGCCGATACTTTCCCATGGTGTTCGTTTTGTGTCGTCTGCGGTTCGCGCATATGCTTCAGTTCTTTGAGAAAATCCGACGCTGGGCAGGTCTTGTAGTGCACGTTGGAATACTGGAGAAATTTGCGATGTTCTTGAAGGGAGTTCTTCCATTTTCGGGCTACGCATATGCGAAAAGTGTAACATACTCTATACTTTCTCCATCTATGAACATGATGAACATTGTTGGTGGGAAGGTGTTGAAGGGAAGTGTGAAGATTGCGGGGGCAAAGAATGCGGGGAGTAAGATGATTATTGCAAGCTTGCTGACGGCGGATCAGGTAACGCTCCACAATGTTCCGCTCCAGAAAGAAACCGATATCGGGCGAGAGCTTGTTACGACGCTTGGTGCGATGACCGATCTTGTTGATCATACGCTTACGATTCGTGTTGCAGATATTGCGTCATCGTCGGCAATGTCGTTGTCACGAAAGAACCGTCTTGCGATTTTGGCGTTGGCGCCATTGCTGCATAGAACGGGTGAGGCGTTTGTGCCATCGTTAGGTGGTGACAAGATTGGGCCACGTCCGGTGAATTTTCATATCGATCTCCTCGAATCGATGGGTGCAATTATCGAGGTCGATGCTGAGGGCTATCACGCAAAGGCGCCAAACGGATTGAAGGGCGCTGTTATCGATCTTCCATATCCATCCGTTGGATCTACGGAGACGGCGTTATTTGCTGGTGTGCTTGCAAAGGGGAGAACGGTTATTAAGAACGCTGCGATTGAACCGGAAATCATTGAGCTTATCATGATGTTGCAGAAGATGGGCGCGATTATTGAACTTGGCGCGGGTCGTCATATTGAAATTATTGGCGTTGCGAAATTGCATGGTTGTGAACACACGGTTGTGGCTGACAGAATGGAAGCTGCGAGTTTTGCGAGCATGGCGCTTGCCACTCGTGGGGAGATTTTCTGCGAAGGCGCCGTTCATCGCGATATGGTGACGTTTTTGAATGCGGTGCGATTAATTGGGGGAGATTATGAAGTGAAAGAGAATGGAATTTTGTTTAAGGGCGCATCGACGTATAAGGGAATCCAGCTTGAAACAGACACACATCCTGGATTTATGACGGATTGGCAACAGCCGTTCCTTGTAGCGATGACGCAAGCGGAAGGCACATCGGTTATTCATGAGACTGTGTACGAGGAACGGTTTGGATATACGGATGTTTTGAAGGAGATGGGTGCGGATATTACGCTGTTCGATACGTGTTTGGGTGAAGTGCAATGTCGTTTTAAGGATCATAATCACAAGCATTCCGTGATTATTAAAGGACCAACGCCACTGAAGGCTACGTCGATTCAGCTCCTTGATATTCGTGCTGGTTTGGCATGCGTTATTGCGGCATTAGTGGCCAATGGGGAATCGACGCTTACTGGCTTTGAACATCTTGAACGGGGATACGAGGATTTGTATGGAAAGTTGAAGGCCATTGGTGCAGATATCACTGTGTCGTAATTGATTTCTATGTTGTTGCAACTCTTCTTCACAGCACCCATGCTCGGATTTGTTTGGCTCACCGCCTTGATTCTTGCGTTGACGGTTCATGAATTTGCGCATGCTCTTGTGGGGAAGTGGTTGGGGGACGACACGGCGGAGCGATTGGGCCGACTTTCGTTGAACCCCATGGCGCATTTGGATCCGTTGGGTTTGCTTATGTTGGTAACGATTGGTTTTGGTTGGGCGAAGCCGGTGCCTTTTGCCCCACAGAATTTGAAGCAGCCCTTGCGTGATGGATTGCTCATTGCGCTTGCAGGGCCAGCGGCGAATCTTATTATGGCGGTTGTGGCTGGCGGATTGTTTCGGGTGTTTTCCATGACGGGTGTTGTGCGGATTGATACGATGCTTGGCGCGTTCTTGGTGTTGTCGATTTTGGTGAACGTTATGCTTATGATTTTTAACCTTATCCCAGTTCATCCGTTGGACGGATCAAAGATTATTGATGTGGTGACGTATCGAACTGGTTACGAAAATGTTGCTCTGTGGTTACAGACCAACGGCCCCCGTATCATGCTCGTCCTTGTGATGATTTCACTCATGACCCCATTCGATCCATTTTTCTTCATCCAAATTCCCGCGTACTTTGGGTGTGATGCTTTGCTCGGCACGTCGTGTATTGGATTGTTGGCTATGTATTTTGGAGGGTAAAACTTCCTCATTTTGTCTATTTTCGGTTTGCATCGTCGAAAATTCGCTCAATGTACCGTGTAGTACGTCTCGCGAATTTTCTCCTCGCGCACCGAAACTATCCTAAAATGAGAAAGTTTTAATACAGTACTATCGTATATGATCCAACTCACCATCGTTACGGGAAATCCAAACAAGGCAAAAGAGATTGGGATGATTTTGGGTATTGAGGATGTTCAGACGACGGCTATTGATGCGCTGGAGATTCAGTCATTCTCACTTGAGGAAATTGTGAAGGCAAAGGCGGAGCAGGCACAGAGGGAGCTCGGATCGCCGGTTGTTGTTGAAGATGTTTCGTTCGAACTTGATGTGTTGAATGGTTTTCCTGGGCCTTTTGTGAAGTTTTGGGAAAACAATGTGGGGTACGATCGTGCAGTTGAAATCACGGAGAAGCTTGAAAATGATCGGGTTACGATTCGATGTGGCGTTGGATACGCCGATGAGGAACGGTTTTTGTATACTGAGGGCGTTGTACATGGTCGATTGGTTGCTCGACGTGGGGAAGGGGGATTTGGATTCGATCCCTTCGTACTTCTTGATAGCCAGGAGAAGACGTGTGGTGAAATGACGAAAGACGAGAAAAACGCCATTTCGCATAGAAAACTTGGTTGGGAGGCGATGCGGGCTAAGCTGAAAGAGGAAGGAATTTTGTAATACACCCACATTGTTTCGTTGACCCATTTTTTCGCTTGTGGTAGGCTTTTGCTACTTTTTAATAGGGCTTTCCCGTTGAGGAACGCACGACTATGCCAACAATCAATCAACTTCTCAGAAAAGGCCGCACAAAAGCGAAGTCAAAGAGCGCTTCGCCAGCCATGCAATACACGTTGGATTCCTTGCACCGCAAGCGAACCATGCTCCGTAAGGGCGCCCCATTCAAGCGTGGTGTTTGTGTAAAGGTGACGACGATGACGCCAAAAAAGCCAAACTCGGCTTTGCGTAAAATCGCTCGCGTTCGTCTTTCAAACGGAACAGAAGTTACAGCGTACATTCCAGGTGAAGGTCACAACCTT
>CALRAI010000040.1 GCA_943350635.1 Candidatus Uhrbacteria bacterium
ATATGATTCGTTCGTAATTCAGTCATTGCGAGCGCAGCGAAGCAATCTAGGTTGAACTGGATTGCCGCGTCAGGATTACCCTCCTCGCAATGACGGACAATTTCTATGGATATCGATATTGATCGTTTGGCGATGTTAGCGAAATTACACCTGACGGATGCGGAAAAGGCGATGTTAGCGGAGCAACTGCCGAGCATCATCGATTATATTGGGAAACTTCAAGAAGTCGATACGTCTGGCGTCGACCCAAAGGCGTATCTCACGGGTGCGGTGAATGTGTTGCGCGACGATGTTGTAACGTCAACCCGTCATGAACGCGATGCTGTCGTTGCGGCGTTTCCAAAGTCCGTCGGCGATGCTATGGAAGTGCCTGGTGTCTTCTCAACATAACAGTCCGTCATTGCGAGCGCAGCGAAGCAATCTAGGCTCACCAAGATTGCCACGTCGAGATTACTCTCCTCGCAATGACGAATATTTCATTATGATCAATTGGACCGTTAAAAGTATTCGTGACGCGGTGAATTCTGGATCGATGACCGCGGTGTCGATTGTCGAAGAATCGATTCGAAGGATCGACGAGAAGGACGCTGACATCGGTGCGTTTTTGGAAGTGTTTCGTAATTCTTCAATCGCATCGGCTCAGGAAATAGATGCACGTCATGCCGCTGGTGAGAACAATCTCCCTTTGGCGGGCGTACCGATTGCGATAAAGGACAACATGCTGATGATGGGGGAGGTTTCCAGTGCGGGATCAAAAATGTTGCAGACGTATCGCGCAAGTTATACTGCCACGGTTGTTGCTCGGCTTCAGGCTGCTGGTGCGATCATTATTGGTCGAACGAACATGGACGAGTTTGCCATGGGTTCGTCCACGGAAACGTCGGCATTCAAACACACAAAGAATCCCATCGATCTTACAAAGATTCCTGGAGGATCCTCGGGTGGATCTGCTGCTGCGGTTGCGGCAGGAATGGTGCCGGCGTCCTTAGGGTCGGACACTGGCGGATCGATTCGTCAGCCAGCGTCGCTCTGTGGAATTGTTGGCATGAAACCAACGTACGGACGTGTTTCGCGGTACGGCGTTGTTGCGTTGGCATCGAGCTTGGATCAGATTGGTCCGTTTGCTACTACAGTGAAAGATGCGGCGTTGATTTTGTCGATTATTGAAGGGAAAGATCCGCATGATGCCACGAGTGTTGTACTGGATGCAGTAACCGTTGCTCCAGCTGCGGTATCGATGAACGGTGTTCGTGTTGGTGTGCCGAAAGAGTATTTTGTGGACGGGATGGATGAGAACGTTTCGGCGCTGGTACGATCGACGATCGAACGGATGAAGCATGCTGGTGCGGAAATTGTTGATATTTCGTTGCCACTTTCTCCGTATGCACTGGCGGCGTACTACATTATTCAGCCGGCAGAGGCGAGTAGTAATTTGGCGCGATTTGATGGAATGCGATACGGCGAACGTGGGGAAGGAACGATTGAAGAAAGTTATCGATCGGCGCGTGGCGCAGGATTCGGCGCAGAAACAAAGCGCCGCATTATGCTTGGCACATTCATTTTGTCCGCTGGGTATTACGACGCGTATTATAAAAAGGCGATTGCGGTGCGTGCGGCGCTCAAGATGGAGTTTGATGCTGCGTTCAAACATGTTGATGTGATTGTTGGCCCCACATCGCCAGTGGTGGCATGGGATATTGGTGCAAAGATGAATGATCCTGTGGCGATGTATCTTGCTGATGTGTTTACGGTTTCTGCGAATATCGTGGGTATTCCAGGTATTTCTGTACCGTGTGGCACGGCGCATGGTTTGCCGGTTGGTCTGCAGATTTTGGGAAAGGGCTTTGATGATCAAAGCGTATTGAATGTTGCAGCGGCGGTTGAGGAACTAATGAAGTAAACTGAAGGGGTCAGGTCTTGCTTTTGGCGATTTTTTATCGAAGTATGTTGAATGCGTCATCGATGCCTTCGGAGTTGCTGTTTTTCATCGGTCTTGGCGTTGTGGGTTTTTTGATACTCCTTACTCTTACGGTGTGGCTTCGTCGAGCCATGCGCAGGTGGCGGTTTGGCGATCAGCGTGGATCGGTCGCGAAACATTGGGCAGCAGTCGAGGAATTATCAGATCAAGGTGATGCGATGAGCTTACGATTGGCAATAATTCAGGCGGATGCCGTACTCGATCTTGCACTAAAGGCAAAGGCATTTCCTGGTACAACAACGGGGGAGCGATTAAAATTTGCGAGTAGAAAATATCGAAAGCTTCAGAACACGTTTTGGGCGCGATCGTTACGAAACACGTTGGTCCATGAAGCCGGATCGGAACTCAAGATCGCTCAAGGACACAAGGCGATTGCGGAATTTAAAACTGCGTTGATTGTGATGGGCGCGTTATGATCCCGTATCTCTCCCTCACTACTTTCTCTCTCGGTCCCATTACCCTTCACGCCTGGGGCTTATTCGTTGCGTTAGGTTTTCTCTTCGGTGCCTTCATGGCAGCGCGACTTGCAAAGCAGCGGGGCGATGATTCGCAAGTACTATGGGATTTGCTTGTGTGGGTGGCGATTGCGGGCATGGTGGGTGGACGACTTGGTCATGTGTTGTTTTACGATCCGGGATATTACGCTCAGCATCTTCTTGAAGTGTTTGAAATTTGGCGCGGCGGGCTCTCGATTTACGGGGGATTCTTGCTTGCTTCTGTTGTTGGTTTGCTCTTTTTGCGTCGTCGCAAATTCGATCTGCATCGATACACGGATATTGTTGCGTTTGGTATGCCGTTTGGGATGTGGATTGGACGTATCGGATGTTTTTTAATTCACGATCATCCCGGAACGCTGACACACTTCGTTCTTGGCGTGCAATATCCCGACGGTGCAGTACGGCACGATCTGGGATTGTATGAATCAATCAATGCATTTTTCATGGCAATGTTTATGCTGTGGCTTTCGCGAAAGCCTCGACCGGTGGGAATGTATCTTGCGGTATTTGCTTTGTGGTACGGCGCAACGCGATTCGCGATGGATTTTTTGCGCGTGATCGACGTTCGGTATTTTGGATTAACTCCGGGTCAATATTTTTCGCTACTCTTGTTTGGATTTGGCGTGAGTGAGCTTGTGTGGATAACGCGAAAGGCAAAACGTGCTTGAGCTGCTAAACTTGCTTCGAGCTGTAATATTTCTCTATGTCTGATGAAATGCACGATGGTTCCGAATCGGTTTCACCACAAGCAACGCCAATATCGTCAGCACAAACGCCTGGTTTTCTCGACGGGAATCCTCGCACGATGTTTACATTCGGTTTAGTGTGCGGAATGGTGGTTATTTTGCTCATGAATAACTTTGCAGTTATTTCTAGTGGCACTGCTCTTGCGGCAAATACTGCTCCAGTTGTGGCAGCAGCACCAGCAGCAGCCGCTGCGGCCGCAGCACCAGCAGGGAAGCTTGATCCTGTTACAGATAACGACCATGTTCGTGGTGATATCAAAAAGGCTAAGGTTGTGTTGGTGGAATACAGCGATTTTCAATGTCCGTATTGTGCAAAGCATGATCCTACCATGCAACAAATCGTGAAGGAATACGGAAACGATGTTGCGTGGGTGTACCGTCATTTCCCATTGTCGTTCCATCCGAATGCGGTTCCTGCAGCACTTGGAAGTGAGTGTGCGAACGAACAAGGGAAGTTTTGGGAGTTCTCAGATGCGATGTACGCTGGTCAGGATGGGCTTTCAACTGACGCTGCAACCGCAACTGCATTCATGAACAAAACTGCTGCGGATTTGAAGTTAGATACCAAGAAATTTGCAGATTGCGTCAGTACGAAGAAATATCAAAGTGTGGTGGACGACCAGACTGCATCTGGCAGAACGGCTGGAGTAAGCGGTACTCCTGCAACATTTGTGAACGGAACCTTGGTTTCTGGTGCGGTGCCATACTCGTCGATGAAGAAGATGATTGACGAGGCTATTGCGAAAGCAAAGTAGAGACGATGTGATACGTCGTTTTCAGCAATAACAGAAAACGCTCCAAGAAATTTCTTGGAGCGTTTTTCTTTTCTTACTTTCGGAACTTTCGTGGTGCTGGAGCAAATTGATTTGCAGCAGGCGCTACGTAGGATTGGGACACTGGAGCTGGTGCAACTGACGGTGCGGATGCGGTACCGGTGTCGTATCGCTTTGCGCGATGCTGACCTTGGGGCACAGGCTTGGAGCCGCGATCGTTGTACTGCTTTTCGTACGCCTTTTGTGGCGCACGGCTGCCGTAGCTGGATCCGCCCGATGCACCGTACTTTCGTTCGGTCGATGCACCGTACTTCGAGGGCGCTGAAGCTCCGTATGTTTTTTCGCCACGATTGCCACGAGCGTGCGAATCGTTGTCGCGTTCGATTGGCGGAAGGTTGCGATATGCGGGGAGCACTTTTGGAACAGGTTTCAACGGAATAAGTCCGCGAATCACGCGCTCGATACCCTTCACGTCTCCACGCTGGTCTGGCGTTGCGAAGGAGACTGCTTTTCCGGCCATTCCGGCGCGTCCTGTTCGACCAATGCGGTGAACATAGTCGTCTGGATTGTCTGGTAGATCGTAGTTGATTACGAGGGCAATGCCCTTCACATCGATTCCACGCGCTGCAATATCTGTTGCGACAAGTACGCGATATTTTCCGTTCTTAAAACCTTCCAAGGCCGCTTTGCGCTGCGCGAGGGATCGGTTTGAGTGCAATTCATCCACGGTGTAGCCCATTACTTGTACTGCGCGAGAGATTTTCTTTGCGCCGTGTTTTGTGCGGGAGAATACGAGAACGGTTCCTTCTTGTTCCTTGAGAATAAGTTCGAGCAAACGTTCTTTGTCGTGCTTTGGAACGAAGATGAGTTCCTGTTCAACGCGCTCAGCAAGTGTGCCTTGTGGGGCAACTTCCACGCG
Source organism: Candidatus Uhrbacteria bacterium (assembly GCA_943350635.1). Classification (GTDB taxonomy): domain Bacteria; phylum Patescibacteriota; class Patescibacteriia; order UBA9934; family UBA9934; genus CAIKHN01. The sequence continues at coordinate 4,914 of CALRAI010000040.1, forward strand.
AACTGGGGTGCGCATTGCAGTGTTGGCAATACGAATAATTTCCAATGGCATGGTTGCAGAGAACAGCATGGTTTGACGATCCTTTGGAACGGTGGCGAGAATTTTTGCAATCTGTGGCGCAAAACCCATGTCCAACATGCGATCCGCTTCGTCCAGAACAAGAACTTTCACGTCGTCGAGACGAATCGTCTTTTGTTCAAGGTGGTCGATAAGGCGACCAGGAGTTGCGATAATCACGTGTGGCTTGGTTTGCAATGCCTTCTTTTGGAGGTGCATTGAAGCGCCACCAATGAGCACAGCGGTTTTCATGCCGATGCCGCCACCAATTTTCTTGAGGTTTTCTTCTACCTGAAGCGCAAGCTCGCGGGTTGGGAGAATGACCAATCCTTTGCCCTTAAACTGAGCGAGGCGCTGGATCATTGGAATACCGAATGCGAGGGTTTTTCCAGTACCGGTTTGTGCAATACCAATCACATCGCTTCCGCTAATGGCTACCGGAATGGATTGATGTTGAATTGGTGTTGGCACGGTGTAACTGTGTTTTGCCAGAATAGTGAGGATGGTTGGCGCAATGCCAAGGCCCTCAAAGCCGTTCTGCACGGCTGGGGTTTCGTGAGACATGAAAGAATGTCAGTGAGAACGGGAAGTGTTTCGATCGGAAACGATGAAATCAGCCGGTTCTCTTGAATAGAGTGCTTGATTTCTCGTTCGGAAGTTCCGACAGAAATCAGGTCGTCATCGAATATCGATGGGACAGATACGCCGTGAATGACGCATCAAAGCACCAAAAGAATAGCATGAATCCATTTTTTTCGCAAACTTTAGCCAATATTACACAAAAAATGTCTTATGCCGCGTTTCCTGCAATGAACCCAGTCGTCCAGCAAAGTTGGAGGGAATAGCCGCCAGAGGGGCGGACGATGTGAAAGAGATCGCCGGTGAGAAAGAGATTTTTGACGACGGCGCTTCGCATTGTCTTCATCGACACTTCGGAAAGGGGAACGCCACCGTCCGCGATGATGGCTTTGTCCATGCCGAGTAAGCCATCGATAGGGAAGGAAAGATCTTTGAGTGTTTTGACGAGCCGTGAGCGTTGTTCTTTGGTGATGCTGTTCACTTGGGTATCGGGGACAATATCAGTGACCGAAAGCGATCGGCTCACAATTCCGGCGTGGAGTTTTCCGGCGAACA
>CALRAI010000041.1 GCA_943350635.1 Candidatus Uhrbacteria bacterium
CGCAGGCACCGCCACCACCTTGGCCTTCGAGCTCGTCTTCGGCTTGGGAGCCGGGGCGGTCGTGGGGCACGGGGCGGCAACGGGACAAGCGGCCTGGCGCTGCGCGAGCTCGGCTTCGAGAGCCTGCTGCTTGGCCATGAGGGTCCCGAGCACGTTCACCTCGACCTGCCCGCTGATGGCAGTGGTCTGGGTGTCGGCGGCGGAGGCGGTGGAGAGAAGGAACTTGAGTGCGATGAGCATCGGGAAGTCTCCTGTAGGGAGTTGAGAGGGACGTGAACGCGGCCGGGATGGCCACGGGAAGCGATATGCGTGTTCCAGAAGTTTAGCGTCGACCGAATGTTGGAGGAACATCCAGGACACTAAACTACTGAAACGCGCAAAAGCCACCAATTCCCTACTCTTTTCCGATGAAATCCTTTTTACAGGACATATCAGCATACCAAGAATACAGAGAAACGTCAAGTATTCCCGTATCTTTTACGCAAAAATCGCCTGATTTTAGGCGATTTTTAGTGTCGGATTGGGGCCTTGGACCGAACGGGATTTGAACCCGTATCTCCAAGATGACAATCCAGGAATGTTACCGATTACACCATCAGCCCCAACAATCCGACATTTCCAGTATAACACGAACAGAAACCAAACAAAAAAATATCCCGTCGAGACGAGATATTTTTCTGTCATCTTGGAGAATGTTCTTTCGAACACACCTGGATGAAAAGAAGTACACCACAAAGCGAGAGTATCGTCAAAACAATGTGGATAAAATCCTCTAGGGAGACCCTGCGGTCACGGGTTGCAACGAGGAGGAGACGTCACAAACGTTCCGTAGGGTCCCCGCAAAGGATTTTGTGAACAAAGGGAATCAAAAACACGGATCATCGTCAAGAATGTATCAACACAAAACGGGGATAAGTAGAATAATTTGATTGGGATTCTAAAGGAATTCTTGAATTTGGATAAAAAAGAAATGATCGTGATTCTTGGACTTTGTTGGAAAAGACGGAAGGGAGACCGCGATTGTTTCGATGATTGGCATTGAAGATTACTGTGCCAAGAGCAGGGGTATGCGTTTTAAAAACAAGGGCTCTGCTAATGCAACTCATTTGCATTAAGAAACGGATGATAGATTTTGATAACGAGTATAACCATCAATAATCACTCCTACGATCGGCGTTTGCACGTTACGACCTTCACGATCGAATATTGCCGATTTCACGACTGTGCAGCCCCACAGGTGCCATGTTTTTTTACCTCAATTTCGATAGGAGCACTTTAAAATCACAACAGCCGCCGCTCTCGTCCCATATTGTTTTGCCCCATCTTCCCAACTAAATCAAAGAATCCCCTCAGAATTTCCCCTTCCCAACACCCTCAAAAGAAATCAGCTCACTTTACCCTTTATTCTATCCCTCCTCATGCATAAACTGATGCCGTCGACGAGTGCGTTCTGCTGAAATGAGCAAATACCCTGCTCCCCCAAGCAATCCCAACGCCAAACCAGAAAAACCATTAATCAATAAATTTGGACGAACCGGATACCGCGAATTCAGTGGAGCGTCCACAACCTGCACCGTAATGCTTCCGCCAGACGTATACGTCCAACCTTGTGTGGTGAGCACATACGCCACCGCCTGTGCCAACTGTTCTGCCTGATCCACATCTGTGTGATACGCCGTAATCGTCAACAGCCCACTACTCCGAGAAACAGAAGCTTCAACCGCATCTTGCCACTGTGCACGCAGCTTAATAGCATCGTCTGAAAAATACGTTGCATCAATATCGTATCCCGATGCCATCACCTTATCGAAAAACGTGCTTGTGTACACCACATTCGCCAAGTCGTCCGCAATACGTTCTGCAGAACGGCTCGCGGTGTACGCATCCACTGCACCCAATTCCTGAGTAATTAAAATTCTCGTCGTTGAGCTATATTCCAACGGACGAAGAAACGACAACACCACTGCAAGTGCCATACCGATAACTCCCGCCAAAAGAATCGTGAGCCAGCCACTCAGCAAGGGCGTCAACTGTGCGTATCGATAAGCCATATTTATTCTAGTATAGCAGCTTCGCAGCATCCCCAAGCGTCACCGAAATCGTGAGCGTTTGCCCGGCGCGCAACACGGTGCATCGCGCAATACTTCCTGGCGCATACGATGACAGTATTTCCGCCAACGAGGCGCTCTCCGTTAAAGACTCTCCATCAACCGCTAAAATAATATCCTTACTTGCAAAGCCTGCTACTGCCGCCGGACCACCACGCACCGTAGCATGAGTAGTAGCATCTGGCGCGAAAATTAACGCACCAGCACGAAGATTTTGCGTAAGATCGGCGCCAAGATTGTATGCATGTGCAAGGTCAACCGTGTACGCTCCAAAAAATGCGGCGTTGGTATTACCAGTTTTTACTACCGAACGAATCGCCTCGAGCGCATGATGCAGTGGCAGTACAGCCACACTTCCTTTCCGCGTAAGCCCCGCAAATTCCCCAGCAGCATTCAATAGCGGCGCACTAGGAAAAACAGACACATCCGTAAGTGTCCAACCCGTGCCAAAACTTTCCGCATGCTGCGCGCCAACAAGTACCTCATCGTCGCTTTCTGCAATAGCCGTTGGGAATATTCCTCCATCAGCGTCCACAACAAACATCATCTCACCCGAACGAACACTGTTCGTTGCCGCAAAACCAATCGGCGTAAGATCCACTGCATTCGTATGCACCATAACCGCAGACGTTTGCGTGTCACGAACCACGGACGTAATAGCGTATCGCTTTCCGTTCACCCACACTTCGCTCTCCTTTAACGGATTGTTAATGTCCTGCAAAACACTCCCGTCCATAACAACCCATCCATCGTCGCTTACAATAGCGCCATATCCCAAAATCAAAGTATCATTCATCCAATCGTCCGACACCGCACTGTCTAAAGACGCTGGAAGAATCGTTGCGATTCCCGTTCGTGCACCTTCCTGAACTCGAGATAATGCCTCCTCATACGTTCCAGGAATTGGTGACGGTTTCTGCGTGGAAATTTGCGGGAGATGTTTTCCTGCAAGCAACATCGCCGCATACGTATCAAGCGATTGCGACGTCCACACCGCAGTACACACTCCAGCCGCTGCACCAGCGCCAAGCGCCAGCACCACAGAGCGCACAATTCCCCACCACTTCGACGATGCAAGTACAGACATATATAAATATTATACCCAACGTGCCGAGGCAAGAATAATCGCCAATAACACTACAACGAACCCAAGCGAACGCATCACAGATTTTTGTGAAAGCGTTTCCAACACATTTGCACGCGCCAATACAAGGAATGCATAAAGCAACACAGAAAATACTGCTGCATTCGTCACAAAACTTGTAGGTAATGTTGAAAGGACACCATACAGCTCCGCCATAATGATTGCACCAACCAAAGCGTACGGCTTTCCTGTATCGAATCCAATTTTACTCACCCAAAACACTGCCATGGTTGCAACAAGCACCGCCGCCGCAACCACAAGCATAGGAATCCACACTGGCAACAACAAGAAAAGCTGCGCACCAAATGCACCACTGGTAAAAAAGAATGCGCTGAACACGTACAACACCAAGGACAAGTTTTCCAAAGCATATGCCTGATACGCACTCGGCAAATGATAAAACGTAAAACAATTTTCTGCATACAGTGTTATTGCCAACGTCACCACACTCGCAATAGCCCACTTGCTCGTGCCATCCTCCAAAAAGAAAAAGAAAACCATGGAAGAACACCACAGCAACATTGGCGTTCCCCAAAATACCCAAAATGCCGGACGACGAAATTCCCACAACAACAACCGCCCAAACAACAGCGCAAGAACTCCTGCTGCAAGCGGCAACGCTTTCATACCAAACCACGGCGACACAATAAGTGCAGCAAATGCGGCAATACTCACGCCCGCAATACCAAGTGGTGTAATGCGATGAACAAGGATCACAGAGTAAACCAAGAATACTGTGCGTGAAGCGCGGCAAAGCGTGCCATCGCTTCTTCTACTGCAGCATCGCTATCTGCATGATCGAGTTTTCCTAATGCAATAATGCAATCAATATGAAATTGTTGCATGGATGCCGGAACGTGAAGTGCGATGAGTGCATTGTATGCTTCGCGCGGACTACCGTTGATGTCGTACGTTGCAAAAATCGATGTCACCGCAGCACGATACTGATCCTCTGTGACTGCCGGTGCCGTCACAATCGGTGTTGAATCATTCGCACGCTCCGCCGTCCAAGTCGCAATCTCATCAGGATGAAATTTTGCGTAAAAACCAAGAGCAAGCACAATGGTTAAACCTGCAAGAATCACGGGAAACCAATTACGTTGTGACGGCATAATATCGTTCATAGAGATTCTTTGCGATGAAATATGTCATCAAAAAATACCATTGCGGCCATTGCTAATGGAATGGAAAGCACTGCACCCACAATACCGCCAACACGCCAACCAATCAACACTGCAAGCACGCTCACGATAGGATTAATACCCGCCACACGTTGCATAATTTTCGGCACCAAAATATTTCCTTCAATTTGCTGAATCACTAAATATGCCAACGCAGTGAACAATGCATGTACCGGCGACACACTCAATGCAAGCAAAATTGCAGGAATTGCAGAAACCATTGGTCCAACAAACGGAATAATCTCTAACAGTCCAGCAAACAGTGCAAGCACCAACGCATACGGAATACCAAGAATCGTCAATGCACCGTAAATTAACACAAAAATTGATCCCATAAGTGCAAGTTGACCACGAAGCCACACACCCATCTGTTCACGAGCCTTTAATGCAATGTGCATCACATATGGCTGGTATTCTGCCGGAGCAATAATACCAATGCCACGAATCATCTCGTTCTTTTCAACAACAAAATAAAATGCCAAAATCAATACCACACCCACGCCAAATGCAACGTCGAATGCGGAGGAACCAAATGCAGCAATTTTTGGAAACGCTCCCACAATACCACTATCACGCACCGTAGAAACTACGTCACCAATACTTGCACTCCATGTTCCCGCAAGAAATGCATCCACACGCAGCCAACTATTCGCATCAGCAACAAACGGAGAAAGCGCCGTGGCAAGCTGACTCATTTCCGTAAGCAACGGTGGCACAATCAATATTCCCACCAACGTTACAAACGATGCACCAATCAAATACACCACCAACACTGCCAATGCCCGAGGAATATTCCACCGTGCAAACATATCGGCAAACGGATCAATCAACGCCGCAAGAAATATCGCCACCAGCGTCATGGCCACCACATCGCGAATAAGGTACAAAAACGCCGCAAGCGCAGCAATCAGCAACACACGAAACATGGTTCCGCTCGAAATTGCGATCGATCGCGTACCTAATTTTTCATCAACCTTTCGTGTACTCATATCAACGATTAGTGTACCATGAATCCATCAATATATGAGTCTTGCACAAAATAAAAAGGCATTTCACGATTACGAGATTCTCGAAAAATTCGAGGCGGGATTAGTGTTGACGGGCTGCGAAACAAAGGCCGCAAAATCTGGCAACGTCAATTTGAAAGGCGCGTTCGTCGTCGTTCGTGGCGCGGAGGCATTCATCACAAACATGCACATTGGAACATACGCAAAAGCGCATTCAGACAAACCCACGGATCAGCTTCGTTCCAGAAAACTTCTCCTCCACAAACGACAGATCGATTATCTCCGTGCCAAACGTGAAGCCGATCGTCTCACGATTATTCCTCTTGCACTTTTCGTTACCCGTAACCGCGTCAAACTCGAAATTGCTCTTGCTCGCGGAAAACGTAAATACGAAAAACGCGACACCATAAAAAAACGCGATCTCGACCGAGCGATACATCGGAACATGGAGTAACATTTTCACATCTATGCCAAAAACCAACGACCCATTCGCACCAAAGAACATTCCGCCAACACCACTCACCGACGCAGAACAAGAAATTGAACATCGAAAAGATCGAATGAATCTGAAGCG
>CALRAI010000042.1 GCA_943350635.1 Candidatus Uhrbacteria bacterium
CGAGAATCATCGTCTGTATGCTGTGCGAGCTGCGCTCCGTATGGGGGCCTCCCGCGATGCCACCCGTTGAATAGTTTCGCTACGTTCATGCTCAGGCTCACCTGATTCACTCGCGCCAGTGGCGAGGGTACATTTTTCCAACGAGCACGGGCCCTCCCAGCTGCAGGTGAACGAATGTGAACCGTCGCAGCGTGAGGGATTCGCGCGGAGTGCAGAACAATATACCCGAGCCACCAGCGAGTGAGTAGCTACTCAAGTATCAAAAAAACCGGGTCGTTTATGAAATCGTCAACGCTACAGCAATATCTTCCCCGTCATCGTCATTCCTAACACAATTGCACCTACAAGAAACATTCCACAAAATATTGCCGAAATTGCTTGGCGCCAAGGCAATTGTAACGCAACAGCAGCAAGTGTCGCAGTCCACACACCGGTTCCAGGAAACGGAATCGCCATAAACGCCACAAGCCCAATCACACCGTATTTTTCAAAATCTGCTCCAAATTTTCGATGCGCTCGTGCAAGCAATCGATCCAACCATCGCACACTCCACGATGCATGCCGTTCCGCCAAGGATCGAAGCGTGGTAAAGCCAAAAAAGAGAGGGAAAATTGGTAATGCATTCCCAAGCATCGCCAAACCGTACGCAACAAACGGAGAAAGCTTCCAAGAAAGAATCGCCACAGGAATAGCAAGCTGCGCTTCCGTTACAGGAAGCGCTGCTAAAACAATCGTGGCAAGCCACGATGGAATGGTCGATACCAAAGAAATCAGTGCAGCAGCGATCATAATTTTGGCCACGTAAAAGTATTAAACGCCCACACCGCCAACGCCTTCGCATCATTAAAACGATCAAGTTTTGAACGCGCACCTAATACCGCAACAAATACTTCGTCGCCATCGTGATCGATTGTTGTCACAAAACAATATCCAGCCTCTGAAATATATCCAGTTTTTCCACCAGTAATCGAATACTGATCCACGTTCAACAGTGAATCAAAAAGAATATCCGTAGACTCCATGCTGGTAACAACACCGCTCACGTGTCGAACAGAAAGTCGCGGCGATGTCATATACGCGTCTAATACATCAGATTTCTTTGCTTCCAAAAGCAACATCATCAAATCCCGCGCTGTCGAAACGTTTCCTGCTTCAATTCCCGTTACCTCTACAAAAGTACTCGACGCCATTCCTAATGTTTTCGCCTTCGCATTCATTGCAAAAATAAATTCTTCTGGCGCTAATCCCGACAATCGCGACAAGGCTTTCGTTGCCGTGTTGTCGGATCCCACAATGCTCGCACCAAGAACATCGCGTAAACGAATACCATCGTTAAACTGTACATGAACAGCCGCGCCACCAACGTAGTCGTCGTCAAGAATGGTCACCCACGAATCAAGATCGGGGTTCGTATCTAAAAAAACTAATGCAGTCATGAGCTTGGTAATGCTTCCAATCGATCGAACATCGTCAGGATTCTTGGCAAACAACGCCGCACCGCTCTGCGTATCCGCAACAAAAACACTTTGTGCATCCGTAACAACGCCGTACGACGACAGATCAGTTTTTCTTGGTGGCAAAAATCGATCCCCCGCCATGGGAAGCGTTACCGGTGTGGATGTTAATGAAAGCAATGGAGCAGCAAGCGCTTGCGGTGTTGTGGGAATCCCAAGCTTCCATTCTAAATTTGCCGGATCCACCGGAAGAATTCGCGTAACGGTAAACGCTAAAAGCATTTGTGCGACAACGCGAGAAATCATAGCGGAGATGATTCGTCAGTCAACGTTGCAAGAAGTGAATCGATTTTTGTATTCCCATGAAGTTCCGCGTAATCGGAAAGCTCAGTCACATTATGCAAACCAAGATACCGCAATGCATCGTTCGTCAGTGTATAGGTCGGCTGAAGCTTTACCGTATCTTCCGCCTCATCAATCAACCCACGCATTAACAGATTCCGAAGGATAAGCGTGCAGTTGATTCCACGAATCGCCTCAATCTCTGGCTTCGTAATCGGCCCACGATACGCAATAATGGTAAGCGTCTCAAGGGAAGGTCGCGTGAGCTCTGGTTCAATATCCTCTTTGGAAAGGTTTTCGATAACCGACGCAAACGCTGGATTCGTCGCCAGCGATACTCCCTCATGGCCAACAACGACGTGAATACCGGATGTATCAACATTCCGTATCGATACCAGTTCATCGATAGCGATACTCACTTCATCAATCTGACACGAACACGCAGTCGCTAAAAACTTTGCAGACACCGGCTTGGTGCTCACAAAAAGAATTGCTTCAATTTTTGCTGAAAGTTCCGTCATATCTCAGCACGCTCCAAATGAATTTCCGTTCCGTGAGATTCTTGTTTTGCCGTAAGATGCTTCCGACGAAGCAACTCCAACAACGCCAAAAAGCTTACCACAATTTCCCGCTTGCTTCCGGCGCCCGCAATGACATCACGGAAACGAAGATTCGCTCGCGTCTCTAAAACAGCCTTCAATTCATCAATACGTTCCTCGATGGATTTCGATCGCTCCATGGATGTTTCTTGCAACGTGAAGAATGGTTCGAGCCTTTTCAGTATCGATCCGAATGCATCGCGAAGTGCACTGAGAGTGACGTTTTTTGCAGGATTGAATGAACGAACTACTTCTCGACTCTTTACAGTCGGCCGAAGAAACATCGCCTTTGCGACATACCGTTCCTCAAGCTTCACCGCGGCAGCAACAAACTCTTGATACAACCGCAATTGATCCTCAAGCTTCGCAGCCGCGGCGTCCTCCTCATCGATTCGTAAATACGGCATCAGTTCACAACTCTTCAGATAAATCAGTCGCGCCGCAATAAGTAAAAAGTCCGCAAGCTCGTCGCTCGGTACATCGTGCATCTTCAAATATCGCAAATACTCGTCCGCCACCCTCGCAAGCGAAACCTTGGTAATGGGCAAATTTTTAGCCTCAATAACCTGAAGCAACAGCGCCAACGGCCCCGAAAAATCATCCTGTTCCACCGAAAAAGACATATAAAGGATTGTACACGATTCTTGGAACTTTCTCATTTGAGGCGAGTTTCGACGAAAATCAAGGAAAGCTTCTGAGACGTACTTCTCCGGTACGTTGAAGAAGTTTCCGATGATCTGAGTCGAAAATAGACCAAATGAGGAAGCTCCAAAACAGAAAAGTCGCCCGAGGATGGGGTCGACGGGCGACCTTCCTGGGCGACTGCGTGCGAACACTGCGGTCACCGTGCCGGGTTTTACCCTCCAGGCCAGGCTTTGTAGAGCACCTGGCGGGTGGTTTCCTTCGTCGTCGTGTACACAAACATCGTTTGGATGCTCGCGTTGTCGATGACGTCGATCTGCCAGCCCGCCAGTACCTCTTTGAACTTGAGCCGGCGCGTACCGTTGCGGCCGCGAATAATCCGTCCGATCACGATCTTAGACACGTCTTCGATCTTCTCGGCGGTATCCACGATCACTGCAGCTCCGTCGGTCACGGTGGTGTGGGAATCAGAGCACTTCCCACCCGCCCGATGCGCGGGCACTTACTTTTCCGGCTTCACGGTACGGCCCTCGATGAGCGCCGAGACCGCGAAAAGGAGGATGCCGAGGAGCACGGAGCCGACCGACCCAGCCACGATCCACGGCGTGGTCGGCAACACGCCGAGCAGGAAGCCGAAGGCGAGAAGGAAGCCGACATAGAGGGAGATGAGCCCGCACATCAGGCTGAGGTGCGACAGATCGACTACGGGAGCAGAAGGACAAGGAACGAAGAAGAGATCCTTCATGAAAACCCTCGGAAAATGGCCAATATGGCCGAAGTGAATGGTGAACCGAAAGCACGCGAACAAATCATTCTATCACAAAAATAGCCATTTGTCAATGGAAATAGAGAGAAAATATTGTTAATATAAGCCAAATATTCTATGGAAAAACAAACGCAGAGCCTTTCATGGCTCCACGCTTGTATCGAACAATACGTGTCAATTCCGTACAGCTAAAGTACTTCTACCTCCGTCACCACAATCGTTCCCGTCATTTCTGGGTGATACGAACAGTAATACGTGTAGGTTCCTGGAGTATCGAATCGACGAACGAAGCTTTGATCGGTCTTGAGCGTACCCGTTCCCCAGCTATTGTCTTCTGCAGTTGCGGTGTGGCTTGCAGTATCGTTATTCGTCCATCGTACCGTCTCACCTGCATGGATGGTCGTCACCGAACCGACACCCTCATTCGCATCCACGAATGCCATATCCGCAATGGCAACAGAATTGTATGCAGCGAGCTCTTTATCATCGGTGATCGAGCTTGTTCCACCAAACGTATGGCTCAAGAACAATGTCGATCCTGATGCTGAATCCGTCACACTTTCCACTGTTAACGGTGTGCCGATCACGTAATTTCCAAAGAATCCATCTGGAACATCATCAATGTACGTATTCCATGCGTCACCATAAATAAGTACCGCAGTTTCCTCGCTACTCACCCACTGCAATGTGCCACCAGCATTCACAAAATACGTCTTTGGATCGGAGTTAATCTTAATCATGCGCAATCCAGGATGGTACGTAACGTTTCCACCCATCTGAATCGCCGAAAGCTCAGAATCGGTGAGCATCTTCACAGTAGAAAAATCCAGAGCGCCTGTTTCTGCATCTGAGTACCAAGTGGCATACGTTTTCTCATTTGGAAACACATAACGGAACCCATCCTCCCCCATGTAATACACAGCGGAAAACGATGTACCACGAATCAAATCTCCAGGAGTCACCGTTGTTGCTGCACGAACCGGAGCAATTGGCATCATTCCAAGAAGCAAACCTACCGTTGCAATAGCAGCAAACGAGCGCGATCGAAGACGCATAGAGAGAAAAAATTAAAGTAATTCGATAATACCTTACGGTCGAAGTCTTTGCACATCACGTGGAAAGATCGTTGCTTCTTTTACGTTCGAGAGTCCAAGAACATTTTGTGTAAGGCGCTGCAAACCGATTGCGAAACCACCTTCTGGAGGAATGCCGTATTTGTGCATCATTAAATAATCTTCGAAGTCCGCAACATTCAATCCTTTATCGAGGATACGTTGTTTTTGCTCATCGTAGCGATTGATGCGCATTCCGCCAGACGTAATTTCGCTTCCAAATCCAATCACATCGAACGTCAGTGTGTTTTCTGGATTCGTAGGATCGACTTTTGCGTAGAATGGACGTTTTGACGGTGGCCAATCGGTAACGAACACAAATCCACAGTTATGATGTTTCACCGACCAAACAGTCGACAACCAACGCTCTGCCGCAGGAGAGAGATCAGGCTCCGATGTTTCATCGACTCCCCCTTCGTCACGATACGCTTCGAGAGCCTGCTTGAGAGTAATCCGAGGAAACTTTTCGCCGAGTGGAGGAAGCACCGTTTCCATAATCTTCAACTCGACCTCACATTCCGATTGTACTGTTGCGATCATTTCGCGAATCGCACCCTCCTCAATCTCCATCAATTCTTCGATGTCTGTAACAAAACCCGTCTCAAACTCAAGCTGGTTGAATTCCGTAAGATGTCGCGATGTCGCAAACTTTTCAGCACGGAAGGAATACGATAAACCGTAAACACCCTCATACACTCCCATCGTAATTTGCTTATAGAGCTGTGCCGATTGCGTCAGCGTTGCTTCGCGGCCATAGTAATCAACCTTGAAAAATTCGGCACCACCTTCGCTCGACGCCCCAGCAAGAACGGGAAAGAAAATTTCCGTGAATCCCTGCTTCTCCATGAACGATCGGTATCCGTGAACCAACGCCGCCTGCACACGGAAAATCGCGCGCTGTTTTGGATGACGGAGAGTAATGACGCGATTATCAAGCAACGTATCCA
>CALRAI010000043.1 GCA_943350635.1 Candidatus Uhrbacteria bacterium
CCAACAGTTTTTCCAATGAGGATTTCGGTTTGACCAACGAAAAAACAATACTCTGCGCCACGTTCGAGAAGATGATTTTTGGTGATGACGACGGATGAAAGAGTCGGTGATGAAGAAATAACGTAGCGTGCTGGATGATCGGTTCCTTGTAATTGGGATTTAATCTCCATTCCGAGCTTGGATGCATTGCGACGAGCATTTTCTGTGCCGCTGTTGTTTCCAAGATTATAGACACTTGTACCGAACTGAATCTTGCCTTCCGCGGATTCAGTTACAAGATCGTTGACGAGGAAATCTGCCAGATCCGAATGATTCCATGTTGGTACCGATCCGATAATGACGCCAATTTTTTGAATGCCACCAAGTTTTGCATTCAGGGTCTCGAGGTTTTCACTCATGTCGTCAAAAATCGCCACGTCGCCAAGTGTAGTGGTTGGCTTCTGGCCGGTAACCACGGCAAGCTCGGCAAGGGACAGGGTTGGATGGCTTCCAAGAATGGCAAAGGTTTGCATAGATTCGCTGATGATAGCGGAAAAACGTGAAAATGGGAAGGGATTTTGAATGCAACAACGGCCCGGAATTTCTTCCAGGCCGCTGCGTAGGGGAATCGTCGTGCGTTACGGTTCTATGGTGGTGATGGTTACGGCGCTTTTGTGCGCCTTGCTCTCGCCCTCCAAGCGAACGTCTACGTAGTAACTCACGCTGGTTCCGAGCATGGTGTTTGCCACGATCGTTGCCGTTGCGAGCGTTCCGCTGAGCGTAGCCGCTTTGTTTTGCCAGGCGCCGCCGTCGCTACCCTTCCAGTAGAGCTTCACGCTTTGCACCGTGACTCCTTCAGGCACCAGGACTTTCGCCTCGACGGATACCGTTCCCCCCGCTTTCACGGTGGTTGCGGCGTGAAGGATGCTTACCGATGGCTCGGTAACGACCGTTTTTGCGGTTGGTGCTGTTGCGACTGGCTTCGGTTCTGCTTTCGGCTTTGCCTCTACCTTCGGCACCGGCACAGGCTCGATCTTTGGGATCGGCACGGCAGGTGTTTCGGGCTTCGGATCTGCTTTCGGTTGAACCTCGACTGAAGGCGGGGTCGGGATTGGCGTTGGCGGTACGATCGGCGTTTCCGTTTTCGCGACCGTCTCGATTGGCGCAGGATCAGTAGCCGGCGTTTCGGGTTGCCCCGTCGGCCAGAACATGATCGTTGCCACGATGAGCGCCACCGCTCCCACTGCGCCACCAATGATCCACTTCCCGTAGGAAGGAGGATCCTCGAGCCGTGTGCCGTAGTCCACTGGAGCCACGCTTTGTGCTTTTGAGGGCACTGGAGCGGGAGTGAGTGTTGGGCTTGCGGCCGGAGTTTTCGGGGGAGCGGCGGGGGTTTGCACCTTTGCCGGTTCCTCGAACCCTGGGCGGAGCATGAACGCCGGCGTTTCTGCCGGGTGCAGTTCCATTGCCTGCGTCAAAAGCCGTACCATCTCGTCCACCGAAGGCCGCTGTTTCGGGAACACGTTGCACGCCGCAACGATGATGTCGCGAAGATCCGTTGGTACCTCGGCGAGAAACTCGCTCTGCACTTCCGGGTTGTAGAGCTCGAGTTCGCCCTTCGGACCAGGGTAGAAATCCGCCACAAGCACAGCGAGGATCACTCCAAGGCTGTACACATCTGCGCTGCCGCTGATGTTTGTGACGTCCTTCCACTGTTCCGGGGCAGTGAAGCCCGGCGTACCCATCTTGAGTCCTTCCACCGTGCCGTGATCGATCACCGATCCGCCGCCTTCCTCGTTTTCGAGGTGAGCGACGTGTGCCAGGCCCCAGTCGCCCACTTTGACCACGCCGGCCTCCGTGCGGAACACGTTGCCGGGCTTCAAGTCGCGGTGGTAGATGGGGGAAAGCGTTCCGGAAATGGTCCGTTGATGGGCGAACTGCAATGCGAGTGCCACGTCGCGTGCGATCCGGAGTGCTTCATGGAGGGAAATGACGTGGGCGTAGCAGAACCGTTCCAGGTCCATTCCCACAAGCCGTTCCATTGCCATCCAGTGCGTTTCCGACGCTTCGTCGCTCATGTCCGTTACCCGAACGATGAGTTCTGCGCGGGAATCCTTTGCGTTGGACAGTTCGTACATGGCCCGTGCTTCCGTGCGGAAGCGTGTGATGGTGATGCGCTTGGTGATGTTCCCGTGAAGGATCTTCACTGCGTGCCAGCCGCCAAGCCCGGTGCGCCAGGCACTCCAGACTTCGGCAAAGCTACCAGAGCCAAGAAGCGAGTCGATTTTGTATGGGCCAAATTTCTGGCCCTTCGTGTAGCGAGGGTCGGCCATCTGGACCTCCGTGAGGAGTGAAATGTGGAGTGAATGCTGAAGAAAATGAAAGGCGGACGGCTAACGTTAGCATTTTTTTGTCTTGACGTAAAGGGTGCTGTCCGTTACAGTTCCTGCACTTATTCTTGTCCACGACCCATTGGGTCCCCGACGTTTGTCGGGCAAATACATCCTATGATCTACGAGATCATGTCCATTATTCCACCAAAGTTCTCAGATTCTGAGATCGACGGTGTTGTGACCAAAATTGAGGCGCTTTACACTGCTGCAGGTGCAACCGTGAAAAAGACGTCCAACTTGGGAAAGATCAAGCTTGCATACCCAATTGATAAAGTGCGCTACGGAACGTACATCCTTACGTACGTCGACGTTGCTGGAGAAAAGGTTGCAAAGATCGACCAAGATCTTCGTCTCTCAGAAGATGTGCTCCGTCACATCATCATTGTTCGTCCAGAAGGAATTCCAGCAACAGTATTTAAGATGACGTCGTACCAGCCACCATTGAACGCTGAAGGTCGTCGTGCTGGCGAGCGTGAAGATGCTCCTCGTCCTCGTACGGAGCGTGCTGCAGAGGCTGTAGTAGAAAAGGCAAAGATGTCCACCGCAGAGCTTAACGATAAGCTCGACCAAATCCTTGATTCTGATATCCTCAAAAATATCTAAGTCTCGTTGATTCCGATCTATGGCTGGCTCTTTGAACAAAGCGATGATTATCGGAAACCTTACGCGGGATCCTGAGTTGAAAAAAACAACATCTGGTCAGTCTGTGTGTTCGTTCTCTATCGCCACGAATCGCGTGTATACCGATGCGAGTGGTCAGAAGAAGGATCAGCCGGATTATCACAACATCGTTGCGTGGGGAAAGCTTGGAGAAATCTGCGGCCAGTACCTCGTAAAAGGAAAGAAAGTGTATGTGGACGGCAGAATGCAAACACGTGATTGGGATGGTCAAGACGGCGTGAAGCGGTATCGTACCGAAATCGTTGCAGAAAATATGATCATGCTCGACCGTGGTGGCGCTCCAATGCCTGGCGGTGCAAGCTCCGGTGCGGTGCCAATGAGTGTTGGTGCAGCGGCAATGGCGGACGAGCCTTCTGCAAGTCCAGACAACGAGATTAAATTAGAAGACATTCCGTTCTAACGTTCAATATATAAATCTATGGCAACTCAAACATCAAACAATAATAAAGCTGAACGATACTGTTACTTTTGTGTGAATCGCGACACGGTGATCGACTACAAGAACACAGAAATTTTGAAGCGTTTCCTTTCGTCTTTCGGTAAGATTGTGGCAAGCAAGCGTAGTGGCGTGTGCGCAAAGCACCAGCGTGAAGTGTCCAACGAAATCAAGCGTGCTCGTATCGTTGCGCTTCTTCCATTCGTGATCGTTTAAGAAACTCAAAAGAACAGCGATGAGCTGTTCTTTTGTTTGTACCGTCCTATTATTTCTATGTCGCTCTCAACGTCCGATCTTCAGCTTCGTGCGCAGTTGTGGAATACGGCCACGGACCGTATACGCGAATTTTTTCGATCGCGGGAATACATCGAGGTTGTTACGCCAATTGTCGTAAAGTCTCCGGGAATGGAACCGAATCTTTCGCCACTTGCGGTCGACGTTCATACCGATGGGCCGAATGCGCATTCAACGCGAATGGGATTGATTACGAGTCCGGAATACAGCATGAAGAAGCTGCTTGGCGGCGGAATGGAAAAAATCTTCACGCTCGCTCCGGTATTCCGCGATCGCGAAATGCCTGGGCAACGTTGGAGTATCGAATTCACCATGTTGGAATGGTATTGTCAGGGCAAGGACTATCGTCATCTGATGACGGAGACGGGGGAGTTGATGAATACGGTGCTTGGTCGATCAGATGAGTGGATCCGCGTGAGCTACGTTGATGAATTTGAGAAAACTTTCGGCTTCGTGCCGCAGGATTCCGATCGTGAGCGTCTCATCGAATGTTGTACGAAGTTCGATGTCGCATTCCCGACCAACGACGAACCTGTTCACGAAATCATCGATCGATTATTCCAGGCGATTATCTGGCCAACTGTCGTGACGAAGGGTCGATTCATGTTGTGCGAATATCCTGTTCCTTGCGCGTCGTTGTCGAAAACGAGTGAGGATGGACGGTACGCGGAACGCTTTGAGGCCTTTGTTGGTGAACTAGAAATGTGTAATGGATTTACGGAACTCACCGATGCAGAGGAGCAGCGACGACGATTCGGATTAGAAGGAGAAGAGCGAAGATTAGCCAAGAAAGAAGTATTCCCGATTGACGAAGGCTTGCTTGCCGCGTTACCATCCTTGCGTTCCCCCACATGCGGCAACGCATTGGGCGTCGATCGTCTCGTTATGCTTCTTGCTGGCGCCAACGACATCGACAGCGTTCACCTTTTTCCACCATCGACTCGATATTAAGTTTTTCTATGGCATCACCAAACGATATTAAGCGAGGCACGGTTATCAATCTCAACGGAGATCTTTGGGTCGTTACCACGTTCCAGCGCGTGTCTCCAGGAAAGGGAAGCTCATTTGTGCGCACGCGCATTAAGTCCCTCGCAACGGGAAAAGTTGTTGAGAATAACTTTAAGAGTGCCGAAACGCTTACGTTTGAAACGGTGAACAATCGCAAGATGCAGTTTATCTATAGCGATGCGGACTCGATCACGTGTATGGACGGTCAAACGTTCGACCAAGTGATGCTCAGCAACGACATGGTGGGCGACGATATCAAGTTCTTGAAAGAAGGTCTCGATGTTACCGTCATCATGCACGGTGATAAGGCGATCTCGATCGAGCTTCCACTCAAGATTCAATACGTTATTACAGAAACAGAACCCGCAACCAAAGGCAATACCGCAAGCGGAAACGTGCTCAAGGATGCGAAAGTTGATAACGGTATGATGATCCGTGTGCCAATCTTCGTGAATGAAGGGGACAATGTTCTCGTCAACACGGAAACTGGTGACTATGTGGAACGTGTTGCGAAATAGTTTTTCACTAAAAATCCCCCATCACCGATTGTCGGTGATGGGGGATTTGAATTGATATTGTGGAACCAAAAAAGGGGCGGAATCGACGTATCGACTCCTAACCCCTTACCGAGCTCGCTCTGTCGCGCTACTCGGATCGTTTCGTCTCGCCCTGACTTCCCCCAGCGGTCGAATGGTTGACGAAATATGGACGCATGTATGCCAACGGCATACCCGGGAATGAGGAGTGTTGATGGCATACAGCAATACCGTAGCATATTTTTTCCTTTATCATTGTGATGTGACATTTTTTGCAAAATGTGCTATCATTTCTTGTTCTTCGCTCACCCTCAGGAGTTTTAATGCCCCGTTCTTCTCGTGTTCTCGCTTTCCGTATCCGCCTTCCCGCCGTGTTCGATCGCGGCATCATCGACGTGATCGTTCAGAGCCTTGAGGCGCATACCGGCATCAAGATCTCGATCGAAGCTGCTTCGCCGAACGAGGAAGGTG
>CALRAI010000044.1 GCA_943350635.1 Candidatus Uhrbacteria bacterium
TTTTTCGTTCGTTCACGGCTTATTGCACAAAGCCATCTTCGTGGTGGCGAGGATTCTACCGTAACGTTGATGGTGACTATTCCACGTTTTAAAAACCAGGAGGATGTAAAACAAAACGAGGGCACATCGCAAATCAAGGAACACATTGCACTTGCGGAAGGTATTTATGCTGCGATTGGTGGTTTAAAACCTCATCACGGTATTGTTGCGTGGTTTTTAGGCCGATCTGACGCTGTGGCGTTGGAAATTGTTGCCCATAAGAAAATGGTCACGTTTTATGTGTCGCTTCCTGTAAACATGAAGGAATTTTTTGAACAGCAATTGCACGCGCAGTGGGCAGATGCGCAGTTTGAGGAGGTAACAGACTACAACATGTTCTCGCCGCAGGGCACAATGCTTGGTGGATATGTAACATTAAAACGGAAGACGGTGTTTCCGGTAAAAACATATAAGGATTTGGAAAGCGATCCACTCAATTCACTCACGAACGCCATGTCCAAAGTAGCTGATGGCGACGGCTTGGCGGTGCAGTTCCTGATTCGTTCTACGCACCATCATTGGCGTGAGCAAGGCGCAAAGATTGTTCGAGCCATGCAGGAAGGGAAAACATTGCACGAGGCGGAACACGGTCATAGTATTTTGGGGGGAAGTTGGTTTCATACAAAGGAGTCCAAAGAGAAAGAAGAACAGAAACAACGTGAACGAAAGCTTTCACAAGCAGAAACAAAAATGCTTGAAGGAATTGAAAATAAAATCTCCAAAGCAGGAATGGAGGTGAATATTCGTATTGTGGCGTGTGCATCGTCCCCAGATGTTGCAAAGTCGTACCTGGATAATCTTTTTTCCGCGTTTAACCAGTTTAACATTTACGAGTTTGGAAATTCATTTACCAAGGTGATTCCTCGAAGTAAAGATGGGTTGTTGAAGGATTTTATTTATCGGAATTTTTCTGAAAAGCATGCAATCATTTTAAACACGGAAGAAATGGCGGGATTGTGGCACATGCCTTTAGCTTCTACAGACACGCCAAATATTCGTTGGCTTTTGGCGCGTGTTGCTCCTGCGCCGCTGTCTATTCCTGCAGAAGGGTTGCGTATTGGTACCAACACGTATCGTGGTAAGGAAACGGTGGTGCGTCTTGGCATTCAGGATCGTCGTCGACATTTGTATATTGTGGGTAAGACTGGTTCCGGAAAGTCTGAGTACATTAAGAATCTTATTGCGCAGGACATTGCGAACGGACTTGGTGTAGCGGTTATTGATCCGCACGGAGACTTGGCGGACGGATGTTTGGAGCTGGTACCAAAGGATCGTATTGACGATGTTATTTATTTCAATCCGGGCGACATGGAACGTCCATTCGGCTTGAACATGATGGAATTTGATCCACTCTTCCCGCAGCAGAAAACTAACGTCGTGAACGAAATGCTTGCGATTTTCGATCAGTTGTACGATTTGAAAGCAACCGGTGGACCAATGTTTGAACAGTACATGACCAACGCCATGTTGTTGTTGATGGACGATCCAGAAAGCGGAGCGACGTTATTAGAAATTTCCAAAGTTCTTTCGGACGACGATTATCGCAAAATGAAATTGTCCAAATGTAAGAGCCGTATTGTTATCGACTTCTGGGAAAAACAGGCACAAAAAGCTGGGGGAGAAGGATCGCTTGCGAACATGGTTCCGTACATCACGTCCAAGTTTACGCCGTTTATTAACAACGAATACGTGCGTCCGATTATTTCCCAAACGCATAGCACGATTAACTTTAGCGACATTCTGGATAGCAGCAAGATCTTTATTGTTAACTTGAGCAAGGGAAAGCTTGGGGAATTGTGTACGGCACTTATTGGAGGAATTGTGGTATCAAAGCTGCAGATTGCTGCGTTCACTCGTGGAGACATTGAAGAGAGTAAGCGTAAGGATTTCTTCTTGTACATCGATGAGTTCCAGAACTTCGTGAACCCTTCCATTGCAACCATTCTTTCCGAGGCGCGAAAATACCGACTTGGTTTGATTATGGCGCACCAGTACATGGCGCAGTTGGTGAAGAATGGTGACACGAAAATTCGCGATGCTGTGCTGGGTAACGTTGGTTCGTACATGGTGGCAAAGGTTGGACCAGACGATACGGAAGTGCTTGGAAAGATTTTTGAACCAACGTTTAGCCCGTACGACTTGATGAACGCCGCTGCGCTCACATGGAGTGCGAAAGTTATTGTGAACGGAAACCAGGAGAAGCCATTCACGCTTAAGGCGGATCCGATGATTAAGGGAAGTAAGGAAATGGCGGAAGGATTGAAGAAAATCTCTGCGTTGATGTATGGACGCGATAGGGCAGAGGTTGAGGAAGAAATGTACTCGCGTTCTGGTACTGCGGCACTTCGTACGCCTATTGTTGAGTAACCAGCAGGATTGTAGGTATTTCTTTACCTTTTGGTGGATATCGGGTATAGTTCTTCCTCGAGCAAGTGTGATATAGTATGTTCAGTACTGGTCGATCTTGCACCGAAATCCTGTTGTTCTCGTCAAAATAACGAATAAACATTAGGTTCGATTGGGAGTTTTTGTGTGTTACGACTTTCACTTTTGCGGTTCATTTTGTTTCGATTGCGCCTATTTGTGCCTCGAAATCCGCAAACGCGAGCGTCCTAAACGGAACTTCCTTATTTTGTCTACTTTCGGCTTGCACCATCGCAAGCTTCCTCAACGTACCGTGTGGTACGTCTCGGAAGCTTTGCTCGTCGCGCACCGAAATTAGCCTAAAATAAGAAAGTTCCGTCTTACATCACTCGTTCATTCGAGCGTCCGATTATTGATCGTGAGCTCATCATTTATTAGATTATGGTTAATTCACCTCGTTCAACATCAGGTCCACGTTCGGCAGGAGGCAGAGGCGGTCAGCGCCGAGGCGGCAGAGGAGCCGCTTGGAAAACTCCAGATACAAAACATCCACGCACCGGTCATGGCGTTGCGTATGGCAAGCTTGAGCTTACGCCAAAGGATCATTATTCCATGCATAAGCCAGACGGCAAGGCTGATACATTGCGAGTGATCGTGATGGGCGGCAACGAAGAAGTTGGGAAGAACATGACGATTTTGGAATACGGCGACGATATTATTATCATCGACATGGGTATTCAGTTTGGTGAAGAGCACATGCGGGGAATCGACGGTATTGTGCCGGATCTTTCGTACATTAAAGGACGTGAGAAGCATGTTCGTGCGGTGATCATCACCCACATGCACATGGATCACATCGGTGCTATTCCGTATTTGATGCCGTTACTCCCTGGCGTTCCGTTGTTCTCTGCGCCGATTACGCTCGCATTAATTGCGAAGAAGTTGGAATACACGCCAGACGTGAAAGTGGATATGCGTCCGATTGACGAGGTTTCTACGCTTGAACTTGGAAATTTCGCGGTGTCGTTCATTGGTGTATCTCATTCTGTTCCGTCGGCGTTGGCTATTGTGATCAAAACTCCATGCGGCACCGTTGTGCATACTGGAGATTTTAAAGTGGATCTTGATCCGAAGGATGCCGAAGGAAAGCGATATCTTGAGCAGATGAAATCGCTTGGAGACAAGAATGTTCTCGCCTTGCTTTCCGATTCCACAAATGCTGGCCAGGGCGGAAATCAGCTCATGGAGCGCGACGTGATGAACGATTTAGACACCATTATTTCGCAGGCGAAGGGTCGTCTCCTCTTCGGAATGATCAGTACCAACGTTGTTCGTTTGGCCCAGATTATTACTATTGCAGAGAAATACGGAAAGTATGTCGCGGTTGGTGGACTGAGTTTAAAGACCACGCTCGAAATTGCACAAAATCTTGGGTACATCAATCCAACCCCGGGAACGATTCTCGATATTACTGAGGTGAAGAACTTCCCACCAAATAAGGTTCTTGCCATTTTCCCTGGTGCACAAGGGGAGCAGAACGCCGCATTCTATCGCCTTGCCGATGGTGACTTGCGCGATGTTCGTGTGATGCCAGGAGACTCGGTGGTATTTTCATCATCGGTTATTCCTGGAAACGAACGCACGGTGCAATTTATTACCGATAAATTCTATCGTCTTGGTGCGAAAGTCGTGAACTACCGCATGTTGAATATTCACGCTGGTGGTCATGCAAAGGCGGCAGATCTTGGCGAGGTAGTGAAGATGGTTAAGCCGAAGTATCTTATTCCTATTGAAGGACATCACGCGTTCTTGCATCATCATGCCGCAGCAGCAACCGCAACCGGTTTTATGCGCGACAAGATTATGATCGCAGACAATGGGCAGATTATGGAGTTTGATAAAGATGGCGTTGGAACACTTACAAAAAAGAAGATTCCAACAGATCCAATTTTTGTCGACGGCAATATGTACGACGTGGTGGACGGCGAAACGCTTCGTGAGCGTAAGCGTCTTGGCGACGAAGGTGTGATGGTTATCGACGCAATCGCGAAGGATGGAAATATCGTCAACGTGAATATCGCCACGCTTGGTTTCCGAAAAGAATCCTTGCTGCCCACGGTAGAGAAAACCGTGATCGATTTCTTGAAACGCGAATTCCCAAAGGTTCGCCTTCAAAAAGATCCGCAAGGCTTGTTGCAAGATCGTTTGGAGAAGATGATCGAAACAGACATGAAGGCCGCACCGTACGTAGCACTGAGTATCGCGCAGTAAATTCACGATCGAATACAAAAAAGCACCAGAAATGGTGCTTTTTTGGTGGGAATACTTGATTTTTTATTCAAAGTATGCTATAGTATTTTGTTGCGACGGGCTGTAAATGTGTCCCGTAAACCTCAAAATCCACAATGTTGTGGGGTTTACGGGGCCTATTTTCACCCCGGAGCCAATCATGATCCGCATTCTCGCCGCAGACATCCTTTCCGCGTTCAAAGCCTCCACCATCGGCACCAAAGTGACCGACTCGGAAGGTTTCCTCGCGGCCGCGACACCCGTCATCCAAGCGTTCGACTTTGCCGCGCAGCGCCAGCCCGGTCAGGGGTACATCCCTTGCAACGAGGTCGCGCCGTTCGTGTCGGCCGGAGTCGGCAAGCGGACCAAGGACGCGGGGGATTACATCCTCCGTGAACACCGTGGCAACGTCGAGCCCTTCCTGCGCCGTGAGCTCGCAGCACCCGTCGAAGGTGTCGCGCTGATCGTCTACACCCGGGACGCCTACCTGGCCGATCCGGATGTGATGAAGGATCAGACCGAGACCGACCGGGTGATCGGGAGCGAGGCTACGCACATCATCGTCGCGGTCCTCGGCTTCGCCGGACCGAAGGCTCCGCTTTCCCCTTACCGCCTGGCGCACAACCTCGCAGGCGGGAACAAGGAAGCGTTGCAGTGGTCCGCGGACGAAATCCGCGCGAAGGCTGCCGAAAGCAAGGCGTACTGGGACGTGTGGGCGACCGTGGCCGACTAGATCGGACGCGGATACGGTTACACAACTTGGGACAACGCACGAGCGCCGTCATTCGAAAGAGTGGCGGCGTTTGCGTTGCGTCTGCTACACTCTTTTCATGCTCGATCCGAAAGATGAGATTAAACAGAAGCTCGATGTTGCCGAGGTGTTGGGGGATTATATTCAGCTCAAGCCGGCGGGAACGGGGAGTTTGAAGGCGTTGTGTCCGTTTCATGCGGAGCGAACGCCGAGTTTTCATGTTTCTCGCGAACGACA
>CALRAI010000045.1 GCA_943350635.1 Candidatus Uhrbacteria bacterium
GAATTTCACTAGGAGGATATGTGTTAATATCTGTAAGTTCCCGAGCAATTTTTGTTCTATTTGCTTTTGCAAATCGAATCGCATCTTCTTCTAGGCTCATATTTCACTATCATACAACGTATCTCGCTTATGATCATCTCCAAAACCGATTACCTCGAATACACATTTTGTCGGAAGAATCTTTGGCTTCGGAAGCATAAGCCGGAGTTGTTTGAGGGAGTTGAGTTCACCGATTTCGAGAAGAAGATTATTGAGGATGGGAACCTGGCGGAATTGGCGTGCAGGAAGCTGTTTCCGGACGGAATGTTGATTGAATCACGAGGGAAGCAGGCCATCGAAGAAACGAAGATGGAGATTGGGAAGGGGGAGAAGACGCTGTTTCAAGCGACATTTCAAGATGATGTGTTTTTTCTGCGTGCGGATATTCTTCGGTTCAACGCCGATCTCAATGGTTGGGAATTGTGTGAAATTAAAGCGACGAATAGTATAAAACGTGGTGAGGCGCGGAATTATGTTACCGATCTTGCCTTTCAGAAGACGGTGATTGAAAAAAGCGGTTTCGTTATTGTGAAGACGACGGTGATGCATTTGAATCCTGAATTCGTGAAGCACGGGGAGGTGAATTTTCACGAATTGTTTGTAACGATCGATCTCACGGAGGAAGTTATTGCTGCACAGGAACACCTTCAGCAGGAAATGCTCAATGCAAAAGCGTATCTTGATGGACCAGAAGAAAAAGGATGTTTGTGTATCTACGAAGGGCGATCGAATCATTGCTCGACGTTTGCGTATTCGAATCCACAGGTGCCGGAGTACTCGGTGCATGATTTCAACAGAATTGGCATGAGCAAAAAGAAGCTTATCGACTGGATCGATAAAGGGGAGCTGGCATTCGAGGATATTCAGAATCCAGAAGCATTAAATGAAGCGCAACGTCGACAATACGATGCGTATTCGTTGGGGAGAGTGATCTTCGACGCGAAGGCGATTCATGAGGTGCTCGACGGCCTTGTGTTTCCTTTGCAATTCTTCGATTATGAGGGCTACTCGTCGGCGATCCCCTTGTTCGACGGCTTTGGTGCGTATGAACAGGCGCCGTTTCAATATTCTCTCCATGTTCTTCATGAGGACGGCACGATCGATCACAAAGAATTTTTGATTACCGATCCAGCATCGGATCTCACATTGCCACTCATTGAACGGATGAAATTGGATATCGATCCCAGCGGTACGGTTGTTTCCTGGTACAAATCTTACGAAAGTCAGCGCAACGATAAGCTCGCGGAACTTCATCCAGAACACGCAACGTTTTTGAAGGAATTGAATGAGAAGATGTTCGACTTGATGACGATCTTTTCTGACGGGCATTACGTTGATCCTGCATTCCGGGGGAGTGCGAGTATCAAGAAAGTATTGCCGGCGATCGTTCCAGAATTGAATTACGCGACGCTCAATATCCATAAAGGCGACCAAGCGAGTGAACGATGGGAAAAGATGATCTCTCAGAAAACACGTCAAGAAGAAAAGGAAAAAATCGCTGCAGATCTTCTCGAATACTGCAAGCTCGATACGTGGGCAATGGTGATGATTTATCGGTTTTTGAAGAATCTCTCGTGATTGTTCCCGAAAAAATCCCTTATACCCTTCGGCGGCGACCATGGTCTCGGGTGTTGCGGTTTATTATAAAATCCGATGGGAAATTGGTGATAACGGCACCGGTGTTGTTGGGAGTGCGGACGATTGAGAAGATGATTGAAGAAAGGCGAGAATGGATTATTGAGAAAATGAAAATAATCGAACCGAAATCGATTTTGAAGCGGCCGTCGAAACAAATTGCCGCAGATAAACGTCGCGCATTGGCTCTCGTCAACGAGCGCATTACCCATTTTAATCTTCATTATCGATTATCGTGGAATCGGATTGCGATTCGGGATCAGAAAACACGATGGGGGAGTTGTTCGAGTAAAGGGAATTTGAATTTTCATTACAAGATTGCGCTGTTGCCTCCGCATTTGGCGGATTATCTTATTGTTCACGAGCTGTGCCATTTGGCGCAGATGAATCACTCAAAGAATTTTTGGAACTTGGTGGAGCAGACTATTCCGGATTGGCGGGAGAGGCGAAGGGCGATGAGAGTCGAGGAGAAGCGACTTCGGTAATATGCCAAGGTGGTTCGTGTACATGGCGCGATGTGCTGATGGAAGTCTCTACACGGGGATTGCGATTGATGTTGCTAAGAGAATCGCGTTACACAACGCGGGGAAGGGAGCGAAATACACACGATCGAGGCTTCCGGTGGTACTGGTGTGGTCCGTGATGATGAAAACTGCGACCGATGCACGAAAAGCAGAGGCAGATGTGAAACAATTGTCTAAAAAAGAGAAAGAATCGCTTGTGCTTGTAGTTTCCTAGAGAAATTGGGTACCCTCGGTATACCAATGGAGGGTTCATGGGCGCATACGATGGGAAATGGTTCTGGTTGGTGCTTCTCAAGGTACCAGTGTCGAATATCGAGGTTTTGCGGGAGCGTGGAGCGATTATTCCTTCCGTGCACACGCGGTTGATCGCTATGGCTCGCATGCCTGGTCGTGAGCCTGGCGGTGCGTTCGGCATTACGTCGGTAACGGCGTGTGCCAATATCGACGGAGTGTGCGTAAAGTGGATTGAATATCCACCGGGCCGGAGGAAGACTCGGCGGTCAGAAATTGCGCCGTGCAACCGTCATATTCACCTTCAGTTTCCCGATCATCTTGTGTTCGCTCGCGCGTTCACTGTGCAGGAAGATGCCGAGGTGTGGAGACGTGAGCGCACGGGAACGCCCGTGGCAAAAGAACAATGAGACGAACGCGTGCCTGGCTGCTTCGAACGGAGGCGGCCAGGCACTGTTCATATCCCATTCGGCGAGTGAGGGGGTTTCCGCTACACTTTGGAACGATATGAAAGATTTTATTCTCTCCAGCGAACAGCCAACGCCGAATTTGCATATTGATTATCGCGCGGAGTTGAACGACGAGCAATATCGAGTCGTTTCTGGTGGTGGTGGGCCAATGTTAGTGCTTGCCGGTGCAGGAAGCGGGAAGACGAGGACGATTACGTATCGGGTGGCCTGGCTTTTGGAGCACGGCATTCCTGTTGAAAACATGTTGTTGCTCACGTTTACGAACAAGGCTGCAAAAGAGATGATGGTGCGAGTTGAGGGATTGTTGAAGGCGTATCCGACCGGACTTTGGTCGGGGACCTTCCATTCCATTGCGAACAGAATGCTCCGAATGTATGGGGCGCAGACGGGATTTGGGAGTGATTTTTCTATATTGGACGAGGAAGATGCGAATGATTTGATGAAAATGTGCATCAAGGAATTGCGTATTGATACGAAGGGCCGACGATTTCCGAGTGTTGGCGTGCTTCGTGGACTGTTGTCGTACGCGAATAATGCTCGTCGATCGCTGCAATCCGTGTTGAACGATCGGGCTGAGCATTTTGCTGGGATTATTCACGAAGTTACCGCAGTTGCTGAACGATATGCTTCAGCGAAGCGCATGGCGAAGGCAATGGATTTTGATGATTTGCTTCTTGAGCTGCTGAAGTTGCTTCAGGAGAACGATGATGTTCGTACTCGTCTTGCAGGCCGGTTCCAATTCGTTCTCGTCGATGAGTTTCAAGACACGAACATCATTCAGTCCGATATTGTTGATTTGCTTTCGTCGGGACATCGGAATCTTTTGGTGGTTGGTGACGATGCGCAGAGTATTTATTCGTTCCGAGCGGCAGAGATTCGCAATATCTTGGATTTTGGGAAACGGTATCCAGAGGCGCAGTCGTATCGGTTGGTGATGAACTACCGATCAACTCCCGAGATTCTTGCAGTGGCGAACGCGGTCATATCCAACAATAGTGAACAGTTTGCGAAGGAGCTTGTTTCGGCGTGTGTTTCTGGGGAGAAACCGAACATCGTTCCAGCGAATGATGCTCGGGAAGAAGCACAATATATTACGGAGCAGATTTTAAAGCTTGTTGACGAAGGAATCGAGCTTTCCGGAATCGCTGTGCTTTTTCGTGCGGCGTTTCATTCGCAGGCTGTTGAGTTTGAACTCATGAAGCGAGGGATTGCGTATGAATATCGTGGTGGCATGAAGTTTTTTGAACGCGCACATATTAAAGATGCCGTTGCGCACCTTCGATTACTTCGGAACGGTCACGATGTGGTGGCATGGTCGCGAGCACTGCAGATTCAGCCGGGACTTGGCATTACGACGAGTCAGAAGATCGCAGAGGCTATGAGTCAATACGCTTCAGCTCGTGAGGCTATCGATGCGCCGATGAAGCTCGCGCCACGAGCGCAGTCGGGATTCGCAGCCACACGATCGATGCTCAAGATGATGCTTGCAGCGCCGTTACCGTCGGAGGCCGTGCGAGCGTTTGCGAATCATGAGTCGTACAAGCTGTATCTTGAAGCTGAGTATCAGAATGCGCGAGAACGGATGGAAGATTTGGATCAGCTGGCGGTATTCGCTGAGCAGTATCGCGATCTTGGTGCGTTTCTTGATGCCATGACGTTGGCGGGGGATTTTGCGGGAAAGATTGATGATGCGGAATTGGGCAAGTCCGATGGTACCGATCGAAATACGCTGATCTTGTCGACGATTCACCAGGCGAAGGGATTAGAATGGGATGCGGTATTTGTGTTGCATTGTGCGCAGGGAATGTTTCCAAGCGACAGAAGCATGGGGCAAGCGAGGGAAATCGAAGAAGAACGTCGGTTGTTTTACGTTGCCGCAACGCGAGCACGATCGAGGCTGTATTTTACGTATCCGATGACGACGGGATACGAATCCGTAGAGCTCCGTCAGCAATCGATGTTTCTTGATGAGATTCCGTTCGGTATGGCGGAAACGGTGCGATTACGACGTGCAATGCCAGCGTGGAGTATGCCGTCGTCGTATAATGCTCCGTCATCTTCTCGACATCGTGCATACGATGCATTTGAAGAACCCACAATCGTTCTCGACGACATGGGGGAGAAAATGGTAAAAAAGAAAACACCGGGATCGTTCTTGGGCGAGTATTAAATCGCATCCGTCATCCTGAACGCATGTGAAGGATCTCTCGTAGGTTATCGCTTCGTGGCGACTCGGGTAAAAATTTTTCTGCTGCGTCACAAGTCGTCACGCCACGACGGTTCACTTTGTTCACCTGTGGCTGGACTCCTGGAAGCCTCGCTGAAAAATTTTCACCGCTCGTCCCCACTGCGCTCAATACATCAATTCTTTCGTTTCATTTGTCTAATAAACTATGTCCCACGATTACGCGCAACGTTCGATAGATGCCCATAAGGCTACGATGGGGAAATGGATCGTGGCGAGTGCAATGCCACTCGAAACGGTGGATGATTTGAGTATTGCCTACACTCCGGGTGTTGCGGCGCCGTGTTTAGCGATTGCTGCGGATCCGTTGGCTGCGTACGATCTGACGATGAAGGGGCGTGCGGTTGCGGTAGTATCTGATGGTTCCTCTGTACTTGGACTGGGAAACATCGGTCCGATGGCGGGATTGCCTGTTATGGAAGGCAAGGCCGTGTTGTATAAGAAATACGCGAATATCGATGCAGTGCCGATTGTGCT
>CALRAI010000046.1 GCA_943350635.1 Candidatus Uhrbacteria bacterium
CGTGCTCGTTGGAAAAATGTACCCTCGCCACTGGCGCGAGTGAATCAGGTGAGCCTGAGCATGAACGTAGCGAAACTATTCAACGGGTGGCATCGCGGGAGGCCCCCATACGGAGCGCAGCTCGCACAGCATACAGACGATGATTCTCGCTAAGCTCCATGTGCGAGTCGAGCACCGTAATGGGGTCCGCGGTGACAGGACCCGTTGAGGAGTGGAGCGGAGTGATATTTTTACCCGAGTCGCCACAAGCGGAGGGAGTCTGGGACGTAGGATCCGTTGAGGAGCCGAGCGGAGTAATATTCAAAACTCCCGGAAATACCAGGAGTTTTTTAAATGTGTTTCAGGAGTACTGCAATGAAAATTGCTTGACCGATGATTGCGTGGTGAAGTTTGACGTCGCCGTATTTGCGAGAAAAGAAATCGTGAAAGTAAAAATGGAATTTACAAAATTTCTTGAGAGTCTTCCAACGGAAAATATCGCTGAGGCCCACAAGCATGTCTGGGAGAATGCTTCCACTAATGGCTGCGGCAAAGGCAAGATTGGTGCCGTCGGTACGCACAAGGAACACGGCCATGATCATGTACATTGCAAGCACGCCGTCTACCATAACGTAGGCTACGGCAAGTTTTCGACGTTTTTTGTGAATACGAAAGAGATCTGCGAGCTGATTATCCCCATGGGGAATCATGTCTACGGCAAAATGGGAAAGCGCTCCAAGCGCAAACCCGATCACAGGATTTCCTACCGCACTCCCAATTGCCGCGCCAATTGCCGCATGCGTTGTAAGCGTCATAATGGCCAGATGATAGCACAGATTGAAACAAAAGACGACCCATGGCTGGATCGCCTTTTGGTGGACATTGATGGGCTCGAACCATCGACCTCTGTCGTGTGAGGACAGCGCTCTAACCAACTGAGCTAAATATCCTTGGTGCCGCGGGAGGGACTCGAACCCTCAATCCCTTGCGAGAAACGGATTTTGAGTCCGTCGCGTATACCATTCCGCCACCGCGGCATACACGGGCACAAGTCTATCATCTTGGGAGGTTGGAATCAAGATGTCTTTGCTTGATCCGAAAATACGGTATACTCTTTCCGAATCGTTCCTCGGGTGTTTTTATGATGCAAGAAGAACAAGAAACAAATCTTTTACCAAAATCGTCGCCAATGCTTTCCGAGCGTGCTGCTCGCGCAAAGATTGGTTCTTTTACGAAATTGGTGAGCATTGGCGCAATCGTTTTGGTTGCCGCGGGTGCATTTGCAAGTACAAAAATTGCACGTACAACGGCGGAAGAGCCTCAGGCGTCTACAGGATTTTCTCTTTTTTCCTCGTTGCGTCGATTAGTTGTTGCGCCAGATAAAGCATTGAATGGTGAGGATAGTGATCGGATCAACGTACTGCTTCTTGGAATTGGTGGCGCAGGGCACGATGGACCAGAGCTTACCGATACGATGGTCTTTGCAAGTTATAAGCCTTCGACGAATCAAGTGGGCATGATCTCCGTGCCGCGTGATCTCACGGTGAATATTCCGAATTATGGGTATAGAAAAATTAATGCCGTGAATGCTATTGCGGAGATGAATGAGTCTGGTTCCGGAATGGCTGCTGCAGCAAGTACGATTCACGATATTCTTGGGCAGACCGTGAACTACACGGTGAAGGTTGATTTTCAAGGATTTGAAGAAATTATCGATGATGTTGGAGGAGTGGATGTGTATGTGGATACGTCGTTTACGGATTCCATGTATCCGCTCGATGATGGCGAGGGACACACAGAGGAAATTTCTTTTACACAAGGTTGGACGACCATGAACGGAAAAACCGCTTTGAAATATGCACGATCTCGCCATGGAGGAAATGGAGAAGGATCCGATTATGCACGGGCAGCTCGTCAGCAGAAAATTTTGTTGGCGTTAAAAGACAAAGCGTTGTCGTTGAATGTATTGCTGAATCCCGCAAAGCTCAACAAGATTATTTCTACGGTGCGAAACAATGTGAGTACAAACATCAGTATTTGGGAAATGATGCGTTTAGCGGAATATATTCCTAAGATAAATCGGGAATCGATGGTACTTCGCGTGCTCGACACGTCTCCTGGTAGCCCGTTGTATGCTACAAAGATTAACGATGTATTCGTGACATTGCCACGAAACGAGGATTGGAGTGACCTGAAATTGATTGCTGCGAATATTTTTGAGAAAAACGATGCTGTAACTTCTCAGGTTGCTGCGCTCCCAGCAAAGCCTACTGCAACCGACGGTGTGCGCATCGAGATTCAGAATGGCACAACAACCACGGGTTTGGCAGCACGAACTGCAGAGCTTCTTGAGAGTTCCGGATTTACCATCGCTATTGTGAGCAATGCCGATGTGCGGAACTACCCAAAGACGATGATTTTTGATTACACCAATGGGAAGAAGGCGGAAGAGCTCGCTTCATTGCAAAAATACCTTGATGCGGACGTGGTTATGACGCCGCAAGGGTACCTTTCTTCCGATGCTGTGGTTCCAGATTCGCTGGGATCGGTTCCGGATAGAACCGGCTCAGATATCGATTTTTTGATCATTATTGGGGAGAACGGAATGAATCTCGTCATGAATTAGGATGAACGGTCGACAATACTGTGTTTTGATGGTACGTTTTGCGCTCTCTTTCCCTATGCCAAACGCTACAACCACACCAAAAATCGCCATTATTGGCAGAACCAATGTTGGAAAATCGTCGTTGTTTAACCGAATGGTTGAAGAACAGAAGTCGTTGGTGAGCAACGTTGCTGGAACCACGCGAGATCGCTTTGAAGCGGATTGTATTTGGCGCGCCGAAGTCATGCGACTGGTGGATACGGGTGGACTCAATGTGGACCGAGCAGACGAGATTGAGCGCAATATTGTTGAGCAGGCGGCGATGGCGATTGCGGAGGCGGATTTGGTGTTCTTTGTTGTGGACATGATGGTGGGGCCTACGCCAGATGATTTGGATATTGCAAAACGATTGTTTAAGGCAAAAAAGCCAGTGCTTGTGTTGGGAAATAAAGCAGACACTGCGCCACTTCGTGCGCGTGCGGACGGAAAAGACTGGCTCTCTTGGCCATTGCCGCGCCCAATGTGTATTTCCGCAAAACAGGGAAGTGGTGTGGGTGACGTGCTCGACGCTGCACGGGACATGCTCATTGCCATTGGAAAGCCGCCTCAAGAAATTTCGAAGGTTGCGACCATGCGTGTTGCGGTGCTTGGTGAGCCGAATGTAGGAAAATCGACGCTCTTGAATGCCATGCTCGGACAAAAGCGATTCATTACGGCGAACATTGCACACACCACGCGTGAACCAAACGATGCGCCGTTGGAACGTAATGGAAAACACTATTCATTTATCGATACTGCTGGTGTTCGAAGAAACGCAACCATCCGCAATGCGGGATTACATTTGGAAGCGCAGGGCGTGTTTCGTACCATGGAAATTTTGAAAGAAACGGATGTGGCGCTATTCGTGCTCGACGTGAAGAAGGGTATTGGTGCGCACGATAAGCAGCTTGCGGGAATTCTTGCTGACGCTGGAGTGAGCGTGATTATTGTGGCGAATAAGTGGGACTTGGTGGAGGGAAAAACGCCAAATACCATCAATGAAGTGGAGCGGTATATGCGTGGATTGTTGCCGCATTTGAAATATGCGCCGATCGTGTTTGTGTCTGCCTTGCACGAGCAACGCACGAATGTGTTGTTTGATACCATCGACAATGTGTTCCAAAGCCGTTTTGTGCATTTGAGCGATGCAGAAACAAAGGCATTCATTTCGCAAGTGATCGTGAAGCACAAGCCAAGTAAGGGAAAGGGCGTGAAACACCCACGCATTACGAGCTTCCATCAAGGCGGTGTGAATCCACCAATGTTTATGCTTACGGTGAACTTGTCGCGTGAAGATTCCTTGGCGGATTCCTATTTGCGATTTATTGAAAATATTTTGCGAGAAAAGTATCAATTCGTGGGAACGCCTATTCGTATTCGTGTTTCTGCCACGCGAAAGTCGCATACCACGTATGGAGACTAGTGCAATGCTGATTGTTGGACTCGGGAATCCGGGAAAGGATTATGAACGCACGCGGCACAACGCGGGATTCATGGCGATTGATGTATTTGCAAAGGCGAACGGATTCCGCTGGAAGCATGAACCGACGCTGCGTGCCAATATTGCCGAAGGAAACGTGAATGATCGAAAAGTGATCTTGATGAAATCTACAACGTTCATGAATGCATCGGGTGAGGCTGTGCGATTGGTGATGGATCGATTTCATGTGAACGCGAAGTCGATGATCGTGCTTTCCGACGACGTTGCGCTTGCCTTAGGATCCCTTCGTGTGCGATCGGAAGGGGGAGCTGGCGGACACAATGGATTGAAGTCCATCATTCAACACATTGGATCCCAAATATTCTGGCGCATCAAGCTTGGAGTGAATCCTCCTCCAGAAAATGTTTCTCTTGAAACGTATGTACTGAATAGATTCATGAAGGAAGAACACGGCGTGATCGACCGTGCAGTGGCGAAGGCGGGAGAAATTCTTGGATCGGTTCCCGAATCGCTTATTGAAACAACGTATACGGTGTAACGTTCTTGCGATGTGTTTGTATTTTTGATACGCTCTGGTCGATTTGGAAGAAGATGACGGCACCACTTTAGGCCAGTTTGGACGCGCCAGGAGCAAAGTTCGCGAAACGCACTTCTTAGTACGTTGAACGAATTTGCGACGTAGCAAGTGCAAAATGGACAAAATGGTGCCGTCATCCCATGGCTGGGTAGCTCAGTCGGTAGAGCACAGGACTCATAAGCCTGTTGTCGCGGGTTCGATCCCCGCCCCAGCTACCAAAAATCACTAACGATCCATTCGTTGGTGATTTTTATTTCTTAGGTTTTTGTGCTATTGTGCTCCCATCTATGTTTTTCTCTCGTAAAAATACGCCACCGGAAGAACATAAGTTTCTGGAGTGGTTTGGACCGAGTTTGGGGGCGTTTGCACTGTTCGTTGCTGAGATTGTTCAAATTGCCGTGTTGGCGCTTGCGATTATTCTTCCTGTTCGATATTTCCTCATTCAGCCGTTTATTGTGAAGGGTGCCAGCATGGAGCCGAATTTTTACGACAGTGAGTATTTGATTATCGATGAGCTCACATTTCATTTTCGAGACCCAGAACGGGGTGAAATCATCGTATTCCGTCCGCCGCAGCACGATGATCAATATTACATCAAGCGGGTAATTGCTTTGCCAGGGGAGACGATAGAAATTCGAAATGGAGTTATTACTATTTTCAATAATGATATTCCTAACGGGTTTGTACTCAACGAGGCGTATATTGCGGAGGTAACGGAAGGTCGAGATCGAAAGGTTCTTGGTGCTGAGGAATATTACGTTATGGGAGATAATCGTGATGCAAGTTTGGATTCTCGATACTTTGGTGCAGTC
>CALRAI010000047.1 GCA_943350635.1 Candidatus Uhrbacteria bacterium
TTTTATATTACGCTGTACGCAAAGTCTCCAGAGGAATTAGATAAGCGAACCGAGGAGATTGAAGCAATTTTCGGGCAGAAACTCATTTACTCTAAGCGCGGATTTTATCAAACGGAACAAGGGTTTAATTCCACGTTGCCATTGTTGAACGACGAGCTGACCATTACGTTCAACATGAATACGTCGCCAATCGCGTCGTCGTATCCATTCATTTCTTCGGACGTTACCAGCGATAACGGTATTTTGTACGGTATCAATCGTCACAACAATTCACTCATTTTATTTGATCGCTTTAGCTTGCAAAACGCGAATAGCGTGGTGTTCGCTACCTCCGGTGCCGGAAAGTCGTATGCGGTGAAGCTTGAAATCTTACGCTCCATGATGATGGGTGTGGATGTAATTGTTATCGACCCGGAAATGGAATATCGTCAGTTATCAGACGCTGTTGGTGGAACATACATCAACGTATCGCTTGCTTCCGACAGTAAGGTGAATCCATTCGATCTTCCTCGCGCAAAAGGCGATGAAACATCGGTGGACGATGTGTTGCGTAGTGCGGTTATTACGCTTAAGGGTTTGATGCGCATCATGATCGGAAAGCCGATGGGCGAAAAAGGCACGTTGAGTTTTACGCCAGAGGAAGATTCGTTGCTCGATCGGGCATTGCTCGAAGCATATGCAAAGCGGGATATTACTCCGGATCTCACCACACTCGAAGGCATTGCCGATTATCCAATTCTCGAAGATTTGCTCCAGGTATTGCAGGGCATGAATGGTGGGGACAATTTGTGTGCGCGGTTGGAAAAATTCACTAGCGGAACATTCTCGGGCTTGCTCAATTCGCCAACCACGGTGGAGATGCGCAATCAGTTGGTTATTTTCTCAGTGCGCGACTTGGAAGACGAGCTACGTGCAATGTCCATTTACACCATCGTGAACTACATTTGGAATGTGGTGCGCTCTGAACGGAAGAAGCGCATTCTCGTTATTGACGAAGCATGGTGGCTCATGCAAAACGAGGATTCCGCGAAATTTATTTTTGCCCTCGTGAAGCGTGCACGAAAATATTATCTTGGAGTTTCTACTATTACGCAGGACGTGAACGACTTCCTTACCTCCTCGTATGGTCAGGCGATTGTGACCAACTCGTCTTTGCAGTTGTTGCTCAAACAGTCGCCGGCCGGAGTCGATCGTATTGCGCAAACATTTAATCTTACGCAAAGTGAGAAGTATTTGTTGCTCGAAGCTGCGGTGGGAGAGGGAATTTTCTTTGCTGGTCAGAAGCACGCAGCAATCAAAATTGTTGCAAGTTATACGGAAGATCAAATCGTAACAACAAACCCACAACAGTTATTGGAGATTGAAAAGGAAAAGAAGCGTTTGGCGGCTGAACAAGCTGAAGCGCGTAATTAATATTGTATGGAACGAAAAACAAAATTGGAAATTGGGTTAGCCGTTGCGGTACTGATATTTTTCTTAGCATTTTTGATCTACTGGAAAATGCAGAATGCTCCAGTAGCCGACGTGCCAGCCGTTGCTGCTCCTGCGGCAATTACTACGGCAAAAGATAAGCCGAAAACATCGTCGACATCATCAACGACAACGGAAACACCGGCGGCAGTGGCGGTGCATGAAACATCGGCAATCACGGTGGCACGCACGTTCGTGGAGCGACTAGGAAGTTATTCATCGGAGGCGGACGCGGCGAATATTGAAGATATTATTCCCATGGCAACGGCAAGTTTTCAAAAGAAGCTTGAAGCATTAGTAAAAGAAGTTCGTTCAAACACGGGTTCGTCGTACTACAGTATTTCGACATTGGTCATGACCGCGCCAAAAACAGTAAGCGCGAGTGCAACGGAAACAGTGTTGAGCATGACGACGCAACGCATTGAAACGATCGATAGTCCAGGAAACAGTACAAAAAAATATCAAAACATTACGGTAACGTTGGTAAAATCGGGAACAACATGGCTTGTGGATGGATACACCTGGACCGATGGAGCATAGGTATGTTCGCCGAGGCACTGTTCCCGCGATATTGCGTGGGATGCAATACGGAAGGATTGTTATTCTGTGTACGATGCATGGCGGAGTCGTCCTTGGACGGGCCGCCTTTTGCGTATGCGAATCCTGTGATTCGGAAGCTGATTTGTGCATGGAAATATGATGGGGATGAGGAAGGGCTTCAGCGGCTCGTCGATCTGATTCGGACGAGAAGTGATTCTTGGAAAGCGTTGTGCGCAGCGAAAAATATTGAAGCAATCGTGCCGATTCCGTTGTCGCGTTGGAAGGAGCGGATGCGGGGATTTAATCAGGCGAGAGACGGCGCACGAGTGATTGGTGAACTTTTGCATTTGCCAACAGTCGATCTGCTTGAACGGAAGCATCGATGGTTCGCGCAGGCAAATACATCGCATGAGGAACGGAAGAAAAGTTTTAGAACAAATGTGTTTACGATGAGAAATGGAGCGGTGATTCCAAAACGGATTGTGATCTTTGATGATGTCGAGACCACGGGGGCGACGATGAGTGCCGCAGAAGATGTTTTGCGTGATGCTGGTGTTGAGGAAATTGTACGAATGAGTATTGCGAGGGGATAAATAGGAAAATGAATTGATGTGAACTGATTCTTTTGAGGGTGTTGGGATGGGAGAACATGACAGACATTTACTCCCGGACGCCAGTGGCAAGGGTGCATTTTTCCAACGAGCACGGGCCCCCTCAGCTGCAGGTGAACAAAGTGAACCGTCGCAGCGTGGGGGATTCGCGCGGAGTGCAGAAAAAATGTACCCGAGCCACAAGTCCGGGAATAAGTGAAAGGGATTCTTGGATTTGGTTGGGAGGACGAGAGGGAATCGGCGATCGCTATGAAGAGAGCAGGGGTATGCGATTTTGAACAGGGGGTCTTGCTAATGCAACTCAGTTGCATTAAGCTGGTCGGTATATGGATCAGCAACTCGGTAAAGGTCTTGGAATCAAAGCAGAGTTTATTGACGAAGGATTTCGCATGACGAAGCTTCGGAATGGTCTTATTGAGATCCTAGTGGATCTGAATGCCCCTTTTTCAGAACAAGAAATGCGAGGCATGCTCAAGAAAAGAGGTATTGCCGCGCACAAGGTTTCGCTGTATCGCGAACTCGCTCTCTTTGAATCCATGGGAGTGATCCGTTCAATCCATCTCCATGATCACATTCTCCGTTACGAACTTCTCGTTGATCATCACCATCATGTCATCTGCACTGGTTGCAAGAGAATCGAAGAGATAAAACTTGAATGCGAATTGGAGAAAGAAGAGCGTCGTATCGCAAAGAAATTGCAGTTTAAATCCATGGTTCATTCTCTCGAATTCTTCGGTCTATGCAAAAACTGCCTCTAAGAATCGCGTTCATTCTTTCGCTTT
This sequence comes from Candidatus Uhrbacteria bacterium, assembly GCA_943350635.1. GTDB lineage: Bacteria > Patescibacteriota > Patescibacteriia > UBA9934 > UBA9934 > CAIKHN01. The sequence goes on from CALRAI010000047.1 coordinate 3,404, forward strand.
CCATCCTCGGCGCCTGGATCGGCGGAATAATCTGGCTCTCGATTTTCCCAGAAAATCCTCCACGCGATCTTACGGATAACGACGGGAAAATTTCGATCGTATCAACGATCTATCCATGGGCATGGGCAGCAAGCAATCTTGATCCTCTCGCAGAAATTACCACCATCGTTGGTCCAGGACTCGAGCCTCACGATTTTTCTCCCACCATCGACGACGTCAAAAACATTCACGACGCAGAACTCCTCATCGTCAACGGCGGTGTTGATGCATGGATTTCCAACAGCGCGCTTGAACGAAATTTTCCAACAATCGATGTTCTTACCATGCTGCAATATCCGGAATCCGATCCTCATGTATGGCTTGACCCAGTCATGATGATGAAGATCGTTGAGGAGATCGGTCATCAACTGGAGCAAATTGATCCAACACGTTCACAAATCATTTACGACAACGTTCAAAAGAAACTCGCAATTCTGGAGAATCTTGATCGTGAATACAGAGAAGGGCTTGCGAACTGTGCTATTCCAGAGATTGTTTCTGCTCACGATGCGTTCAGTTTTCTTTCAAAACGTTACAATTTCACCGTTCACGGTATTGCAGGATTTTCCCCAGAAGACGAACCGTCGCCAGCAAAACTCGTCGAACTCACAGATCTTATTCGTTCTCATCGCATCACCACCGTCTTCTTTGAAGAACTCACAAGCCCTGCATTAGCAAAGACGCTTTCTGATGAAACTGGCGCAAAGAGCGACGTTCTCGATGCGATTGAAAGCTTGTCGTCGGAAGAGTCCGAGCGGTTAGAATACCCTGGTATCATGGAGAAGAATTTAGTGAAGCTCAAAACTGCCATGGTATGCACACCGTAACATCATTGTTTTCAGTGAAGAATGTTTCGTATCGTATTGATGGCAACGATATTCTTCGCGATATCACTCTCGATATTCATCGTGGAGAATACATTGGTATTATTGGTCCAAACGGCGGAGGAAAAACGACGCTGCTTCGATTGCTTCTTGGTCTTGTAGAGCCGATAACAGGATCGATCACGGTGAACATTGATAAGAAAAAGATCGGATACGTGCCACAACGCTTGGCAGGTGGCGACGTCACATTTCCAGCATCGGTAAAGGAAATCGTCGAGAGTGGAATTTTCGACGCACCGTCGTCTCTCAGTCGTGATCGTCGCATTCTTGAGGCGCTACGGGCCACAGGAACCGAACGATTATTGGAGCAACGTATTGGAACGCTCTCTGGCGGCGAGCGTCAGCGCGTCATGATTGCGCGGGCGTTGGCAGGAAATCCGGATGCACTCTTTCTCGATGAGCCTACTGCAGCTATCGATCCTGGAAGTCAGGAAGAATTTTACGCGTTTCTTCGCAAACTCCACAAAGGAAAACATCTCACCATCGTAATGGTTTCCCACGATACGGACGCAATTTCCCACGAAGTTCAGCGTGTCATTTGTTTGAACCGTCATCTCATTTGTCATGGTTCTCCAAAAGACGTTCAGCATCACATCGAGCATTATGGTCACTAAATTCTTAAAACGGGGTCAGGTCTTGCTTTTAGCGATTTTTACTACTGCCTCATTCGCATTGTCTCCAACGGTTCGCGCCGAAACCTCCGAAGCTGCTGGGACGCCGCCATATTCCATTGGTCGCGTCACGATAATTTTTAGTGAAGGGAATAATGGCGATATTGCATTTCCTGAAAAGTTTCAACGCGTGAACGTACGTCTCACAAATGGTCCGGACGCGGGTAGCGATCAGCTCATCGAGTACGCAACAACAGAAGACGCATTTGCGCAGCAGAAGTTATCGGTCGGTGACTCGGTGATTGTGACAAAGAGCGGTATTGCTGGTCAGCCCGGCTACCTGATTCTCGACAAGCTTCGTATTCCTGGCGTGCTCATCGCGCTGTGCATATTCTTTGTGCTTGCTATAATTTTTGGCGGCATTCGTGGCGTTACATCGCTTTTTGGCCTTGCAGCAAGTTTAGCAATTTTGGCTTTTGGTGTTATTCCCGCGATTATTGC
>CALRAI010000048.1 GCA_943350635.1 Candidatus Uhrbacteria bacterium
CCATCAACCGCGGCAACAATCTTCTGCATTTTCTTCGCCATGATATCTGCGGCATGGTGAATACGTCCTCTACTTCGAGAATCAAGAAACGTATTGGCATAGGAAACCTCACCAAGAACAGGGAATGCTATATCCGTCGGTGCTTCCGCACGAGCGACCAATGGCGCACCCATTAAAAAAAGAAGAACCCATAAGGAATACTTCATAGACGAATACTGTACCAACTCCGTAGCGTTTTGGCACGAAAATCATTCACAGAACCTTCATAATTTCGCCAACCTTTGCCAGATTTTCTTTGACGAAACTCCAAATTTCTGCTATATTTTTCGGTCCGCGGCACACCGCCCGGCATCACCATCAGAGGCACAATGATCCTTTTTCTCTCCCTACTCTCCTGCGCTTCCCCTGCACCCCAAACTGCACCGACCACACCGGCCCCGGTCACGGTCACGGAACCCGCGACGTCGCTGATTCCGCCTGACCAGAAGGCGGTCATCGATCACGCAGTCAGCGGTCTGAAGCAGCTCTGCGCTAAGAGCGCACGCGCATGCGAGCTGCTGGACTTCTTCACGAAGAACAGCATCGAAGCCGTTGCACTTCCCGACGGCGTTCGCATTGTGAGCGCACCGGATGTGCAGTATCCGTTTCTGGTGATCGGAATTCCGGGTGCACACAAAAATACCGGGAACATCTCCTTCAGCGGCGCACGGTTCGGTCGGGATCAAGGACCGGTTCCCATCATGGAGCTCAACGGCTCGGATACGCACCCGCTCGGCGCCGGTCTCATGCTGGCGCACGAACTCACGCACGCAGAAGAACACTTTCTGCACGCCGAACCGATGAGCGAGTACCCAGAGCCGAACTGGCTGATCAGCGAAGGCGTCGCGCACCACACCGTCTCCGTCGTACTCGACCAGTACACCGGAGGCACGTGGAGCAAGGCAATCGCAAGCCGCATGGACAACATCCAGGAATATCTGGCGAAAACCGGACAAGATCCAAAGCTCGCCGCGTTCGGCCGCGGTCCAAACGACGTCCTCACCATCAAGGCAACCCTTCCTGGAGCGGACGACGTAACGATCGGCGCCCTCCTCGCACAAATGGACATCGAAACAAGCATGGCCAGAACCCGCTACTGGAGCGCAGAGTCGAAGCTCGCCCCCGACGAACGTCAAACAGCACTGATCGCAACGCTGAAGGCGTTCTACGAGCAGATGAACTACGACCCCAGTCGGTGATCTCACCACACGAACACCCCACGATCCCCCAGCGCGCCACGGCGTTCTGGGGGATTCGCGCATCTATACCTTGCAAATTTGGCTGATCTCTGCTATATTTTGCGGTCCGTTGCATACCGCACGGCGCTCGTATTCGAGGCTACCATGCTCTTCGTTCTTACTTTTTTCGCTTGCAACTCCCCCACACCGCAGTCCGCGCCGATCGTCGAAGAACCTCCGATCCCATCGGCACGCATCACGTTCAATCCACCTCCGGAGTGGTTCCCACACACCGTGGCGGAATCCGTCACGCTCCGGGACTCGCTCGCGGTTCAGCTGGACGACATCGTGGCAAAAGTGGCACAGAACGACACAGCCCTTGCTACCGATCTTCGCACGAAAGTCATCGAGTTCCGAAAGCTCACGCCCTCGATGATCGTGGACGAAACCACAGACCACAATCCCGTCTTCGCAAAAGACGGATGTCCGCACGAACCGTGTGACCGCTTCGTGTCCGAGGACATGTCGGTAGTGGCGCTGTGGAACATGGACAGCAAGGTGGTGGCGGTGAACTACCACACCATCAACTCAGTCATCGTGCCGTACTTCATCTTCCACGAGATGTATCACCGAAGCAATCCGGGCTCACGTACACCCGGAAATGCGGACTACGCAGTTGGCGCACCCAACCCATGGGAAATGGAGGCGTGGAACTACCAGTCGAGTGTGGTGAACGCAGCGAGTGCAGGTGAGTATCACACTCTCGTTCACACCTGGGCAGAAGGAGTCGCGAACGGAGTTATTCCGAGCATCATGGTGCTGAACACGGCGAACGCGCCGGTTCCGAACAACTTCGCGAAGTTCCTGAACCAGGGCGTCGGCAACTCGGACTTTGCACTTCAGGGCGTTGGTTTTCTGCTCGAGTGGGATTTGAATCGTGAGCTCATCGCGATGTCCCACGGAACAGAAGCAGAAAAGGCGCAAGCGTTGCTCCTGCTCCACAACGCCTTGCGTGCCGCGCCGTCCGCAAGCCCAGAAGCCAGCATACTTGTGCGCGAGTCCATGCGCTCCTGGCGGCGTACGCAATAACGAACCGTCACCGCACCGGCCCACGGAAGCCGCCACGCGAGTGACGGTTTTCTGATTCAAGAATCCCGGACGCCAGTGGCTCGGGTACATTTTTCCAACGAGCACGGGCCCTCCCAGCTGCAGGTGAGCATAGCGAACCGTCGCAGCGTGAGGGATTCGCGCGGAGTGCAGAACAATGTACCCGAGCCACCAGTCCGGGATACGTAATTCTCAAATCAAAATATTTTACCTATTCCTCACCACAATACTCAAAATCTGTTTCACCAAGTTCCCACGATCCTCAGACTCCATGGCATCAAAAAATCCCTGTCGCAACCCAGGACGATGCGTAAGATCCGCGAGAATCTGTTTGGTAATACTCTGCGCAACATTCGCAAAAATAAAACCATCAGTCTCTTTCAACACAATCCGTTCAAGTGTTTTCCGAATATTCATTTGCACCACATCTCCCAAATCCGCAAACTCCTCCGTAAATCCTGGAATCGTTGCAAGATGTTTCAGCACAGCCTCAACCAACCGTTCTGCTTTCTCTTTTGAAGACAATACTTTTACATTTTTCACAATAGACAATGTTTATATATCTCTCGTTATTCTTCGGTGAAAAGCGTATCATGAGCGCATTCTTTCTGAAACACTATGGCCGAACAATCCGCGTATCGCTCCATGCAGGATGGTCTAAAGCGCATGAATCGCATTGAAGACTCGCTCGAAAAAGGTGTAGAGCCTTACGATTGGCCCATGTCTCGCAGTAGCCCAGAAGAATACGCCCAAACATTTTATCCCATTATTGGAACATCCCTTCAAAAACACTTTGCTCATCGAAAATCACAAGGTCTGAATAATGTCTGTCTCGACCTTGCAAGCGACGGATGGGTATTTACCGGACTTCGGCTTCCCCACGACGGCGCACTTGCGGTGGGAATTTCCGACCCAAGCACCATTGGAGACAATCGTATTCGCTACGATATGGGCGATGTCTCTGTGGTTGCAGGAAACCTTGTCAAACAAACCACATGGAACGAAATTGACGCATGGCTTGCAAAACGAAATGTTCCCAGCTTCGATCAAGTTTTTTTCCGCCCAGGCGGCGGCATACCACTCATTGGTGTGCAAAGCGATTATCCAAAGTCTCTCCACCCAATTGACTCCACCACAAATGAAGAATTGATGTTTGGACTGCTCAATCGCGTACTGCAGCGCCTTTCTCCCAACGGAGAAATTTTCGCGGAGCTCGGCTACGGCACGGAATTCGATGCAAAAGCAATGGAAAGCCGACTCCGCGCCGCACTCAATACCGCAACAATCTCTGCGACAGTACGTCAAAATACTCTCAAACTCCTCGTGGTTCATATCCACAAAATCCATTGACAACACATTGGATCTGTCATGCAATGCAGACATATGATGCATCTTTTCCTCCGCAAGGCCCTTGGTGTAGTAACCGCACTTTCAATGTTCTTCGCATTTATGCCAGCAAACGCAAACGCATCGTGGCTTGCGGCACCAACAAATCTCACCCTTTCTGGTGGGCTGTACACCAACGACACGACACCAACCGCAACATGGACTCGTCCGGCAGACGCCACCTGGTATCAAGTATTGCTCGACGACGGCTCATGGATCAATCTTGGCAATGTCAGCAGCTATACTCTTTGGACGCTTCCAAGTGGCTGGCATACGTTCTACGTTCGTGCGCTAAATAATAGCGGCGACGTGAGTGTTTCCGCAGGAGTCACCTTCGAAATTGATACCGCCGGCCCAACGGTTCCTGCAATTGCGCCGTCGTCAGCAATCGAAGATCAATCCACCACCTTCAGCGTAACGCCATCTGGCGAAGCGGCAACGTCGTCGTGCGATCTGTACGTTTCTGGATCAAACACAGGAGCAATGTCCAAAAACGGATCCACATTCAGTAAAAACTACACGTTCACCAATAGTGGAAGCTATACCGTCTATGCTCGTTGTACAGACGGCGACGGAAACACCACCACCGGAACATCACGAACCGTAAGCGTAAGTGAAGTGGACGAAGATCCAATTGAGTACGGCACATTCATCGTACCATCAGTGTCTCCGTCCTTAGCATACGAAGATGAATCAACAATCTTCAGTGTGTCACCATCAGGCACACTCGATGCCATTGCATGTAATCTCTACGTCAGCGGGTCGAATGTAGGATCGATGAGCCAATCATCAAATACGTTTACCAAGAGCCACACGTTCACGAACGACGGAACATACACCGTCTACGCAAAATGCAAAAACGAAAATGGCGACTGGGTTTCCGGATCTTCCCGCAGTGTGTACGTTGCGTATCAGGAAGATCCAGATGATCTCGCAACCTTCACCGTGCCAACCGTGTCCCCTTCCACAGCAACAGAGGATGAGCGAACCACATTCACCGTGCG
>CALRAI010000049.1 GCA_943350635.1 Candidatus Uhrbacteria bacterium
CGCGCCGCAGAATCCGGATCCGCAAGATTCACATACACTTTCGTTTTCGTCGTTCGCTGCTCGGTCGATACTTCAGTCTCCGATGGAACTTCAAGATCAACGGCACCAGCAAACACCTCACCTCGCGTGGCATCAACCGTAATGAGATCGTGCTTCGCAAGAATGTCGACCGCGCCGATAGCGCCAACAATACAAGGAATCCCCAGCTCTCTCGCCACAATCGCGGCATGGCACGTACGCCCTCCACGCTCCGTAACAATCGCTGCTGCCCGCTTCATGGCCGGTACACAGTCTGGCGTGGTCATGGGCGACACTAAAATATCCCCTTTTTGAACCAAATGTGCATCTTTCGCCGTCATAACCACCACAGGCTTGCCAACCGTTTTTCCCGGGCACGCCGTAGCCCCTTTCACCAAAATTTCCATAGAGTTTTCGGGTACTTTTCTCCCCAAAACTCTACCATAAATATCAATAAAACCCTGCATTTATGCACAATTACCTTTACAAAAGGCGTTTTTTATGATATCCTTGTGTGTTCGTTTTTCACTTCCACCCCCCCACAGGCCAGGAGCCTCATGCCCACCAACCCGCGCTTCGACCGTTTGCTCGCCTTTCTCGCCGCCTCCCCCGCCTCCGCCAGTCTTCCGATCGTCGACCTCGGCTTCTGCGGCGCTGCAGATCACCTTCTCGTCGGCCTCAACGGCAACCGGTTCGGCATCTTCGAACGGGACTATTACGTCCCCGGTGCCTTCGCCCGCTTTGAGCTCTGGGCCACCGAGGACGACGTCGAATCGTTCATCGATGCGCTGATCGCCGGCTCGCCGACCGGTCGCGGCGTCTGCACGAAAGTGGTCGTCACCGCACAGATCGGCCGGGACGTCGTCGACAGCCTCCGCGCCTCCCCGGCATACGCCCGGCTCATGAAGGATCAAATCCTCGCGCAGCTCCGGAAGTTCCGCCAGCATCCTATCGTCGCCATTCAAACGGCAATCTGGATGGTGGCTCGCGGCGGAGTTGCTGAGCTCGTCGACGACGAGTACCCGGAAGATGGCGGCAACGACGGCGAAGGTTACGATGGCAACTGGCAATTCGAAGTGATGCCTTACTAGCTTCACCACCGCACGTCCCCAGTTCGCCACGACGCGAGAGCCGGCCAGCAATGGTGCGGCTCTCTGTGTTTTAAAGGCTTCCTCATTTTGACAAAAGAGCAAAAATATGGCTTACTTTCGCCACCTTTGAGGTTCTCATGACTGTTTCTGCCGCCGAAATGCTTGATGCACTTTCCCTTGCCGAGGCCTGGGTTGAAGAAGCCCTCGTTGATCGCTCCACGCCATGGAATTCGCTCCACGTGAACGACGAATTCCCACACGTACGAAGACTTTGGACGTCGATGACGGATGAGTACCGCGTTGCGTTGCATCGCATAGAACCGATTCCCGAAGGTCAGCGACCGCTGTTCCATTGGCATCGCTGGCCAGCTGCGTTTCTGCTGCTGGACGGAGCGTACGACACCGGCGTTGGCCATGGCCCTCCCGGAGGAACCCCGCCGAACATCGAACTCGTCTCCCGTTGCCACGCTGGCGAACGCCGAACGATGGTGGATCCAAACGAGTGGCACTGGATCCGTCCTACGCGCCATGCCGTTACCACCATCATGGTGTTCGGAAAGCAGTATCCTGGAGTCCGCGGACGAAAGGCGACACGAGAGCTTTCCGCGCTACCGCTGCTCGAACGCAATCGCATGCTTCAGGACATGCAACGCCTGCTCGGCATACTCACGTAGCATCACGGGGCACGAACAACGCAACGTTCGTGCCCACGCAAAAATACCTCGTCCCACGACAAGGTATTTTTGTTTAGCGTACAATAGACACACTATGAAAAAACCACAGATCAACATTGTGGGTGGCGGTCTCGCGGGACTGAGCGCCGCGTACACACTTCTCAAACACGGCGGAAGTGATGTCACGCTCTTCGAAGCACGGTCGATGGTTGGCGGACGCGTACAAAGCCGCATGGTGCACGAAAGAAATATCGACTTTGGTGGATTTCTTATTTATCCGTGGTACACGCAATGCAATGCGCTCATTCACAAACTCGGTATCGATACTGCGCTCGTCAAAACTCCACTCAGCGATATTTATTATTTTCTCGACGACTCCGGCGTTGCACTCACAGAGAACGACGTTCCCCTTTCGGTGGCAGACGGTTTAATGCTCTGGAGCAAATCATTTCTCAAAATACTTCAAACATCTTCACTCGCGGAACCTGATCTGCTGCTCTTTGGCGGAACAACCATTTCGGAATATCTCCAGCTCACACTTGGTACAGAGGGGCATGCGGGGCTATACGAAACATTCTTCGACACCGTCGGTCAAGGATACTGTTATGGTCCGATCGATCAGGCAAAAACCGCGTTCATGGCGCCAATTGTTCGACAAATGAAATTTTATGGGGACATTCGCAGCACATCATTTTTTCCTCAAGGCAGTCAAACACTCGTGGATCATCTCGTGAGAGAAATTACGGCACTCGGTGGAACCATCCACACGAACACACCAATCACCGGCATCGATGGAACCGTACTGCAATCCAAAACACAACGTTTCGAGAGTGACGCCATTATTTTTGCGCAAACAGCATCGAGCGATCTGTATGGCTCCATTCTCCCTAACGTCCCTACAGAATGTTGGTATACGCATTTTGTTACCGTTGCCGTGGAACTTGCAGCAACACCGGTAGTAGGCAATACAAAAAACTGGGGAGCAGCATTTTACGCTCCAAAACCAGAAATGTCGGCACAAGCAGTATCTGTCATGAACTCGTCATCCTTGTACGGCGCAGAACTGGATGGATGCATCGTAATGAACATCGTGCTTCGCAATCAAAAGGCATCGACCATAACGCCAAAGAAAATATCCGACCTTGTTCGTAGCGAACTGTATCGATTGTTTCCTAATATTCATAACGAACGCATCGTAGACTCTGTGCATTGGACGGAAACGATGCCGGTATCTCAAGAAACATTCGTACAGGCTGTACGCGATGCCCACGGAAAAAACGGATACTATTTTGCGGGGGATTTTCTTGGCGCACCGTCCATGGAAACCGCAATCACCACCGGACAAACTGCTGCAACAGATCTCATTTCAGCCCTGCGAATTTCCGCATAACACGATCAAGAATTGTCGTTGGCATGAATTTCGCGACGATGAGCATCAATCCATAAATCTTTGGCCGAGTGTATCGCGCTTTTGGCGTAGTGGATTCTACGGCATGAATCATTGCCTCAACTACCGACGACGAATCGTACGAGCTTTTCGTAATTCCCTCGTCGTGTTTTTTCATGGCTGGAATATCGTTCGCGAATGCCGATGATGGAGAAATCCATTCGTACTTTTGCGCAGCCATCTGTTCGTTAAATCCCGTCGCGATCAACCCAGGCTCAATCATCGACACAGAAATACCATGTGACGAAAGCTCCATACGAAGCGCATCACCAATTCCCTCCAACGCGAACTTCGTCATGGAATACGGCCCAAGATACGGAAGAATAATCCGGCCAGCAACAGAAGTCACAAGAATGATTCGACCGGATTTACGACGAAGCATTGCGGCAGCAGCATGTTGCGTTACTCGCAATGTTCCAAGAATATTTGTCTGCATCATCTTCTCCACACGATCTATCGGCACTTCCGCCATGGGACCAGATTCATTCATCGCCGCATTATTGATCACAACATCAATCGCGTTCCAATCAACAGATGCGACATCGGCATCTGAAGTGATATCCAACGTTCGAACATCGATCGTACAGTTTTCTCTAACAGCACTCGCTTCAAGATCGGCAACCTGAGGCGCTCGGTGCACCGTGGCGATGACACGATGACCGCGTTTTGCCAACGCAAATGCCGTGTCGCGACCAATACCTCGCACTGCACCGGTAATGAGAATTGTTTTCATACTGTCACATTACAATCCGCGCGCACGAATGGTTCCGTTCAATGGAAGCGCGTCGAGCACATCTGCGGAAATAATCTGCACCTCGTCAAAGTTTTTGTTCCAGGAAAGGAAAATTGATTCGCTAGGAAAGAGATATTTTCCTCCGTCACGACCACAAAAATACACTGCCGGATCAGCAGCCGTCCGAACCAACGTTGTTGGTACACATGCCTTCACAGGAGAAACGGCGGGAACAGCAACCACTGCCGATGCTGATACTGATGCAGAACTCAACACTTCTTGAGATTTTTTGAGTAAAGGATATGGATTCACTGGGGTTTTTCCGTCGTAAATTTCAAAGTGCAGATGCGCACCGGTGCTTTCCGCATTTCCACTGTCCCCAACATATCCTAAAAAATCTCCTCGCTTCACATACACGCCCTTTTTGATTCCTGGAGCATACGCGTTTTCAACTCCCCCATTGCCGTCGTCTGTTCCGGGAGTGTCGTTGTTCAAATGCACGTAGTTGTAAATTATTCCATCACTCCCTCTTTGAATAATCATGTAGCCGTAGCTTGGCTCCACCATTGGAGCAAACTCGATCTTTCCATCAACCGCGGCAACAATCTTCTGCATTTTCTTCGCCATGATATCTGCGGCATGGTGAATACGTCCTCTACTTCGAGAATCAAGAAACGTATTGGCATAGGAAACCTCACCAAGAACAGGGAATGCTATATCCGTCGGTGCTTCCGC
>CALRAI010000050.1 GCA_943350635.1 Candidatus Uhrbacteria bacterium
GCTCCAGCAAAGACGATGATTTTGAGAATGAATTTGAAGCGTTCAGACATAGGAGAAGATTATATACCGAGGAGCGCGCGTCGGAGCTGTGCTGCAGCTGCTCCAGTAGGATGTTGATACGCGTCGTTTGCCGTACCGAGCGCGTAAAAAAGGAAGATACACAGGCAAAAAAGAATCATGACAAGCCCACAGAATAAACCAAATTCCCCAACAGTTCCTGCGCCACCAATAACTTTCAACTTATTCGGAATAGGAATCCCGAGTTTATTCAGAAGAACATTATATTTCTTCATCGATTCCGAGAATATTCCCAAGAAAGAACGGACAACGGATATGAATGTCATGGAACCATTCCATAATAAAAGCACTTCACCTTCATCCACCGGCCCTGATTTTGAAATAGCTTCCGCTTTTGCTTCTGCCATAAACTCTTCAAATTTCTTTTTCAGCATATCTGCTGTTTTCTTTGTCGCATCTTCTGTCGCGCCTTTTGCTCGACTTTTTGCTCGGGCCGCGAGCGACATACTCTGCGCCTGTTGATTTTCGTCTGCGACCGAAGCCATTTGCTGGTCGATATCATCCGCATCACTTTCCTGACCAGTGCCCGCTTCTCGAAGTGTTTCGCTGGTGACTTGAAGATTCGGCATGTTTCCGCCAGGATTCGCAAAGCGATTCATCGCTTGTCGACTTTGGTTCATGCGAATGATGGGATTAGCTCCTTCGCTTGATGGAATCGCGCTTGGTTGAAGCGTGCTCAATCCTTGAAAATCGCCACTTCCTGTTCGTCCGACACGATCTCGGACAGCAGAAATCTGACCAGCACGAAGTTGCGCGCCGATCGATGCGGAAGATGTCGCTGTTGCTGCCATATGGATAATCAAATTATAACACGCGAAATACAAAAGCCTCCCGGAAAACGAGAGGCTTCTGTGTGTTACTTCACCTGGATTGCTCCGTCTTTTGCGAGTGTGACGTGAATATGCGTTTTTGGTCGCTTTGTAGCAAGAATCGCATTTGCGATGCTGTGTTCAAGATGTTCTTCAAGTACGCGATGAACATCGCGAGCGCCGTGAGCTGTTTTGACGTGTTTTGCGAGCGTTTCTGCGAGCTTCTTTGGAAGTGTCACGGTGAGTTTCGCGGTTTTGAGTCGGCCGATCATGTCGTCAATCGCAAGTTTCGTGATGGCAACAATATCATCGGACTTCAATGGATTAAAGACACAGATATGTCCAATGCGATTCACGAGCTCTGGACGGAATTGCTCCTCGAACACGGCACGGAGATCGTCGTGGATCTGTGTGGCGGGATTCTGTACTTCATGAAAACCAAGATTTTTCTTTTGCAATCGATCTTGCCCTGCATTTGTGGTCATGATGACGATGCTGTGCTGGAAATTCACTTTTGCGCCAGTAGCGTCGGTGATGGATCCTTCGTCGAGAATTTGCAATAACAATGCCTGAACATCTTTGTGCGCTTTCTCCAACTCATCAAAAAGAATCACGGCATGCGGACGGTCTCGCAATGCGTCGCTCAGCTTTGCTCCTTCACGGTAGCCAACGTAGCCTGCTGGAGCGCCGACTAATTTGCTTACACTGAATCCTTCCGCAAACTCGCTCATGTCAAAACGAATAAGCGCTTTTGCATCGCCAAACATTTCCAAGGCAAGCGCTTTGGCGAGCGCGGTTTTCCCCACACCCGATGGTCCAGCAAACAGAAACGACGCAAGAGGATGATTCGGTTTTGCAAATCCCAACTTCGCTCTACGCATAGCGCTTGCCACAATAGCCACAGCAGAATGTTGTGCAATCACGTGCTTTTGGAGTCGTTCGTCGATGCTTCGTAATACATCGTGGTCGTCTGCAGTAAGACGTTCAAGTGGCACGCCAGTGGTTTTTGAAGCAACAGCAAGAATCATGTCGTGCGTGATTGAGATTGCCGGATGCGTAACCGGGGATTCTTTAAGAGTCGCAAGGGTATGCACAAGATGCGCCTCTTCTTCTTTAAACATCGTCGCAGCGTCGAAATGTTCTTTCGTAATTGCTTCCTCCTTGAGTTTTCGAATATTGATAAGGTCGGATTCTAACGTTCGACGTTTGAGAATGCTCTTGTTGGTCATTTTTCGATTCACATTGACGTGCGCACCGGCTTCGTCCAGAAGATCGATCGCTTTGTCTGGGAACTGCTTACTGGTCATGTACCGCTCTGCAACGCGCACAATCGATTCGAGAACTTCGTCCGAATACCGCACGGAGTGATGTTTTTCGTAATGGTGCTTGATGCCCTTCAGAACAGCGATGGTTTCTGTTGCGCTAGGTTCGCGAACGGTAACCGTGGCAAAGCGGCGTTCGAGCGCAGCATCCACCATGATGTGTTTTTTAAATTCTGCCGATGTTGTTGCGCCAATGCATCGCAACTCACCGCGAGCTAATGCGGGCTTGAGCATGTTTGCAGCGTCCATCGTTCCGCTTGCGGATCCTGCGCCAACAATGGTGTGAATCTCGTCAATAAACAACACGACGTCGTCCCGATCATGAAGTTCTTCAAGCAGTTGAGTAATGCGCGCTTCAAAGTCGCCGCGATACATGGTGCCCGCAACGAGCGCCGCCATGTCCAAGCGGTGAATATGGAGTCGTTGAATAGCGTCGGGAACTGTTCCGGCAAGAATACGTTTCGCTAAACCTTCAGCGATCGCAGTTTTTCCTACACCAGGTTCACCAAGTAAAAGCGGATTATTCTTTGTACGACGTGCAAGAATTGCTACGACGCGGTCAATTTCCTCGTCCCGACCAATTACCGGATCGATAGATTCTGCAATGTCCTTATCGGTAAGTTCTGTAGTGAAATATCCCAGTGCAGAATCTTTTTCGTCGCCATGCTCATCGTCGTTGTGCACTTCGCCGCAGTCCTCGCAAGGCTTTTTCTCCTCGGTGGTCTTTGTGTTCGGTCGAGATCCCTTATTGCCATCGAGCGGTTCAGGAAAGTTTGCGGTGGTTTGAAACACCGTTTCTAAATTATCGCGAATAATTTTTTCATTCACGCTGCTCATGACAAAAAAATCAGCGGTAGCCTTTGTTTTTGCTTGCGTAATGCCATGAAGCAAATGCTCGGTACCAACATACCTATGGCCATGAGTACCAGCGGCATGAACAGCCTTCTCGATGATTGCCTTAGATTCTGCAGAGAGAAGAGGTGTGACTTTGCTTGCGCGGAGCATGGCATCCTCTGGCAACCCCGCATCACTCAAATATGCTAAACGCTGGAACGCTCCCGGAGTTGCGCCAGCCTTCCGGAGAATTTCTGCACCAATGCTGCCGTTTTCCGTACCGAGCGCCCAGAGCAAATGCGTTGGACTAATCGTTTCGCCTCCTTCTTCCACCGCTAAACACAATGCTCGGGTGAGCACGGCTTTTAAATGGCTGGTGAAGGTTTCCAAAAGTTCGTTCATACTCCACCGAATTTATCGACCCATATTTCTTAGTCTGGTAACGCGTTCTTCCATGGGTGGATGTGTAGAGAAGAGATTAGAGAACCATGATCGTTTTTCTTTTGTCGCACCAAACGGGTTGCTCAGAAAAAGATGTGCGGTGGCATGATTGGGGTTTTGCAGTGGTGTGCCATGACGAGCAATTTTTTCTAGTGCCGACGCAAGACCTTCAGGATATCGGGTAAGGAGTGCGCCGCTTGCATCCGCAAGATATTCACGGCTTCGGGAAATTGCGAGCTGAATAATCTGGGCAAAGATTGGTGAAAGAATCGCAAGGAGCAATCCAACAAGCATAAACACAAGCGCGGCATTTCCATTTTTGCTATCGCCTCTACCAATGCGCACGTGAATGAGGATATTTGCGATAAGTGAAATAAGTCCAACAAGCACAACAACAATCGTCATCACGCGGATGTCGTAATTTTTGACGTGGGAAAGTTCGTGTGCCGCAACACCTTCCAATTCTTCACGCGTGAGAATCTTCAGAATTCCTGTTGTGAACGCAATGGATGCATGTTCAGGATCTCGTCCTGTTGCGAAGGCATTCGGGCTAGGATCCTCAATGATATAGATCGCGGGAGTAGTTTGACCATTCGCGATGCACAAATTCTCAACAACGTTATACAAGTCTGGTGCTTGTGCCTTGGTAATGGGCTTTGCGCCACTCACCGAAAGCGCAATAGCTGATGAGCTGTAGTAACTAATAAGGCTGTATATCGTGGCGATCATGGTGCCAAGGAGGATGCTTGGTCCAGGTTCAAGGCCGGCCATCGAACCGATGAATGCTGAAAGGCCAACAACAATCGAACTCATCACGATAATGAGCACCCATGTTCGTTGTTTGTTTTTCGCAATGTCGGAATACATAGGAGTCGGAAAGACGTTTCGCGAACTGGTGGCTCGGTGCACGGTTTTTCCTCCAACAAGTCGTAACGCTGCGACGCCTCGCTGTGCTCGGCTGCAGCTGAACTCCAAGTTGTCGGTGCAAACCGTGCACCCTCGCCACTGGCGTTCGCGAT
>CALRAI010000051.1 GCA_943350635.1 Candidatus Uhrbacteria bacterium
GCTGCAGCTTTTTCAACCGCAATCTCCCCGCCTTTTTTATACACCACGGTGTCGCGGCGCCCAACATCGCCACGCAAAATGCGGTCTGCAATGCCGTTTTCCACTTTGTCTTGGAGTACACGGCGCAGTGGACGCGCACCAAACTTTGGATCGAAGCCTTGCAGTGCAAGCTCGTGCACAGCGTCATCGTCAATACGCAATGTTAAGCCTTTGGCCGTGAGTCGTTCTGCAATTTTCGAAATCATCAAATACGTAATAGCTGCAACATCGTCCTGCGTGAGTGGAGAGAACACAATCACGTCGTCGAAACGATTGAGAAATTCTGGACGATACACTTGGCGCAGTTGATTCTCCATCAGCTCGGATTTTATAGACGTGAGATTCGTGCCCTTTTGTACTTCATCTTGAATGTATTGCGTGCCAGCGTTCGATGTAGCAATGAGAATAACGTTTGTGAAATCGATCGTGCGACCAAGTCCGTCGGTAAGACGGCCATCGTCCATTACTTGTAGGAATAGATTCAAAATATCGGGATGCGCTTTTTCAAGTTCGTCGAGCAATAATAATGTGAATGGCGTCTTCCGAATTGCTTCTGTCAAAAGACCAGCCTGACCATTTCCACCGATGAGTCGTGTGACCGATGCTTGATCTTGATATTCACTCATGTCAAAACGTACCATTGCATTCTCGCTACCGAAATACACTTCCGATGTTGTTTTTGCGAGTTCCGTTTTTCCTACACCCGTTGGACCAAGAAATAAAAAGTTTGCAATTGGTTTTCCGCCAGATCGCAACTCCGTTCGTGCTCTGCGAAGTGCGGATGATACCGACGAGATTGCGGCCTCTTGCCCAATAACGCGTTCGTGCAATCGCGATTCAAGCTGCAATAGTTTCTGACTCTCGTCCTGAGAAATTGATGTGACAGGAACTTTCGCTTGTTCGGAAACTCGTGAAGCGATATCTTCCCGGCTCACCCATACCAATCCTTTCGTTCGTGGCCGTTTGCCGACGTCGAGTGCTGCTTCTTTCGCAATTGAAATCGCCGATGTTGGTAGCACGCTGTCGTGCAAATATCGGGAAGCAAGATCCACACACGCTGCAACGGCGTGATACGTAAACACCACATTGTTCTGATGTTCAATGCTGCCGATGTGCGATTCGAGAATACGGATTGCTAAATTTCGATCCGGTTCGTCAATGGCGATGCGCTGCAATTTTGGACCGAGGCTCGATCGCTCAAGTTTTTCCGTGTATCCACCTGGCGTAGCAGTCGCAATAACAAACGTGTAACCCTTTTCTAATTCTCCCGCGAGAATCGAGGAGAGATCGATAGATCCACCAATCCCGACAAGTTCGTGAATATTTTCGATGACGAGAACGATGTTGCCGGATGCGGCGACTTCGGAAAGCGCATACAAGAATCGCTCCTCTGCACCGTGTCCGCCTTCTGCGCTGACGATGTGCGCGACGTTCATGCGCAGCAATCGCTTATCCTTCAACATATCTGGAACCTTCTCTTCTACCATCAGCTGTGCAAGGCCTTCGATGATGGCGCCCTTCCCAACGCCGGGTGTACCAACAAGCACGACGCTTTGGCTTCCGCCTTCGATAGATCGGAGCAGCGCTTTCATTTCTCCATCGCGATCTACGCAGAATTCGGATCGGCCGTACACAGCGTTCTTAGTTAGATCGTCGGTGACGTTATCAAGAAATGGCGTAGCGACGGCGGTGTATGCACGGTCCATATTGCCCGTTGGTTTGAACCCTGCCGCTTTTCGGAAATCGAGATACCTGCGATGCAACGCATCTTGAATACGAAGCCACGCGAGCGCGTTGGTCATGGCATCACGATCGACTCCTGCTGCGAAAAGAACTTCTTGCAAAAAAGGATCGGCATCGTACGCTGCCGCAAAACATTCCAGCGGAGAAACCGACGATAGACCAAGTGTTGCTGAACTGAAAAATGCGTCGACAACGATAGCGATTGCATCCGATCCAAAGCTCGTCTCCCCCGTTGGCAATGGCGCCATTTTCCGACGGAGAGGATCGATTACCGAGGAGAGCGATATTCCGAGGCGCGCGAAGAGAATACGAATATCTTGATTCACGGTGGCTGCTGCAAAAATATGCAATGCCGTTACAGTACTGTGGTTCGATTTCTTTGCGAGCAAGAATGCTTCTTCAAAAATGGATATCGACTCCGCGGAAAGTGCAGCAAACATACCCTGACGATGCGTTGTTGCGGATAACGATGGAAGCGAAGTTTTTTCCGCGCTATTCTTCTTTGCTTTTGGAATTACCTTCGTATGTTCTGCGATGGATTGTTTTTTGTACCAGGTGAAGCAGAGCGAGAGAATACCAAACCAGAATGCAAACAGGTCCCCGTGTGGCGTTTGCCAGAAATCGATCGTGAGTACATCGGTAGCATGTGTTGTTACGATGCCGATCGCGAAAACGATGAAGGCGACTATTGCACACCCAATGCCAATCCATTGGAACATCTGGCCGATTGCTCGGGCGCGCTTTCGATAGTCAATTGCCGCTTCATCAATCTCGCCGTCCCAGTACCAAAACATACCGTCGATCAACACGCCGGGGATACCCGCCGGGCGATCGTTGGCGGAATCGATGAGAGAAAGATCGAGACTCATAGAGCAAAAACTGCGGTTGCGTGAAATAGCATGAAGGAGATCGACGCAATCGGCAGCACGATGTATATGCAAAATACCGCAACGGCAATGATCGCCACGATCATGGTCGCAAAGCCGCGCGCAATCACGTTCGCCAAACGCATGAACACGCTAATAATTCTGCTCTGCCAATCGTATCGGCCAAACATTGGTGTAAAAATATTCTTCACCCACGTCAGTACTCCCAGAGTTCGCGCGTACCCTTGAATGAATGAAAGCGTGTACTGCAAAGCACTAATAAGCCCTTTTCCATACCACCATGCCGGGAAACGCAAAACATCACCTCCCAATTCCCAGAGTAAACCTGTTGCACCACCCGTTTGTGCCCGTTGCATATATGCCAATTGTAACACGACGAACGTTACTTCATGCCGATGTATGCGCTTGCTTCTTTATTGAGCAAAAGTACTAACGAAAGAATAGGGAGAATGGAGAAAAGCCCTCCGCCACCAACAATTTGAATGATAAGCACCACGAATGCGGCAATCGCCCAGTTCTCTTTTCGTTTTTTCAGTGCCGTAAGTACTACCCATGGCATAAGAATCGTAACCGCCGTGGCAACGAGTCCAAGAAATATACCGAAAGCAATGAACGATAGCGGCGGAAGTTCTCCCGAACTCCCAAACAGCATAACCATCATGAATGTTGCTCCACCAGCAAGAAAAATAAGCGGAATAATCATCTGCACAATCGTCAACGTGCGCACAATGTCGATGCGTTTCGAAAGAGTCATACGCTAGTCTTTTTTAAAGCTTACTTTAAATACCGGCGCCCATTTCACATTCATGTCGTCCACGATTTCCACGGGCAGCTGCTGTACGTACATGTTCAGCGCAATGTCTGCTAATAAGATTGTATCAGATTGAATATCTACCTTCAGCTCTTCAATCTTTCCCGTATCTGCATCTCGTCCTCGTGCCTCATTTTCGATACTCTTCTTTTCCGCTTTTAATGTTTCAATCTTCTCCAAAATTTCCATGTAGTGCGCATTGTTCCGCAATTCGTCCTGGAACGACCGCACCATTTCCCGCTTTTCCTTTTTCTTTTTCAACAAACGACCGTGAACTTCGTGGAGTTTTGCCATAATGTAATATTTGAGAATGAGAGATTCTGAGGTGCGAATATCGTACCATGGGATGAGGAATGATTCCTCTGAACTGATTCTTTGGAGGGTTGGAGGTGCGGAGCTTGGGACGATAGATGAGCGTCGTGTGTCGAAATCGTTATTTTGGGATGTCGCTTTGACACCACATTTTATGTTCAAAAACCCCAATGAAATGATGTGCAAGATGTGGTGTCAAAGCGACATCCAACATTTTGCAAAACACGACACCCCGGCGCCAAGCCATCGGTCACTCTGTGCATTCCTTTTTTCCCTCCCTTTCCTTCACAGCCTTTCCCAACCAATCCAAGAATCCCTCAGAATCAGATCTGTGATTTATTTCTTCACCTCATCCGCAGTATCAAGAATGATTCGCTTTACGAATCCCCCGCGCTTTTCTGCCCGCTCTTGCTTCGCCTTCAGCACATCGTCAAA
>CALRAI010000052.1 GCA_943350635.1 Candidatus Uhrbacteria bacterium
CTCGCTGGTGGCTCGGGTACATTGTTCTGCACTCCGCGCGAATCCCCTACGTTGCGACGGTTCACTTCGTTCACCTGCAACTGTGGGGCGCGTGCTCGTTGGAAAAATGTACCCTCGCCACTGGCGCGAGTGAATCAGGTGAGCCTGAGTCTCACCGATCGACCGAAGCGCAGTGGGGACGAGTGGTGAACATTTTTCAGCGAGGCTGCCGGGTGCCCAGCTGCAGTCGAGCGATAGCGAGACGTCGCAGCGTTAGCACAGTGCGACGCAGCAGAAAAATGTTTACCCGAGTCGCCACGAAGCGGAGGGAGGAGCGATAAGTGACAGGTCACGTCGGTCGCGACCGACGTGACAGGACCCGTTGAGGAGCAGAGTGGACTCCTGTACACTAGCCCCATGCACAAACGCATTACGAAACAAAGCTTTTATCGGTATCTCAAGTGTCCGAGCTGGATTGCGTACGACGCGTCGGGCGAAGTTCGAGACAATCCTTTGCGTTCCCGTGTGCAGGACGACGCGCTTATTCAAGAGCAAGAGCGTGCGATTCTTGTTTCCCGCAAATCTGTTGAAATTGATGAGGTATCGGAAGACGCTGCCGTCGCAAAAACACTGGAATTCATGCAGCAAGGCGTGCAATCGATTTACGGTGGCGTGCTTATGCACGGCAATTGGGTAGCAAGGCCCGATCTTTTTGAGCGCGTTTCCGGCAAATCACATTTCGGCGACTATTACTACGTTGCCTGCGATATTAAGCGTTCGCGTCATTTGAAAGACGAATATTGCGTTCAAGGCGCGTTTTACGCTGAAGTGCTTAGACACACGCAGGGCATGAAGCCAAAGCAGGGATACATTATGCGCCCAGATGGCACGGTGGAGGCGTACGTTCTCGACGATTTTCTTACAAAGTTTCGCCTTGCGCTGGACGGCATTGAACGCATTCTTGAGGGAATTCACGAACCACACTTCCTCACATCGGATTGTAAGCAATCCCCATGGTTCGATAAATGCAAGGCAGAAACCGTGGCGAGCGATCATCTTTCTCGCATGAATCGCATTTGGCGCAGTGAAGTGAGCGCGCTCAACGACGCCGGCATTACCACCGTTGCACAGCTTGCCGCACAGCATGCCGACAAGCTCGCGCATCGTGTGCATGGCGTTACCGCAGAACGTTTGCAGTTTCTTGTATTGGGTGCAAAGGCGCTCGTGGACGGCAAACCTGTCATTCTTGGCACGATCGATGTTCCAAAAACGGACGACGCGCTCATCGTGGACATTGAAGCCGATCCATTGCGGGATTTGCATTACTTATTTGGCGTGCTCGACGTTCATGGCAAGAGCGAAGAATTTCACACATTCCTAGCAAAGCAACAAAGCGAAGAAAAAGCAGCGTGGGATGCATTCGTCGCCTTTATGGAATCGCGTCCTGGTATTCCCGTGTATCACTATGGATGGTACGAGCAAGATGTATTTAAGCTCATGGCGCAACGTCATGGCGCGCCAGAAGGATTTGTCGACGACCTTGCTGAGCGTTCTGTTGATGTGCTTGAGCGTTTGCGCGAAGCGGTTATTTTTCCATTGTCGTTTTATTCGTTGAAAGATATTGCACAGTTTTTAGGATTCCGTTGGCGACACGACGATGCATCCGGCTTGAATTCAGTATTGTGGTATGAGGATTGGCTGCGCACTGGGAACCGAGAAATGCTCGACGATGTGATTCGATATAATGAAGACGATGTGCGAGCCACGTGGCTTGTCCGAAATTGGGCCAAGGGGAGAACGTCTTCATAAATATCATTGTTATGATCATGGGGAAATTGCTCCAAAACCCATTCGACAAGCCAGTAAAACCATGGAAGCCGTGGTATGGATATTTGTTCGGTATCGTGGCGATAGTATGTTTTGGATTGTATATTTATCAGAGAATGAATGGCGGTCCCGTTGTTCCAACATCAACCATTCCTTCTCAAACATACAATCAACTCATTCAAAAAAAGAGCGTAGCAGCGATACCTCCTGCAACAGCTGTAGCGAATGCCGAACCGTCACCAGCGTCTTCATCGGAGCTGACTGATATTGCGAAAGCCGCATTGGAACTACTGGCAGCCCCTCCAGCCTCTAAGAAAGTTTCAGAAAATCTTTTGGTGCCGTTTACGACGCAGGCGCCGGATGCTGTATGGGACGATACGCATAAAACTCTGCAAGAAGAAGCGTCGTTGCTTATGGTAATGCTCTATATCGACGCGGTTTCCGATCGTATTGATCCTAGCATTGCGAACGCTGCATTTTCTGCGATGATCGATACACAAACACGAGAAGGATTTGGGGAAAATCTCACCGTTTCCGAGCTAAAGACATTTGCTGAACTCTATGCGTCGATACAATTCACCGTTGTTGATAATCCAACAGTTGATCACATAAAGGCATATATTTCTGCAGGAAGGCCGATACTTGTTCCGGTGGTTACAGAAAAAATGAATAATGAGTTCTATCTCGAGGATGCTGCGCCGTATCATTATGTTGTTATCCGTGGCTACGACGGTGAGAATTTTATTACCAATGATCCCGGTACTCGCCACGGCGAAAATTACCTTTACGCGCAAACAGTTATTATGGAGGCGATGGGTGATTGGAATAATGGCAATCCCGCAGCAGGCGCAAAGAGCGTGTTGATCTTGGATGAAAAGGAGCTATGAAAGCCATTATCTCCGTTTCCGATTACCTTGGCCTCGTCAACCATGCGCTTCGCACTATTCCTCATGAAAACATGGTGATTGAGGGCGAGGTGGTGGATTTTAAAATCAGCCAAGGCAAATGGGTGAATTTTGATCTGAAGGACGAAAAAGCGGAAGCAAAAATTTCCTGTTTCATGACAGTGTTTGCGCTTGCGGTTCCGCTACAAAGTGGAATGCGAGTGCATGTGACTGGAACGTCGAAAGTGTTTGAACGCTTTGGAAAGTTTACGCTGAACGTGACAGCGATTGAGCTTGTGGGGGAGGGTGCGCTGCAAAAAGCGTATCTTGCGCTGAAAGAAAAGCTCCGATCGGAAGGAATGTTCGAAGCCGATCGCAAACGACCGATCCCTCGATTCCCGGAGCGCATTGGTCTCATTACCTCCGGCGAGGCCGCGGCATACGGCGATTTTCTCCGCATCCTTCGGAATCGCTGGAGCGGTATAACGGTATTGCATACGCCGGTTACGGTGCAGGGAAAAGACGCGGTACAGGAAATTCTCGGAGCCTTCGCGCGACTGAATGCGCTTCCGGTCGAGAGTCGACCTGAAGTTGTCGTTCTCACTCGAGGTGGTGGTAGCCTCGAAGATTTGCATGCCTTTAATAGCGAAGCCGTTGCTCGCGCAGTGTTTCAAAGTGCTATTCCTGTGGTGTGCGCCGTTGGCCATGAACGTGACGAAAGTTTATGCGACTTTGTGGCCGACGTACGTGCATCAACGCCGAGCAATGCTGCGGAACGCGTCGTCCCTGATAGGCGAGAGATCGACATGACAGTTTCGGTTGGAATCGATAGGATCGGCGACCAGCTCCAATACGAGATCGATAATAAAACACACGCCGTCGATCGCGCTGTGAGTATCTTCGACCGTTCCCTAGCACGACTCATGCAGTCCATGGACGATGTGCATCGGCGTTTCGGCTATGCGTTTGAACGATTTCGGTTGAGTCTTATTGCAACCGTCGAACATATCGATCGGCGTGTGCAAACGATCGATACTCGACTTCGTGTTGTGCTCGACGAGCGTGCACGATCGATAACAGAGCTTGAGCGTGTGCTGAAAAGTATCGATCCGAAAGAGGTCTTAAAGCGCGGATACGCCATTGTGCGATCGATTGCTGGCAAAGTGCTCCGCTCACATCGCGATGTTGCGCCAGGGGATCGGTTCACCATACAATTGGGGGAGGGAAGTATCCGAGCTCAGGTTGAATCACACGCCACTCAAGAATCGTTATTGTAATAAATCTCACGTATCGTCATCCCCGCGAAGGCGGGGATCCAGAGCGTTTCGGTGAAGGATGGATCCCCGCCTTCGCGGGGATGACACGGGTGAACATTAATAGGAATTGTATATGTCCAAAAAAATTTCGTTCGCTGATGCATTTCAAGAACTTGAATCGATTACCGAGTGGTTTGAAACACAGAACGTGGATCTGGACGAAGGAGTGAAGAAATTCGAACGCGGGCTCGAGCTTGCAAAGACGCTCAAAGAAAAACTC
>CALRAI010000053.1 GCA_943350635.1 Candidatus Uhrbacteria bacterium
CTTTCGATGGTGAAGGACAACGTTCGCGGAGGATTGTCGTTGAGCCTTGAAGACTCCGCCGATCGCGCAGAATTCTACGGCAGACAAGCGCTGTTCCTTGGAACGATCGAAGAGCCATTGGAACGTTTGAAAAAGTTTGACGCAGTTACTCTTAAAGATATCGCTCGAGTTTCAAAACAGTATCTCCGATTCGACCGTATGTCTCTTGCAGCAATCGGACCCTTCGCAAACGAAGACGAATTGCGAGAGCTTCTTCCGGTTCAGTCATCCTGAGCGCACGCGAAGGATCTTTCGCTGGTGATCAGAAGGAGCCTGCGAGAGATCCTTCGGCAAGCCTCAGGATGACGGAAGTACTGAAGGCAATCTGATCAAAATATTTTATGAAAACCATCATCGGCAACTGGAAAATGCATTTAGGGATTCGAGAATCCGTCGCGCATGCGCGTGGCGTATTGCGTTCCGTGATGGGGCACGAGGTGTTGCCAGAGATTGTGATTTGTCCTTCCTTCACCGCGCTGTCCGAAGTGCGAAAAGTATTGGTGCGCACGCGTGTTGCGCTTGGTGCGCAAGCCATGGGTACCGAGCGATTTGGTGCATTCACCGGTGACGTTTCCGTTGCGCAGCTCGACGACGCCGGATGCGGATTCGTCATCATCGGTCATTCGGAACGCAGAGCAATGAATGCTGAGTCGGATACAGTGGTAAACGCAAAGATGAAACTTATTACGCAAACATCGTTGGTACCAGTGTTGTGTGTGGGGGAGTCGAAGGATGTTCGATCCGCAGGAAAGGCGGAGGTATTCGTGGCTCAGCAGATAGAGGCTGCATTGCGTGGCGTTACGATAAATGCGTCGTCGCGACTGATTGTGGCATACGAACCAATCTGGGCAATTGGCACCGGTTTGTCCGCCACTCCGGCAGATGCGATTGCAATGAATGTTGGCATTCGTGAAGCCGTCAAAAAAGCATTCGGTGGAAAATCCATCGCGCTTTCTGTGGTGTATGGCGGATCCGTGAACGGCGAGAACGCGTATCAATTTCTTCGCGAACCAAGTATCGATGGAGTGTTGGTTGGCGGAGCAAGCATCAAGATTCACGACTTCGAAGCCATTATTGCTGCAGGTCGAGACGTGATGATTGCACAAAGCGTATGACGATTATCGACGGCATGTTGTGGCTTGTGGCGCTTGGTTCGCTTGGTGTGTTGGTATTTTTGGCGTATCGCAAAATACCGCAGCTCTCGATTGTGGATCCGATGTCCTCAAAAGAAGCGCGAACGCGAGAAACAAAACGCACATTGCTGGAGGATCGTATGCGCAGGCAAGTGGAGGAAAAAGGCAAAGCATTTTGGAAACTATCGGTGTTGCCTGGAGTAAAGATGATTCAAGAAGCTTTTCGCAGACTTGCGGGAAAGCTCACGGCACTGGAACGACGATACGTGGAGCATCAACGAAAAGGAAAAATCGATAAAAAAGAACTACTCGCCATGTTGGACGAAGCAAAGGCATCCATCGTGAACGAGCGATTCGATTTAGCAGAAAAGGAGCTGATCGCGATCGTTACTCACGATCCAAAGAACATCGATGCATACGAAACGTTGGGAAGAATGTATTTAACACAAGGGCAATATACAGAGGCAAAGGAAGCGCTGGAGTTTCTCGTGACGTTAGCGCCAAAGGATGCAAGTGTATTGGCAGCATTAGGAGAAGTATTCGATGCGCAGCACGACGCAAAGAGTGCATATCCGTATTACGAAAAAGCAAAGAACATCAGCCCAAACAATCCTAAGTATCTTGATTTCTTTATCGAGGCCGCTATCGATATTGGGGAATACGACGAAGCGCAACAGGCGCTGGATCATTTACGAGAAGTGAATCCAGAGAATCAGAAGATCGAGGATTTACAGAAAATAATTACCGAAAAAGAAACGAAGTAGCCTAGGCTACTTCGTTTCTTTGTGTGGCTGGTGTTGCTTGCACTTGATGCAGAACTTCTTGAGTTCCAGGCGATCCTTGAGAATCTTCTTATTCTTAGTAGAACGGTAGTTCAAGGACTTACAAATCGTACACTCGAGTTTGATCAGGGTATCTTGGGACATACTTCGCTAAATAAATGTTGACGAAAGTGTACGGGAAAACGATATCTATGTCAATTCACAGCCAATGTTAGCGGAAAAGTGAATTATCGCGGTAGCAGATATTAGAGGATTACGAGCTTTGGTGATGTTTCAGAGAAGACGATATCGGTTCCATTTTCCGATGTTTCCACGCCATTCACGTCGTACACAACAACGGGTTTGCCACGGAGTCCTTGTGGGACGTCGCCACTCCAAAGTGCGAATGCTACGGTGCCGTTGGAGAGTGTAAAGACATATTGACCATCGGCGAGCTTCTCCGTTGCCGTAACGTCGTGAAGTTGCGTGCCGAGCATAATGAGCGTTTGCACAAAGGGTCGTGCTGTTTTCCCATTGCCGCTAAACAGCGCAGATCCACCAATGCCACTATCGTCGTTTCCGGACAGATCAACAAAGTACCGTTCGGCGCCGTAAGACATTCCACTCACCGCAGTACGGAAATACCACGACTGCTGAGTGGCGGCACTTTGCGTTGGGTACGAGATACTGACGCCATCCCTTCCTTCCTTTGCTTTTGGTGATCCAGAATATGTACCGTATTCTGTGAGCCACAGCGGTGTTGCGGTATGCCCAGTGTCGTCAAGGAGATTTCGGAAGAACGCGAGGTGCTGTTCCCAAGCAGCAAGGGTAGACGACGCACCAGCGCGTTCACGATTGTAATGAATATTAAAGATGTCCAAGTATTCTGGGCCGTTTTGTGCAAAGAATTCGTTCCAGAAATCCGATGTTTGAGCAATCTTATCACCACGCTCCCCAAGAATTTCTAAAGCACCTGCATTCAGAACCAACGCGGTAGCATCTGCGGCCTTAATTGTGTTGTAGGTGGATTTCAGTAAGGAAATATACGTTGCGGAATTGAGCAATGTGCCACCGCAAGAACCCTCAACCTCGTTTCCAACTTCCCAGTGACTCACTTTCGTGGTGAGACCCGGCATATCATCGACACCATCGTGGTCGTACCGCTCCACTAATGCCGCAATCCATGCCTCATACGCATCCATGTCCACCGGTTTGCCGGCGGCGTAGTCGAAATACACAAAGTCGATGCCAACACAGTGGTCGGGATCGATGCGTTCTTTGGTATCCCACGCAGCAAACGGCTGGATGACTGCGGAGAATGTTTGCCCGGCCTTTCCGGCTGCAGCCATCGTTTTATCCGGAATATCCCAATCGTACGCACCGCCTTTTTCCGGTTGAATCACGTTCCACGCGAATGCTCCAACCACATCGCGGTTGGACGAGAATCCCGTTTGTGCCGCAAGCGCCGCATTGCGTGTGAAGTTTTCGGTCATTCTCGACGTGAAGGAAGAATACGATGTGCTGTTGCGTAACGTGAGCCAGCTTTCCTGGGCTAAATCCTCCATTGCCTTATTCCCAGCGAATCCCTGGCTGGTTTGATACGCAAGCATTGTGCCAAAAAGATCGATCGATCCTTTGGTTGGTGTTGTACTTGCGATAGTTGATGATGTTCCAACAGGCGTCGATGTTGCGGATGACGTTGCAGTTGATGACGACGATTGTTGTTGTGCCAAATACGCACCAGCGCCAACTCCCGCAAACAGCACGAGCACTCCGCACACGGCAATACCAATAGTGGATCGAGACATATATCTCGAAGTATACCAAAAGGGGTTAGGTCTTGAATCGTGAATACTTCAAGACGAACTATTCGTATCGCAACGCCTCGATAGGAT
>CALRAI010000054.1 GCA_943350635.1 Candidatus Uhrbacteria bacterium
GTCGACGACGGATCAACGGACGACACGGCTAGCGCTCTTAAGGTTTTCGATACAACAATTCGCGTCATTCACCAAAAGAACGCTGGAGCAAATCCGGCACGGAATCGTGGATTCACAGAGGCAAAAGGGGAGTTTGTGGTGTTTTGTGACGCTGATGTGGTGATGAAACCCGAAATGATCGCGCGATTTGTTCAGCAACTCACAGAGCACCCTGAAGCGAGCTACGCCTATAGCGGATTCCGATTCGGCTGGAAAGTATTTCACGGTGTGCCATTTGACGGAAATCGATTACGACACATGAATTTCGTTCACACCACGTCGCTTGTGCGTAGGAAAGACTTTCCAGGATTCGATCCAGTCATCAAGCGATTTCAGGACTGGGACGTGTGGCTCACTATGCTTTCACAGCACAAGATCGGCGTGGTGGTTCCCGGTGTGTGGTGCCACGTCATGATCGACGGGGAGTCCCGCATTGGATCCTCATGGTTGCCGTCCTTTGTGTATCGCCTTCCATGGAAATATTTGGGATGGATCCCAAGGCGTGTACAAAAATACAATGCTGCACGAAACATCATCGTGCAAAAACATCACCTATAAATATATGCCACCAATCCTGAAGCAATTCTACGATCGAAATACATTGTATGGAATGGGCGCGTTGCTCGCTGTTCATGCCGCAGCGTGGTTCACGCAGCATACGGTGTGGAGTGCTATTCCGTTCGCAATACTGGTGATTGGAGTATGTATCGTTACAAAGCGGTCGCTTGTTTGGGGATTCGCGCTCGCAATGCTCGAGATATTTGTTGGTGGCCATGGGCACATGATCGATGTTTCGCTTGGAGGCGTTACACTCGGTATTCGTCAGGGAATATTCGTTGCCGTGATGCTCGGTACGCTCTATCACATCATCGTCAACCATGTTCGTCCACGATTCGTGGCGGAACGCGATCTCCCCTTCGTATTTCTTGCGGGAGCCATAGCGCTTGGGACAATTTCGGGCTTTACGCGAAATAGTTTTAGTGCGGCATTTGACGATATGAATGGATACGCAACACTTGCGTATCTTTTGCCGCTTTCGATGATTGTGTGGACGCAAGAGGCGAAAAGAGTGTTGCTCTGGACATTTGCGCTTGCGGCCACGTGGGTTGCCGCATCGTCTTTGGCGCTATTGTTTGCCTTTACGCATCTTCCTGTTCAAGGCATTTGGGCGCTGTATGGCTTTGTTCGCGACGCACGATTGGCGGAAGTTACTCTGCTCTCTGGTCCGGCATGGCTGGTGGGACTGCTGCCGAACGGACCGTGGTATTTTCGCGTATTTGAACCGGCACAGTTTTACGTAATGACATTCACGTTGGTGCTTTGTAGTGCACTGATGTTCGCAATAAAAGATTGGCGCACGCGATGGATGATTGCTTTGCCATTGACTGCAATGCTGGCAATCGATATCGCGGGGCAGTCGCGCAGTTTTTGGTTGGGATTATGCGGAGCAACGGTTGTACTTGGCATGATAGTCTTCACAGAGAAGAATGCGATCAAAGAAATCATGAAGGTAGAGGCAATTGGCGCGGTTGCAGTAGCTGTTGCAGCTGTATGTTTATGGACGCTGGTAGTTTTTCCATTTCCACCGCGACCAGACCTTACGAGCAGCCCGTACTACAAAGGCCAGGAAGACGATACGCGGAACCTTGCGGTGTCGAGTCGATGGAATTTGCTTGGGCCAATGATGGATAAAATCGGTGAGCAACCACTGTGGGGAAGCGGATTCGGTACTACAGTAACGTACGTTTCCGATGATCCACGCATTCGCGCAAACAATGGTACTGGGGAATACACCACGTATCGTTTTGAGTGGGGGTATCAGGATATTTGGCTCAAGATGGGAATCCCTGGAATCTTAGCGTTTGGGTTCTATTTCTTATCGGTGCTGCGTGCCGTACACCGATCATATACAGCTCGTGAAGAAACGCGTTGGCTTTCGATGGGCCTTGCGAGCGGTGTTCTTGCGCTTTTCATAGCACATATCTTTTCCCCGTATCTGAATCATCCGATCGGATTAGGATTTATAGTATTCGTGCTTCCATTCTTTGCGTGGAATAATCGACCACTGCCAACCATGGGCTCGCTGCGTGAAACAGCCTCATCTATGACGGCAGCTGCGAAGATTCCAAAACCGATGACTGCTCGAGAATAATAGGATTTGCTCATAGCCAGCTTCAGTCATCCTCGCGAAAGCGGGGATCCATCGTTATCGTCGAGGCTTGTTTGCTCCTGTGGGTGCGGTGGTTTTGGTTGATGTTGGGGCGGTGAGCGACGTAGAGTAGGACGTCAGTACGGAACTGAGATTCGTTGACCACATATTTTCGTGTGCTCGATCTGCCATTTCCGCAACACCTGCCAAGGACATGATGGTTGTTGCGAGTCCACTGAGTTCGTATCCCTCCGCTGCGGCGTTGCTCCAATTGCTTGGTTCGGTATTCGCTGCTCGTTCAGTAAATTTCTGACCCGTTGCAGCATGAAGTGCCGCAACGTAGCTTTGATCAGGATTTAATCGTGTCCAAACATTGTTCTCGCGTAAATTATCGTACGCCATGTGAATTTCTGGAACATCGCTTGCTGGAAGAACGTGGCCTTTTGTGCTGAATATCAACATGAAATGAATATCATCGAGTTGACCGATTGCATCGTAGTTGTTGATCGTTTCTCGGTACGGCCAGTCTCGAGCGGTATCCTCTGGGGTTGCAAGATCGCTTGGCCATGTTTGCACGGTAAAGATCCCGTTTGTTTGGAGCGCGCTGGTGAGTGCTTCTGAATAATATCTCTTACCAAACATACTCGGAGTTTGTGTGCCGAAAATA
This sequence comes from Candidatus Uhrbacteria bacterium, assembly GCA_943350635.1. Lineage (GTDB taxonomy): Bacteria > Patescibacteriota > Patescibacteriia > UBA9934 > UBA9934 > CAIKHN01. The sequence continues at coordinate 2,856 of CALRAI010000054.1, forward strand.
TAATCACCACTTCCGGGACGGCTATCGTGATTGAGATCAAAATACGGCGCATCCGTTTCCGAATTCCAGGCAATAGTGCTGTAATCAAGATCGATACCTTTTGAAGAATAATCCCGAGAATACTCGTATGCAGGATTATTGTTTGCAATGCCATCGTCGTAATGCCCAATTTCTAATGGATACAGTGTGTCGACGGTTGGGCTTTCCCGGTTGACGACGTATCGCACATTTTGTAACTCATCTCCGTAATATCCCATCACATTCGTGGACATAATTCCCGGATGTGAAAATGCAAAAATTCCGACGTTCTTTGTAAGTACCGGCATCGAAACGCGCTCACCGATGGTGAGGCTGTCACGATCCTCCAACGTTCCACTCGCAAATTTGATCACGTCACGAAATGCTTTCACAGATTGTTCGCCGCCGTAGTCAAATGTTCCTTCACTCGAGACTCCTGAAACCTTATCAGTGGTGCCGGGATACAGTGGAGAAAGAAGAATCATTCCCAGCGCCGCAGCATCGAAATTGC